>NZ_JBNHHC010000084.1:0-10155 GCF_059091865.1 Arthrobacter sp. B0316-1-20 | reverse complement strand
GTGCCAGGAACGCCGAAGCGGCGGCCCGGGGTTGGGGCCGCCGCTTTGGACGGGCTGTGCCATGAGGTTGACGTCGTGGCTCCGCTGGCCGGGTAGCGGGCAAATGCGGTGCCGGTCTTGGTCAGCAGGCGCGGCGGCGTCCTCCCCCCGCGCATCGCTCAGGCGCGCAGGGTTTCCAGCACTCCTCCGGCCACTCCGCGGGCCGCTGCCGACCATTCGGACAGCAGCCCGGCGAGATTCTCGACGTCGGCCCTGAATCCGTTGGCCCCGGAGGCGACGGAGGCGAGCACGGCGGTTCGGAGTCCGGTGTTGATGTTGATCTTGCCGATCCGAAAGGACGCCGCCCTCGCGAGGTCGGCCTGCGGGATGCCGGAGGCGCCGTGGAGCACCAACGGCACGTCGGTCTCCTGCGCGGCCCGCCCCAGAACGTCCCAGCGCAGGACCGGCTCGCCCTTGTACTTGCCGTGGACATTGCCGACGGCGACAGCGAGGAGCTGGGCACCGCTGCGCGCGACGAACTCGGAGACCTGCCCGGGGTCGGTGAGGCCGGCGGCATCCTGAGCGAAGGCTCTGTCCTCGTCGCCGGCGGGTCCGCCGAGCTCTGCTTCCAGTACGACGTCGGGTCCGACCAGATCCCGCACGGTTCGCACCAGCGCGATGTTGTCCTCGAAATCGAGGGAGGAGCCGTCGGCCAGCACCGCGTCCGCACCCGCGGTCACGGCCTCCCTGATGACGTGCAGGTCGTTGGCGTGGTCAAGCTGAACGGTCACCGGAACGGCGGCGCCGTTCGCGAGGCTGCGCAGCGCGGTGATGAGGCGAAGCCCGGAGGTGCGCGCGGCAGTCTTCGAAGCGACCAGGAGGGCGATGCCGCGCCTGGCTTCCTCTGCAGCCTCCACAACGGAGGTTGCGGTGGCGAAATCGTAGCAGGTGAAGGCCGGGACCGCCTCACCGCGCCGCAGCGAGGCTAAGATAACGTCGTCAAGGCGGGCGCGCATCAAACCCCGATTCCGCTGGCGAGGACCCAGGCGGCGGAGGTCAGCAGGAACCGGTCACGCCGAGGATTGTGGTCAGGACGGTCCAGGTGCGCAGGCCGTCGGAGACCGAGAGGCCCAGGTACCGGGTGACGATCCAGAAGCCGGAGTCGTTGACGTGGCTCAGGCCGAAGGCACCGAAGCCGATGACGAGCAGGATGAGGGCGGTCTGGATCGGGGTGTAGCTGCCGGCCTCGACCGACGCGGCGAGGAGGCCTGCGGTGGTGATGATAGCGACGGTGGCCGAGCCTTGGGAGGCGCGGAACACGGCGGCCAGGATGAAGGCCATGAGGATCACCGGCAGGCCGACGCTGGCGAGCCCCTCGGCGAGGGCGGTGCCGATGCCGCTGACGGTGAGCACTTTGCCGAAGACGTCGCCGGCGCCGGTGACGAGGATGACGATCGCGGTGGGTGCCAGCGCGGCGTCCATGATTTCGCCGGTGGCCTGGGAGGACCAGCCTCGGCGGATGCCCAGGAACCAGTAGGCCAGGAACAGTGCCACGAGCAGGGCGATCATGGGTGCCCCGATGAAGCCGAAGACCTGGGCCAGGTCGGAGTCCTGGGGCAGCACGACGGAGCCGACGGTGCCGAGCATGATCAGGGCGATGGGCAGCACGATGAGGGTGATGATCATGCCGGGGCTCGGCGGAGCCTGGACCTTGGTATTGACGGCGACGGAGTCCGAGCCGCCGGAGCCGGAGCCTTCCTGTTCGATCCCGGACCTGCCGGTGCCGAAGAGGCGGAGCTGCTCGGCGGTGAGCGGGAGCATGGGGAACTCGCGGCTGTTCATGCGGCGGGCGATTCATCGGCGAGGTGGAAGAGGTCGGCCCCTCGGTGCAGAACCTCAAACGCGGCGACCGCGTCATGGTCCCGTTCAACATCTACTGCGGTTCCTGCTATTTCTGTGCCCGTGGGCTGTACTCCAACTGCCATAACGTGAATGCCAATGCGACGGCGGTCGGCGGCATCTACGGCTACTCGCACACCTGCGGCGGCTACGACGGCGGCCAGGCCGAATTCGTGCGGGTCCCGTTTGCCGACGTCGGGCCGTCCATCATTCCGGACTGGATGGATGAGGAGGATGCCCTGCTGCTCACCGATGCCCTGGCCACCGGATACTTCGGCGCCCAGCTCGGGGACATCGCCGAGGGCGACACCGTGGTGGTGTTCGGCGCCGGCCCGGTGGGGCTGTTCGCCGCCAAGTCCGCCTGGCTGATGGGCGCCGGACGCGTCATCGTCATCGACCACCTGCAGTACCGGCTCGAGAAGGCAGCCACGTTTGCCCACGCCGAGACGTACAACTTCGCCGAGTACGACGACATCGTGGTGCACCTGAAGAAAGTCACTGACTACCTCGGGGCCGACGTCGTTATCGACGCGGTGGGCGCCGAGGCCGACGGCAACCTCACCCAGCACGTGACCTCCGCCAAATTGAAGCTGCAGGGCGGCTCCCCGGTGGCCCTGAACTGGGCCATCGACTCGGTCCGCAAGGGCGGCACCGTCTCAGTCATGGGTGCCTACGGACCCATCTTCAGCGCCGTGAAGTTCGGCGACGCGGTGAACAAGGGCCTGACCCTGCGCATGAACCAGTGCCCGGTCAAACGCCAGTGGCCGCGCCTGTTCGAACACATCCGCAACGGCTACCTCAAGCCCAGCGACATCGTGACCCACAGGATCCCGCTGGAGCACATCGCCGAGGGATACCACATCTTCTCAGCGAAGCTCGACAACTGCATCAAGCCGCTCATCGTCCCGAACGCAGGCTGAGGCACGTAACGCAACAACCCCGATAACAGCGCATAGGACGTGTCTGGGCTGTTGCGTGAGCGGGTAGTTCTGAAGTGACGTTGACCGGCACCTGCGGGGGCGCGCGATCCCGTTCAGTTCCGCACCGCGCTGGCTGAACTCGTTGTGATCGTCTTGCCTGCTGGTGTACTGGAGTCTGACCGCTCCCAACGGAAGAAACGATATGGTTCCCGCATCGATGATCGAATACCTCATCCCCCGGTTCCTCAGCCCCGACAACATGGCCCTGGCCCGCGGTTCACTCGACGATTTGGGCATCATTTCGCTGGAGGAATTTGATGCGGCCGCTTTCACCGGCCTGATGTCCTGGCCTGACGCGGTGGGACGGCACA
Source organism: Arthrobacter sp. B0316-1-20 (assembly GCF_059091865.1). Lineage (NCBI taxonomy): Bacteria > Bacillati > Actinomycetota > Actinomycetes > Micrococcales > Micrococcaceae > Arthrobacter > Arthrobacter sp. B0316-1-20. The sequence goes on along the minus strand of NZ_JBNHHC010000084.1, from coordinate 6,986 downwards.
CCATCCTGTACTCGGAGAAGGCCATGATCCTGATCGACACCAACTCCTACGGGGACTTCTATGCCGGAGTCGCCCGGTACGATCCGCAGGTCCTGGCTTCCCGGGACCTCACCGTATTCCGCCCGGCCAGCGATCCCAGGGTCGACGGGACCATCTAGCCGCGCTTCTTCCATCCCTGATAAGTCCGATGTCACCACCGCAGGAACCGGTCGTCCTTAAACAGGCCGCAGCGGACGAGGAATCCTAACGGCATATTCTGTCCGGACGGAAGGCGGAAATACCGGTATCCCGGCCGGTGCGCCCGGCTGTCCCGGCAGGTAGTATGTGTTCCACATCCCCCGTACTGCCGTGAAGACTCCCGCGGTTCCTGGGACTGCACAGCGGGAGCGGGACATGATGACCGCGCACACCGGATACGAGCGGCAGCGCCGCACCGCCACCATCGCCTTTATCCTCTCCGGCCTGTCCCTGGGCGCCCTGTGGGCGCGCAGCCGCCGTGCCGGCGGTACGGCGGGACTTATGGAAATCGAAGCCTACCTGCACGGACTCCTCGCGCTTCCGGCCGCCGAACGGGACTGCCTGGCCCAGGCGCTCAACGGGTGCCTGCGCGAACGGCACTGCAGCTACCGGGCAACCTACAGCGGCAACAGCCGGGCCTGACCGGTCCCACCGTCGTGCCGGCCCATGGTCAGTTCTGGATTGACGGCGTGGAGCATCCCGTGGAGGAACCCATGGATAGGGTCAGTTCCAGGAACCTTCTCCGCCGGGCCGGCGTTCAGGCCTTCCCAGCCCCTATGGATGCGCAGCCGGTGTTCGGTCATGAGCCGGTCCGGGGTGCCGGACAGGTAGCAGTAGAGGTTGCACACCTATTCAGATCGCTTTGCGGACGTGGGATCGAGCGCCGGGCCGCTCAGCGGTTCTGCCTGCAGTCCGTGCTGACGATGTTTGCCGAAGACATAGGGCTGATGCCTGCGCAAACGTATACCCGGATCCTGCTGGATGCCAGGAACGGTGTGGATGCAGCTAAGAGGATCTGCGGGCTCTTGCGTCAGATGAGCGCCCCTGCAAATACTTCGGGCAGTAATTCCCGGGGAATCCCGTACTTCAACGGAGGGTTGTTCGCTGATATCTGTTCTGTGGATCTGACCGACGATGAGCTCGATTTGTTACGTTCAGTTTCCTCGGAGGTCCGGGCGGAGGTCCGGCCGGAGATTTTCGGCACGCTCTTGGAGGGATTCATGGATAAGGGCGAACGGCATGCCAGCGGGACTTATTTCACGTCGCGGGCGGACATCAGCAAAGTCGTCCTTCCCACCATCGTGGCTCCCTGGCGCCGGCGTCTGGATGCAGCAAAAGGAAGCATCGAAGCGCTGGAGCGGGAACTCCGTGCGCTCTCCAATTTTAGAGTGCTGGATCCTGCCTGTGGTTCGGGAAACTTCCTCTACGTCGCCTACCGTGAACTTCGCCGTCTGGAAAAGGAAGCCCGGGAATTGATTTCGGACCGGTGGCGGGAGGCACCTGCTGACCGGTCGTCGGCCTGCTTTGTCTCCCTTGATCACTTCTATGGCTTTGACATCAATCCCGTTGCTGTTGAAATCGCCAAACTAACGATGATGATGGCCGAAAAGCTCAGCTCGGACGAACTGCATGGTGGTCCCGTAACAGGACCGTTTGACGATCCGAATAATTCCATCCGGCATGCTGATGCGCTCTTCACCGCCTGGCCCAGGGTCGATGCGATCATCGGCAATCCGCCCTATTTGGGCAGGCGGAAGATGCGCCGCGAACTGGGTGCGGCCTATTCCAGCCGGGTCCTCGCTGCCCATCCCGAAGTTTCAGGCGCCGCCGACTTTTCCTGTTACTGGTTTACCCTGGCCCATGACGCGCTCAGGCCCGGCGGCCGCGCGGGCTTTGTCGCGACCAACACGGTCCGTCAGAACCATTCCCGGGAGTCATCACTGGATTACATCCTCGATAACAACGGCGTCATCACCGAGGCGGTTGCCGGCCAGCCGTGGTCGGGGGAAGCCGGAGCGACAGTCTCCATCATTGACTGGATGAAGACCGGTAACGGAGTCAAAGGACCTGAGACCGCAGTACTGTGGCTCGAAAACGGAACCGCCCGCCTCGAACTGCCAAGAATCTCATCATCGCTTTCCCCCCAGACAGATCTGCGCCGGGCACACCAACTGGCCGTCAACACGAAACCCAAGGTTTGCTTCCAGGGGCAGACACCCGGGGTAACCGGCGGCTACATCCTCAAAGAAGCGGAATGCAGAATAACCGAAAAAATCATGGCTGACTCTGCAGCCGCTGTTCACCCGTGTCTGGGAGGTCACGAGATCCTGCACGGCTTCGGTCCTACCGGATGGGTCATTGACATCGACGAACCCGATGCCCTCACAGCGGCCAGCCGTTACCCCTCAGCCATGGCCCATTTGAAAACGACGGTCTTGCCGATCAAGGAAGCAAGAGCCAGGGAAGAGTCTTCCCGCAACGCAGAGATCCTTGCCGGCAATCCAAGAGCTTGGCTGAACCGCCATCACCAGGGATTCCTCAGCAACTGGTGGCAGCTGAACTACCGGCGCCAGGAGATGCTCAAAGCCCTCGAACCCCTTGGCCGGTACATCGCCGTAGCCAGGGTATCCAGCGACAGGCGAATCCCCGTCTTCACCTTCATCGATTCCAGCATTCGGCTTGCAGATACTGCCCAGGCCTTCGCCTTCGACGATGACTATTCGCTGGGAATTCTGCAGTCATCGCTGCACCGGCTGTGGTTTCAGGCTCGCTGTTCAACCCTGCAGACCCGGCTGCGCTACACATCCACCACTGTCTTTGACAGCTTCCCATGGCCACAAAACCCATCCCCTCAGGCAGCCGAAAAAATCGCCGGGACAACGGCCGAGATCGTTGCGCTCCGTAACGACTATCTGGCCGAGGGCATAACCCTGGCCAAACAATACGACTCCCTGCGCACAGCCGAAAACAGCAGGCTCAGAGACCTGCACCACGCCCTGGACGAGGCCGTCGAGGAAGCCTACGGACTTCCCGCAACGACTGACCCGCTGGCACAGCTGCTCTGCCTGAACCAGAAAATCCATCGGATGGGCACCGATGGCGGCGGGCCCGGTCCAGCCGCCGCAGGTTCTGTCGGAACCCGTACAGCGACCGCGGCGAGATCCCCACGCGCAGCCCCGGGTCGTACCGGATGCTCCGGTGCGGGCCGAAGTGGAAGCTCAGGTCCACATCGTCATGCAGTTCCGGGTCCTCCCGGTGCACCGCAGCGCTGACCTGCTGCCAGGCGCAGCGCCGGAAGGCCATGTTCGACCCCCACAATGGCACATGCCCGAAAACCGGCCGCATTCCCAGCAGATAGGACTGCAGGTAGAGCGCGCCGGCCGCCCGCACCCAGGGGCGGGACAGGCCGTAGAAATCCGCGGTGCCGACCAGCGCATCCAGGGCCCGGGTCGGCGTAAAGGCGTCCCGGATGCGTTCCAGCCAGTGGACCGGCGGCGCCGAATCAGCATCACAGCGGACGACGACGGTCCCGGCCGCTGCGTCGTAGCCGGCCGCCGCGGCGGCCGGAATGCCGGGAGCCGATTCGACGACGACACGGGCACCATACCGGGCGGCGACCCGGGCACTGTCATCGGCGCAGTTGTTGTCCACCACCACGATCTCCAGCGGCCGGACGGTCTGGCACCCAAGGAGGCCCAGGCACTGGGCCAGCATCACGGCGCCGTCCTTGACCGGAATAACGACCGACAGCGACGGCTCCATCTCTGCTCCCTTCACCGGCCCGTGCCAGGTATCCGGCAGCGGCATCACCATGTCTTGGTGATGCACGGCGCCTGTCCCGGTTCCTGGCCCATCGTAGAACGTCAAGGGCTCCCGGGGTCTGGACGGGTGACGAACAGGCCGAAACCGGAGACAGGGGAAGCCGAAACGACTGCTTCCCGTTCGGCTCGATGATCCCGGCAAGGACCGCTGCTGCCGGGCGTACGCCGCGGGCAGACATCCGTCCGTCATGGGTTTTTAACGGGGGCCGGGTGCAGGCCCGGGCTCACCGCATCGGGTACGCCGCGACCCTCAACTCCTCCAGGTGCAGGGTGACCAGATTGCCCTCGAATTTCTCCCGGTGCAGCACCTCGACCCGGGTGTTCGAGCCGGCCAGGGTTTCGGTGTGCCGCTGGTGCCAGTGCCCGCAGAACACCAGTTCCGGTTCCGTGGCCCGCACGGCCTCGAGCACATGCAGCCGGCTCATCCGGGATTCCCGTGCCAAAGCCGCCAGCAACTTCCTGCCCAGCGAAGAGGTGACGTTGATGCCAGCCGGCGCCTCGTGGGTGATCAGCACATCCAGGGGTGCGTCCCCCAGGGCCTTGACGTCTTCGGCGGTCACGTCCTCTTGCGGCCACCAGGTCCTGCCCTCGGTGCGCCACTGCCTGTCGATCGAACGGGCACCGCCCAGGGCACCGAATCGGACTCCGTCCAGCTCCCAGCGGTGGCCGCGGGGCGCATAGAGCAGCCGGTCGCTGATGGTGCCGAAACCCTCGGCGTTCCGGGGCAGGGCGCGCAGCTTCGGGTGCACATCGTGGTTGCCGTCCACAAAAATGACTCTCAGGTCCAGTTCCTCCAGGTGCCGGACCAGCCGGCGGGTGAACTGCTGCCCGCCGGGCCAGAGCACCGCCAGGTCACCGACGTGGATGATGGTCCGGTAGCCGTCGGCGGCAGCCTTGACCAGGACCGTCTGCATCCAGGGGGTGTTCCCGTGCCAGTCTCCGGCAACCAGAACCTTCTCGCTGTTCTCCATGGTTCCTTCCCCTGCTCCCGCCTCCTGGCGCAGCGGTAGGAGCTTCTCCATCTTCGGTCAGGGATCCACCTGCAGGGAAGAAGGACTTTCCTGTCCGGATCTGTCCGGCCAGGGGGGTGAGAACGGCCAATAGCCAACGGCATCTGCTGTTCCCCGTCACTTCCGGGTGTTTCTGTCCGTGCGGAGCCGGAAAGTTCTTACCGGCGGGATCTGCTGTTAGCGGGGAGAATGAAGTCCGGTGCAAGCCAGGAGACGGTCATGGGCACTGAATCGGAACCGGCAGACAGCGAAACCCGGGACGGAGTCAGGGAGGTTCCCGGCCTCGTTCCCGGGACCTGCCTGAAGGCCAGGCATCCGTCGCGGAGGATTCGGGCGTTCTGCCGGACAGCCTTTCGGACAGGACACAGGACGGTGACGCAGACGTACGGGACAGTATGGCGGACCCTCCGGAAGGCTCCCCGCCGGCCCCCAGACCCAAAACGGCACCGCCAACGCTGCCGGCGGTATCGGGGATGCTGATGAGGCCGGCCAAACCGGGAACATCGGTGGGAATTCGTCCGCCCGCGGCCTGGTCCCTGGCCTCCATGAGGCCGCCGGACCGGCCGAGGAACAGGACATCCGGGAACCGGATGGCCGGGCATTAAACACCGATATCAGCCCCAGCGACTAAGCCGCTGCCTTCCATAACTTCGGCGAATTCCACGGTGACCGGCCAGCGGCCAGCTGTCGTCAGCGCGGTCGCTGTTCGGCGGCTTCGTCAGCATCAAGGCCGGTTTCCCGCACCGGCGGCGCGCCGCCGTCCCGTCCGGGGTCGGCGGTGTCGTCGGCGCAGCGGCCGTCTCCGGTTGCCCCGTTGGGTGGTTCCGGAATATAGATTCCGGCTGCGGTCAGGCGCCGGGCGGTTTCCCTGCCGCTGACCTGCTGTCCGACGGTTCCGTACCTGCCGGCCGGTACGACGGAGGCCACGACCGTATCGTCATAGACATGCACCAGGCTGAAAGACCTTCACACCGGCATTGTGCAGGGCGGCGGGAGTCCGGGCACTGACCATAAGGAGGCAGGCATCGCTGAATCCTCTGGTCCCGTGGGCCGCCTTGCGCCCGCCAAGGCCGGGAAGCCCCAGGCGATGGGTCGGGGGCGGTGACGACGGAGGGCCTGGGCCCCGCATCAGGTTCCCGCTGGTTAACTACGATCCCCTGCTACCTGTCCATGTAGATGCATGAAAACGAGTAGCAAAGGTACTAGGCAGTAACAGCTGCCGATGTCATCCTTTTATCAGAAGGTTCGACGAACGGGTTGGGGGACCCGGCCGGAGAACCGGGCAGGAAGCGTTTTGGGGGAAATGAATCCAGCCATCGGCCAGGCCGCCGGGATCAAGCAGTAGATCCGGCGGCCTCGCCGTTTAAGAAGCGCCGGCAGATCTTTGGAAGGCTTGCCGGAATGCCGCAGCACCGTCCCTGCGTGCAGACGCTACGCGATGCCGAAAACCACCGGGGAACTTGCCTGGAGCACGCTGTCGCTATGCAACCGCGATTGGCTCTAGCACTGATCACAGTGCATACGTCAGGGACTCCGGTGCTTTACTGTTTTACGGGTGGGTATCGCCGTGCGAGACGAGGACCTTTTCGAGCAGACCGGACAGTGTCTTCCGTTCGGAGGCGGACAGCACGTCAAGCAAGCGGTCCACATTGTTAACGTGGTCGGCGATGACCGAGTCGATTAGTTCCAGCCCCGCCTCTGTCAGGGTTATCCGCAGGCGTCGGCGGTTATTCGGGTCCACTTTCCGGGTTACGAGGCCGCGCTCAACCAACCGGTCGACGCGGTGGGTCATGGCGGCGTTGCCCACCATTGTGATGGCAGCGAGTTCCTTCGGGCTCAGGGTGTGCGGCGGGCCGACCCTGCGGAGGGTGGCCAGCACGTCGAATTCCCACGGCTCCAGGCCGGTGCCGCGAAGGTTCTCGCGAATGCTGTTGGTCAGGAACCCTCCGGTACGGGTGACGCGCGCTATGACGCCCATGGGTCCATGGTCCAGGTCCGGACGCTCACGCTTCCACTGGTTCATATACGACTCCACTCTGTCCAAACCCGGGCTCCTTCCAGACGTCGAATCGACAGGGCCGGGCCCCGCTTTTCCTGGCGGTACTGAATTGAAGATTTCGACGCTGAACAAATAAAC
>NZ_JBNHHC010000083.1:0-10458 GCF_059091865.1 Arthrobacter sp. B0316-1-20 | reverse complement strand
GGGGCTGGCCGGGCCGCGTGCCTGCATGCCCTCGATGACCTATCGAACTGGCTGTCGGCCACGGTGCGAGGCTGGCTATGGACCGGCCGGTCGAATCGGTGGCAGCAGCGCAGAACGGTTACCTTGTCACGGCTGAGAATGGTATGACACCAAGCCTCCTGTCCAGCCCCTCGGGATCACGCACCTCATCGTTCAAAACGCCTGCCTCGAATCGTTTCTACCGTTCCCAACCCATCGAACGGCGAGACATCGAGCGTCGAGCCGGTGTAGGGCGCCGCACCATAGCCCGGTTCCGTAGGCGAGGTCGTCCAGGCGGCGGCCGACAAGCGCAGTGAGCGGATCGACGTCGGATCGTTCACAGAGGAACAGCACGAGATCGACGGCGACGGCAGTGATCAAGGCGCGCCGGATTGACCGGCTGAAAAACGCCCCGATCGCAGCGGCCGGCCACCAGTGCCGGAGCAGGAGGCCGCATTCCTGGCGCACCGCCCACCCCAGGCCTCGGGCTGCCAGCCGCGTGGCGATTAAGCCAGCACCGTCGACGGCGGGAAGGCGTGCACGGAGGGACCACGCGGTCATCGCGCCGGCGCTGATGGCGACCGGTGCTGACCACCAGCGGCGTTGGAGGACCGCCGCGGCGCCGAGGGCCATGGGCAGCGACAGGACTGCCGGGGCGACTTTGTCACCGTGCCGAGAGGCCAGGAGGGCTCCGCCGGTTCCGTAGAGTACTTTTCGGCCAAGCCAGGCTCGCACGCTTGGCCGGATGGCGTGGCGAACTTCGATTGTGGGGTCGTACCGCACGACGTGTCCGGTCTCGACGAGCCGCCAGACGAAATCGACATCTTCGGCTACCCGCCACGTGTCCTGGAAACCGGCGCGCAGTAGTTCTGTGCGGCCTACGAGGCATGCCGAGGGGAGCCAGCCGATTTTGGCGCCGGGGCGGACCTGGCCACCGGTCCTGCCTAGGTCGAGGGAGGACGCGGCTGCGTCGTACCGTTCGAACCAGCGGGGCCGAGCCGTCCGGGTTACGCCGGCGACTCGGGGCCCGACGAGTGCAACGCGCGGGTCGGTGCAGTGGCGGGACAGGTCGAGCAGGGCGCTGGCGTCGGCTTCGACGTCGGAGTCGACAAAAGCGACCAGAGGCGTGGCGACTTGGGCGAGTCCGGCGTTGCGGGCTCCGGCCGGACCCAGGTTGCAGGGGAGTGGGATCAGGCGCGCGCCGTGCCGATGCGCGACCTGCGCGACGGCTGCCGGGTTGTGTGAGGCGTCGTCGACGACGATGACCCGCAGCGGAGCGAGTGCGGTCAGGCAGCGGTCCAGTTGTTCGGCCCGGTCCCGTACCGGGACGATGACCGTGAGGTCCGCCAGGGATACCTCGACGCGGTCGAGTACGGGGTTGGCGAGGTTGCCGTCGAGGAGGCGGCGGGCGAGTGACGCCGTCGTCGTATCCTTCACGGTCAGCTGACCGTAGGCGAGCAGGCTTTGTGCTCGTGCGCTGAGTCGCACGCTGCGGGTGGGGGAGCCGCCAATGAGGAGCCTTCCCTGGTCGGCGATGATGAGGTCGTCGCGGAGGCGGATTTGGAAGCCGTCAGGGAGCGTTTGCCGGTCGGTGAGCTTGGACACGGTCATGCGGAGAATCCTCCGTCGGCGTGCACGACCGAGCCGTTGAGGGCCGTGGCTTCGTGGCTGCAGCAGAAGGCAATGGCGGCGGCCACCTCTTCGGGGTTGAGGAGGCGCCTGAGCAGCTGGCGGTTGGCAAAGTCTTCGACGTCGGTCAGGTCGTAGACCTTGCTCGTGGCGGCCAGCATTGCCGTCCGGGTTGAGCCCGGCGACACCGCGCAGGCGGTGACGCCAGTGCCGACGAGGTCGGCTGCGAGCCCTTTGACGAGTCCGACGACGGCGTGTTTGGCGGCGTTGTAGGCGGCGAGCCGGAACAGCCCCTGGCGACCCGCGGCGGAGGCCACGGCGACGAACCGGGCGCCCTGCGGGTGCGGGCCGGCGAGGAAGGCCGGGACTGTGGCGGCGGCCGTGTTCCACACGCCCCGCACGTCCACGTCCCACAGCAGCTGCAGGTCCGCCTCGGGTGTCTCCCACAAGGGTTGTCCGCCGGCTATGACGGCGGCCGCCGCGACGGCGGCGTCAAGTCGTCCCCAGCGGTCCAGGGCGACTTGGACCGCTGCCTCGAGTTGGGCGCGGTCGCGGACGTCAGCGATGTGCCCGATGACGGTGCCGTCCGGGGCTTCGGCCACCACCGAGTCGAGGTCAGCCTTGGTGGCGAGCGGGTACGGCAGGCTGGCTTGGTCGCCTTCGCAGCCGTCGACTGCGAGAACCCGGTGGCCGTCCGCGGCCAGCCGGCGGACGGTCGCGGCGCCGATGCCCCGAGCTGCTCCGGTGACCAGCACGACGCGGGGGCTCACCGGGCAGGGACCTTTGCGCCGAGAGCGTCGACGACGTCGCTGACCATCGAGGCCAGCAGCAGCGCGCCGTCCTCGGCGGTCGCGCCGGCCGGGTCGCCGAGCACGCCGTTGGCGGAGACCGCCTTGATCCCGCCCTCCATCATCAGCGGGAGCAGTTCGGTGAGGGGGCCGGTGTTGCCGGCCTCGGCCCGCTCGAGCCGGACATCTCCAGGTCGCAGGTGGAGCATCAGGGAAGTCTCGGTGCGTCCGGCATGCAGGTCGACCTCTTCGGTCGCGCAGGCGGCCCAGGCGACGTCATGGCCCTCGCGGATGAGCTGGCGGACCGCGTCCCGCAGCGCAGTGAAGTTGCCTCCGTGCGCGTTGACAAAGACGACCCGCTCGGCCCAGGTGCGCAGTGACCGGGTGAGTTCGACCAGCACCGTGCGCAGGGCAGCGGTGCCGATCGAGCATGTGCCGGGGAAATCCTGGTGTTCCCCGCTGGACCCGTAGGCCAGCGCGGGCGCTACCACTGTCCTTTGTCCCACAGCGATCAGTGCCTTGGCTGCCGCGGACGCGACCGCGGTCGCAATGACCGTGTCGGTGTCAAGCGGCAGGTGCGGCCCGTGCTGTTCAATCGAGCCGACGGGCACCAGGACGGTCACCGCCGCGGGGACGTCGAAAGAGGTAGTTGATGAGAGCGCGGTCATTGGACTGGTCAACGGTTGGTCATGGCCGGCTCGGGGACGCCCAGGGCCCGGTCGAATCCGTCAGGGATGAGCAGGTGGTCGGGACGCAACTCGGCGGTCGATGACAACGCGAGTCCGCGCAGGGCGGAGTCGATGCCGCCGGAGAGGATGTCGAGGACGTTCTCGACGCCGGCCTGTCCATTGGCGGCAAGTCCCCACAAGTAGGCGCGCCCGATCAGGACGGCCTTGGCGCCCAGGGCGAGGGCCTTGACCACGTCGGAGCCGCGGCGCACGCCGCCGTCCATGACCACGTCGATCTGGTCTCCCACGGCCTCTGCGATGGGGCGGATCATCCGGATCGCGGCCGGGGTGCCGTCGAGGTTGTTACCGCCGTGGTTGGACACCGAGATGCCCGCCACGCCGGCGTCGACCGCGCGCAGGGCATCGTCGACGCGGCAGACGCCCTTGAGGACGAACGGTGTGCCGGAGATCTGCTGCCAGGTTTCCCGCATCCAGGTTACGTCTTCCCAGCTGGGTGGCGGAGTCGTCATCCACTCGTAGTAGGCGCCGAAGAAGGTGGGCGCCGGCCCCCAGGATGGTTTCACCGGGGTTTCGCCGCCCGGGGCAGCGGTTGGCGGCTCGCCGCCGGGCGGGGCGAGGTTGGGGGCGGTGAGGTCGGGCAGTTTTCCGGTTTCGCGGAATTGCTGACCGAACTGCCACAGCCACCGCGGCTTTGTAGCGACTTTGGGTGCCAGACGGACCATGGCCTTGAAGTCCACCTTTTCCGGGATTTCGGGGCTGCCCCAGTCGCGGCCCATCGAGAATGACCAGTCCAGGGTCGCGATCAGGCCGGCGACGCCAGCAGCGTGGGCTCGTTGCATGCGTTGGATCATCGTGTCTCGGTCGCCGGTCCAGTACATCTGGAAAAAGGTGGTGGCGCCGGTGGCGGTGACGTCCTCGACCGACTTGGAGGCGAAGTTGGACAGGCCCATAATCGTGCCCCGCGCCGCGGCGGCCCGAGCGACGGCGACCTCGCCGTCGGGATGTACTGCCTGTACTCCTGTTGGGCTGATGATGACCGGCGTGCCAATTCGTTGCCCAAAGACAGTCGTTGCCTGGCTGCGCTCGGGCTGCTGGCCGACGACGTGGGGCGCCATGCCGAGCTCGGCGAACGCTGCCTCGTTATCGGCGATGCTCTGGCCGCGCTCGGACCCGGCGACCAGGGCACCATAGACCGGCTGCGGGAGGCGCCTGCGGGCACGCTGCTGCGCAACGGCGACGGATTCGAACCAGGGGTTCTGCTTCCAGGGATTCTCGATTTTCATTTGCCTTGCCTTCAGAGGTTGGTGTCCGGACCGCCCAGCTCTTGTTTGGAGGAGACTGACGGCCAGGTGTCAAAGGGTGGTGGGATCGAAGCCCGCGAGGGGGCTCTCCGCACATGCCGAGACCGGCGGCCGGTCAGGCCGGCGGGTGAGGAGCTGCAGCATCACGGGCTGGTTGCGGGTCGGATTGGCTTTGGAATGGTCTTTGCTGGCCGGCGGTATGACGCGGTCCCCGGCGAGGGCCTGCTCGCCGTACCCCTGGACACATTCGGGGTCGGGGCCATCAAGGGGCAGGCCGGTGAAGAACTTCGCGGCCATGCAGCCACCGCGGCAGGAATCGAAGAACTGACACGTCGTGCACGCGCCGCCGGTCTGCGGAGAGCGCAGGTCCTGGAACAGCGGGGAGGTCTGCCAAACCTGCTGAAAGCCGCCGTCGGCGAGCAGGTTGCCGGCCAGGAAGTTGTCATGGATAGCGAACGGGCAGGCGTAGACGTCCCCGATGGGATCGATCAGGCACACGACCCGTCCGGCCCCGCACAGGTTCAGGCCCGGGAGCGACTCGCCGAAGGCTGCGAGGTGGAAGAACGAGTCACCGGTGAGCACGTCCTCGCCGTGGGCCATCAGCCAGTCATAGAGTTCGCGCTGCTGTTCGGGCAGCGGGTGCAGTTCGTCCCACACGTCAGCGCCCCGGCCGGAGGGGCGGAGGCGCGTGAGCCGCAGCGTGGCCCCGTACCGGTCGGCCAGCGCCTTGAATTCGTCGAGCTGGCTGATGTTCTGCCTGGTGCACACCACAGAAATCTTCGCGTCCTTGAAGCCCGCGTCCTGCAAATTTTGAAGGGCCCGCAGTGCGGTCTTGTAGGAACCGGGGCCGCGGACGTAGTCGTTGACCTCCGCCGTCGCACCGTCCAAGGAAATCTGGACGTCCACATAGTCGGTGGCGGCGAGGAAACGGGCCCGTTCGGGATTGATCCGCACCCCGTTGGTGGAGAACTTCACGCCGACCTGGTGGTCCACGGCGTACTCCAGGAGCTCCCAGAAATCCGGGCGGATCGTCGGCTCGCCGCCGCCGATGTTGACGTAAAAGACCTGCATCCGCTGCAGCTCGTCGATAACCGCCTTGCACTGTTCGGTGCTCAGTTCGCGCGGGTCCCGCCGGCCTGATGAGGAGAGGCAGTGCGCGCACTCGAGGTTGCAGGCGTATGTGAGCTCCCAGGTCAGACAGATCGGGGCATCCAAGCCGTATTCGAACTGCTGCACCAGCGTGCCGGACTGCGGCCTCTCCGGACGGTGGGTGGGACGCTCGGTCAGGTTGGTGGTCATGCTTCAGGTTCCTTCCGGGGGCGGATCATGTCGGTCGCGGCCAGGCCGCGCAGCGCCGCCGCATAGGATTCGTGCTGGGAGGCCGGCACGCCCGCGCCTTCGAGCGCGGTCCGTACGTCCGGGGCCGAACCGAGGCCGCGGACGACGGCGACCAGTTCGGGCCGCTTGAGGAAGGTCAGTTTCCGGTTGCCGAAATGGTAGGCCAGCGCCCCGAAGGGCTCGGGCCGCAGCGCCACCGACGGCGAGAGCGTCCACGGCTCTCCCAGCAGGGCGTCCATCAGTAGACGCCGCACATGCCGTCGATCGAGATCTCCTCGATGAGGTCTTCGCTGACCAGCTCGGTCAACTGATCCTGATGCTCGATGGGGTTCATTGTGATCTTCCCTTCTAACGTGTTCTTAGGCACATAAACGTGCTCTTAGCCACACTAATGGCACCGAGGGCAATAAATCTATCCTCTACCCAAAAATGAATCGATCATGACCAGAAACGGTAGGTTGCAATGTATGTCCAGTAAGCAAATCTGCACGGGCGCACGGGGCCGGCCGGAGGTCACCTCCCATGCTGTGATCGAGCAGGCGGCCTTCGCTCTCTTTGCCGAGCGCGGCTTCGCCCGCACCACCATGGCTTTGATCGCAGAGCGGGTTGGTGTTGGGCGGCGGACGCTGTTTCGCTATTACCAGTCGAAGAATGACATTCCATGGGGTCAGTTCGACGGGACACTTGACCGTTTCCGTGCGTTGCTGGATGAACAGCCCGATGATGCTCCGGTACATGCCGGGGTGCATCGAGCGGTTATTGAATTCAACCGTTTTCCCGCAGAAGCTCGTCCCTCACACCGTGAACGCATGAGGCTCATCCTGACCACGCCTGAGTTGCAGGCCCATTCTGTGCTTCGTTACGCGGCGTGGCGCCGCGTAATCGCAGAATACGTTGCACGCCGTACCGGGGCACAAACGGATGACCTGATACCCCGGATGGTCGGACACGTGTCACTGGCGCTCTCGGTGACCGCATACGAAGCCTGGCTTGCGCAACCGCAAACCGGCGCGGACGCGCTCCTGGACCTCATCGACCGCGCCATGACGGGTCTACGGACCTACCTTGACCCATAGAAGGGTCTGTGAGACTTATCTGCAGCTGGTCTGGGACTGGCAGGCAGGATGGGTACTGGCTGTCCCACCCCGTGGATGTGACTCAAAAAAACAATGACCGTAGTGTCTTGCTCCCGACCTGTCCTTCCATCGGGGTGGTTGGCCGGTACCCGTCCGGCCCACTTCGGTGACTTGATCAGAAGGTTGTCCGCGTCTTTGAGCGCGTGACCCGTCACAGTGTTGTTCCGATGTGATTCCTACCCGGCTGGTACCGGCCGACAGCGGCCATAACCATATCCGTGAAGAGGAAGGTACGAATGACCGCCATCTCCTTAGGCGGCCTGTGGCTGGACCCGGTGCTCCCGGAGTCCTTCGGCCGCCTCCATATCACCAACGCGCCCACGGGCACCGGGCGGATCACCATCGACATTTCCGGTTCCGCCGTGGCCGTCCAAAATCTGCCCGAGGGCTTGGTGCTTCACCGCGGGCACCGACCATGGATAACCGAACTGGTGGAACAGGCCAAACTGCCGCCGGAGAAATAGGGTGCCCTATGTTTTTCGAAGACTCACGACCGTCTCAAGTAACTATTCATGTCCCGAGCTGCTGACCGTTATGCCAGGCAGTAAACAGCAACCCAATGTCATATGCCCTGTTATCGGCGCGCCTTGGCCGACATGGGTCCTGTTCCTCCTTGGTCGGCTCTTCTTCGTGCGGGCTCGTCGAACGCCTTGTCGAGGTCGTCCCGGCGAATGCGGGCATCCCGGCGTGGGATCTTTCTCAGTGGGCGATGAGCAGTTTTACCGCCACGATGATGCTGGCGACGACGGCCAGGCCGATACCGCCCCACAAGGCCCCTGCGCTGGCGGACCTGCCGCTTTGTCTTTGGACGACAAGACCGATGGAGGCAAGGCGGAACAGGATCAGAGTGGCTGCTGCGGCGAGGCCAAGCCGGTCCTCAAGCCTCACCAGGGCCGAAAGGCTGACCACGGCGGCCGGCATCAGCCCGGACGTCAGGATCGGGACAGCATCGCGCAGCTGGTGAAGCATTTCCTTGCGGGAGAGTTTGCCGCCCACCGCGGAGGCACTGAAACCGTGCGCGAGAACGTGGGCCAAAAAGGTGGTCAGTGCTGTTCCGAGGATGTAGAGGAGAGCTTCGCCGGTCCGGACCGCGGACGGAGTGGAGGCGACAATGGCCGCCAGTACCAGAACGTTGCCGTACACGTAGGCGGAGATGCGGCTTACGGCCCGGAGTGGATTCACCTGCCCGCCCGCCCGGTGGTGCAGGCGGATGGACCATGGTCCGCGATTGGTCATGGCCACAGCGTAGACCGGCGCAGGGCCGCACTGAATTCTTTTGGACGGCATGATCTGCACGGCCGCTGTTGCCGGCCTGATTCTGCTGGTGCTGCCGATCATCTTGATGGCCCATTGCCAGGACCGGGCCACGCCTGCGGTACTTCGGCTTCGAGCGCAGTCAATCCTGGGCCGGCCCTGTTCACCGCGGCCGCCGGCGGAGGACCCCTGACCGCCATGGCCGGTGACGCCCGGATCATCCGGCCGCGGGCGAACGCGCAGGAACCGGAAGGGCCGGCACCGGCAGCGCAACCGGTCCCGCTGAACGGGGGGCAGTTACCCTGCTCGCGCCATGTTGCCCGGTTCAGGCGGACAGCCGCCCGGACAGCTTCAGCCGATGACGGCCAAGGCTTCGGGCACCGACTCCACCAATACATCCGACGCGGCACCGACGGTCATGATTTCGCCGTCGGTCTGGACCGGGATGCTGTCCGTCGTGCTGAACGCGTAGCGGCTGACGCTGGGCTGTTCGCCCAGGCCCACCGTCACCGCGCGGAGGGTCATCAGTGCCATGCGCCACTTGCCGGCATGCGGCAGCATCACCACTTCGAACTTCCCGTCCGCTGGATCGCCGGACTCGCTGAGCCTGCCGTATTTGGCCATATCCGGGATATTGGCAAGCACCAGGCTGTCCAGCGTCGCCCGGGCGCCGTCGGCCCGGGCGATCTCGAAGGGCCGCAGTCCGGCGACCGTGCGGGCTACCGAGACGAGCTCCTTGAGTGCGCCCTTCTGGCCCTTTTCGATCCCGATGGCCATCAGCGGGGTCAGGCCGAACCCGATATAGGAGTGTGCGTAGCGCGACCACTGCTGCGGCCCGCCGCCGACCCGCAGCCTCAGCAGGTCGATCCGCCGGATCTCGCCCCCGGTGATCGCTTCGATCAGAAGCTGGCGCCCGGTGCTGCGGCGGTGGTCGTTGGCGTTACCTCCGGCCATCACGGCGCAGACTGCCCCGGTGCCCGGGACATCCATCACCCCGTTGACCACTTCATTGAAGCCGCCGTCGCCGCTGACCGAAACAATCAGCGGTCTGCCGTCCTGCGCCGCGGCGCGCGCCAGTTCGCGGCCATGCCCGGCCGCTGCGGTGTGGCGCACCTGAACCGGCACATCCGGCAGCCGCCGGGCCAGGTCCCCGCGCAGGTGGTCAGCCAAATACACCGGGACCTTGCCGGCGTCCGGATTGTAGATGAGCACAATCCGCTCAAAACACCCGGAAGAGGAACCATTCATACCACCAGCTTAATCACCGCGAACGCGAGACAGAGCCATCGAAATACCCGGGCTCGGGGCCGGCTCCGAGCCCATTCGCATTTGCCACGCCGGCCCATGGCAGATGCGCTGATATCGGCGCTTGCAGGTCCTGCAGCCCGGTGTTCGGATTTGTATGTGCCGTTTGGCCTGAGGAATGGGAGCTTCATCCACAGGGGCGGGGCTACGCTCCGGGGGTGTTGGCCCGCCCGTATCAGCGGGGGGCCGGATCCGGCTGCTTCTGTCATACCCGCTTGGTGGGTTCCCTGTTTCACATCACGGGCCGGACCGTGCCCACAGTATTTTCGGCTCCCGCCGGCTGATGAGCCAACCGTCGTAAAAGCGGGCTGTGGTCTGGGCTCTGCAGGAATAATGAAAGCAATTCCTGATTCGTGCGAGGCCCGTCTGCCCCCCTGCACGTCCTATGCCGGCACTGCCGCCCGGGCGGATTCCGAAATCAACCGTGGGTCCGGAAATGATGAGAAATCCCTCATAAATCAACCTTTTCCCAACCGGATGCTGAGAAAAATTGCTTCAGGAAATGCGGGAAGAATTATTACCGCAATTAGCGCCGGAGACCCAAGAACCGGCGGCAGAAAGACGTCCCGCAAATCTGGAAGCGGTGCCGATGCGGCACATTGAAATCTAGTGTTTGGAGAAAACCGTGCAGAACAAGACCCGACAGATCATTGGAACGGCGGCCGTCGCCGGCATTTTCCTCGCCGGCGGAATCACCGGATCGCAGGCAGCGGACGATGTTGAAGATCCCGCCGCCGCGGCCGAAACCGTAGCCGCAGAGACCATCGCCGACGAGGCTCCGGTTGAGGAGGCTCCGGCTGAAGACCCCGCTGAGGAAGCGGATCAGGACGAAGCCGCCGAGGATGCGGCTGAGGCTGAGGAGGATGCCGCGGAGGAGGCTGAGGACGCCGCCGAGGCTCCGGCTGAGGAGGACCCGGCTGAGGAAGCGGATCAGGACGAAGCCGCGGAGGATGCGGCTGAGGCTGAGGAGGATGCCGCGGAGGAGGCTGAGGACGCCGCC
>NZ_JBNHHC010000082.1:0-10713 GCF_059091865.1 Arthrobacter sp. B0316-1-20 | reverse complement strand
TGTACGGTCCGGGGACATCCCTGACACTGTGTTGTCGGGAGATCGCTGACAGTCTATGCGGCTTCGGCGGTCTTGCGGGGACGGCCGCGTGTTTTGCCGCTGCCGTGGTAGGTGCCGACCGGTCCCAGGACGAGCTCACGGAGGATTTCTCCGGTGCCGTGGTGGCAGACCGTGACGTGCTCGGGTCCTTCGACGATGCGCACGTGTTGACCGGTGAAGGACTGGCCGACGTTGATCTTGCGTTTGCGGAAGTTCACGGAGCCGGCGGAAGAGACCTTCAGGATCCGCGGAGCCGTCCGCACGCGGCGTTTGTCTTCGGGTGAGGCCTTGCGGGAGATGCCGTAGACGGCCGCGGGAGTCTGCTGTTCCAGGGAGCGGTGGGGCCGTTCGTGGTTGTAGTGCCAGCGGAACCGGTCACACAGTGCCTGGAGCTCTTCGATTCCGGCCGCCGGGCCGTGGTCGGCATAGAACTCCTTGAAGGTGCGGTGATAGCGTTCGAGCTTGCCGCAGGTCTGCGGGTGCCGGGGCCGGGAGTTGAGCTGGCTGATGCCCAGGGCGGAGAGCTTTTCCTGGAACTGGACCGGCTTCTGGCCCTTGCGGGAGCGGAACTGCAGGCCGTTATCGCTGATCAGCTGCCGCGGGGCCCCGTGTTCGGTCACTGCCTTTTCCATGGCAGCCCAGGCCGCCTGGGCGGTGAAGCGGCGCACGGCGTGCGCACCGATGCAGAAGCGGGCATGGTCATCGAGCAGATCCACGATCCATGCCCGAGAGCCATCGGCCAGGGCAACCTGGGTGCCGTCGATCTGCCACAGATCGTTCGGAGCGTGCCGTTCAAACCGCTTCCAGGTTTTCGGGGTCCGGCGCGCCTGTGCCGTGACCAGTCCGTGGCGCTTGAGGACCCGATGAATGGTGGACACGGCCGGCGCCGGGTCCAGGCCGGCCTGGACGAGCTTGGTCCGCAGCACCCGCGCGCCCCAGCGCGGGTTGTCCACCCGCAGGCGTACCACCAGCGACTCGATCTCGTCGGCGGTTCTGGCCGGAGAGGTCGCAGGGCGCCGGGATCTGGGCTGCAGCCCGGCAGTTCCCTCCGCCCACAGACGGCGGCGGTACTCATAGAAGCTCTGCCGGGAAATGCCGTAGCGGCGGCACACCTCAGAAACCGGGATACCGTCCCGCACCGGCGCCAGCAGGATTTCCAGCCATCGGTCATTCACGCTCATCACTCTCATCTGTGCAAGAGTGTCAGGGATGTCCCGCTAACGAACTGTCACCCATGTGTCCGGACCGCACAGAATAACTCCCGTCAACGTGGCTCAGTTTTCGCCCCGCGAAACGGCTCAACTTTCGACCGGCGCTGACAGAAGTGAGCTGGACCCGACGGAAATCAGCAGGCGGACGGCTGCGATCCGGGCACGGACCAGCCCGCCAGGGGCACAGCTTCGACGCAGCCGCACCCGAGTCAGCTATCGCCCAACGAGTTGAATGTCGGTGTGAGACTGTGCCAGGCAGGCGAACCGCGACAGGATGACCGGGCGACCACCGGAGGCAACATCGGCGACCCACAATCCCCGTAGGCGGCTGTCTCCCCTGGCTGATAAACACACCAGGGAGGCACAGTTGGTCAAGCAAACCGACACCACGGGGCCGGCCAGCCACCGTGGCGGTTTCAGAAGCCGCCTGCACTGAGGTCAGCAGTCATGTGCGCCCTTCGATGTTCGCCCAGGATGTACCAAGGCCAACCAGTAACATGTCTCGTACAACCAGGAGGCAGCGATGGCCGTAACAGCGAAACAAGCCCGGCGCGACCTTGTCCGTCTCATCGAACAAGTCAACCTCGACCGCACCGAGGTTGAGATCGTGTCAAAGCGCGGATCCGCCGTTTTGATGTCGAAGGACGAGTACGCCGCACTGGTGGAAACAAGCTACCTGCTGGCCTCGCCCAGGAACGCGCAGCGCCTCATGTCGGCTCTGGGGTCCGTGCGCGACGTTGAGACCAGACACAAGGGTTAACTCGTTCAAGCCATGGTCCACGATTCCGTGCCTCCCGGTAGCGCTCTGGCTGGGGCCTTTAGCTCTGGGAATGGACGCTGATCCGGCGATAGGCTCCGGGGCGTGACCGCTGCGACCCCCCCTGACGCCTCGGCAGAGCCACCCGGGCACGCCGTTTCGACCCGGCCGCGTGCCAGTGCGACCGCCCGCGGGGCGCCCGGACGCGTGCCGGGGTCAACACTGCGCACGTCCGTTACTACCGCCCCTCATTGGCACGTCCAAGGACATGACGGTACAGCTCCACGAAGTTCGGTGCGCCTGTGCCCCGGCGGGCCCTGCCGGCGGCCAGCACATCCAGATCAAGCCCCGGCCACAGGGTGGTCAGGGGATAGCCGTTGATCAGGAGGCGCCATTCAGCCGATTGGATCCGGGCCACCAGCAGGTCTCCGAGGAACAGCGAAGCGCCGGTGGCAGCCTTGCCCGCATAGCGTGGCTTAGCCATCCAGGTGCCCAGTCTGGCCTCGACGTAGTCAAGGCCGTCTCGTCCACCTGCACTCCGTCCGCTTCGGGCATCAGACCTGAGTTGCACACGTTTAGTGCCCCAGCTTCTTGAGTAGTTGGTGGACTGTTTCCGGGATTTGGGGTTCGGCGGTGAGTTCGTGTCCGCCGACGCTGATGGTGACTTCGCGCAGGGGCTTGAGCAGAGTGATGATCTTCTTCAGGCTCAGCCCGGTTTTGTCCTGCAGGTAGCGTGCGACGGCGAGGGCGGTGAACACGATCGTCAGGTGCGCATCGATCGCTTCCCTGGTCCGATGGAAGATCGGTCGGGCGGCCAGGTCGCTCTTGGACATGTGGAAAGACTGCTCCACGTGCCAGAGGTCGTGATACGAGCCGATGAGTTCGGTGGCCGCCATTGTTCGGGCGGGGATGTTGCTGACGTATCCTTTCCATCCGACGAGGTCCATGGCGCGCTCGTAACCGGTCTCGTCGAAGCTCCTGGTGTTGCCGGTGGTGCGGACGAACCGGGCGGTCTTCGGCCGGCACTGGCCCTCGATGATCGCCAGGGCCCGGTTGCGCTGCTGGGTCAGGGTCTGCCGGTCCCGCAGGGCACGCTTCCGCCGGTATTGCCACACGGCCCGCCACTGGTCCGTGTTCTTCTCCGGGTCCCAGTCGGGTTCGGCGCGTCTGTCGGTGCGGGAGGGGTCCGCGGCCCTGGCGCGCATGGTGATCGTGTCCACGGTCTGCCCGTCCTCGTGGTGGCTGCCGTGCCAGTGGAAATAGGCGGCCAGATTTTGGGTGCTTTGGTCTGCCGGGAGCCGACGATGAACCGCAGACCCGCGTCATCGAGGGCCTGCAGGTTCGCATTCGAGAGCATGCCGGCATCGGCGACGACGACCATGTCGGCGACATGGTGGCGTTCCTGGAACGCTTTCAGGACCGGGATCAAAGTGGCGGTCGTCGGGTAGCCCCGGCCCGTTGCCGGGCCGGGGCCCCCTCAGAACCGGACGTGCGACTTTCATCGCATCCGGCTCAGGCAAGTCCCTATGGGCGTCGAGGGTAGCGAGGCGCTGGTGCTGGTGTGTCGCGTGGCAGGTGGCGCCTTCGTCGCTGATCCCAGTAGAGGGTCAGGGCCGGGTCGTCCGGAGACGCGTCGGCCTTGACCATCTGGTGACGGCGGATCGGCGTCCACGACAGTTTCCGCAGGTAGGCGCCGGTCTCTCGGTCGCCGAAGATCCAACGGTCTTGTCTGGCCGGATTGAACCGCCCGAAGTAGCGGTCCACGATCCACTGGCCGGTCTTCGTGTTGTGTTGGCGTCTGCCCCACTTGAACATCGTCCACCAGAGGGTGGAATCGATGTCCATGAAGACCTTCTTGGACACAACCGTCCGGTAGTAGCCCGCCCACCCCCGCAGGATCGGGTTGAGCCTGCTGATCACCGCCGACGCGGGCGCGCCGTGAAGGCTACGCACCTCCGCGCGCAGCCGGCCGCGGAACCGCTTGACCGCGGCCTTCGACGGCTTGATCAACAGTTTCCCCGGGCTGCGGTAGTGGCGGACGTTGAACCCGAGGAAGTCGAACCCCTCGGACAAGTGCACGATCCGCGTCTTGTCCTCGTTGAATGACAGCCCTCGGGGCGCCAGCCACGCGGCGAGGCGTTCCTTGACCTGCTCGGCCTCTTGCCGTGAATGGCAGAGCGCCACGAGGTCGTCGGCGTACCTGATTACCACCGGTGTCCCCGGTGCTGACCAACCGCGCGTCGAGCGCCAGGGCTTGTACCGAACTCCAGCAGCGGTCTCCATCCCGTGCAGAGCGACGTTCATCAGCAGCGGGCTGATGACCCCGCCTTGCGGCGTGCCTTCTCTGGTCGGGGCGTACTGCCGGTTCTCGATCACTCCGGCTCTCAACCATCGGGCCACGTGCTCCCTCGCGGGGAACCCGTGCAGGTGGTCGAGCAGCCGATCATGGTCGATCCGGTCGAACGCCGCAGTCAGGTCCGCATCGAGGACCCACGCCCGAGTCGGGCTCTTGCCCTTACAGACAGTGAAGATGGCCTCGATCGCGTCATGACATCCCCGGCCGGGCCGGAAGCCATAGCTTCGCGGCTCGAACCGGGCCTCCCACTCGGGCTCCAGTGCGTTGAGCACCACGGCCTGGAACGCACGGTCGGCGATCACGGGGATGCCGAGCGGGCGGCGCTTGCCGTTCGCCTTCGGGATGTAGATCCGGCGAACCGGCAGGGCCGGGGGCCTGTGGCCGCGCTGTTGGACCCATCGGGCAAGATCTGCCCGTTCTGGTCCCGACAATGCGGTCAGGCCGTCGATCCCCGCGGTCCTCCGCCCCTGATTGACCTGCGCAACCCGGCGCGTCGCGACCAGCGCGTTCGCCCGGGACCGCAGCATCAACCGTTGCAGGCTCCTCACCTTGCGGTGCTCGCCTGCCCTTGACGCCGTGAAGATGCGCTGCCGCAGCCGCCGTACCTCCGCCTCGGCGCGGGTCCAGTCGATCTGGTCCCAGTCCTCGGGAAAGTCCCGCGGTCCGTTCGCCGCCACTGTGGCGGCGTCCAACGTCCCCGCGGATACTGACGTCACGATCATCGTCTCCTTCACGAACTAACCTGACCCGCGTGGGCTCCCTCTCGGGCCGAGCACTCAGCTCGTATCCGGCCGGTTCGACGCCACCACGGCCAGGAGGCGGCCGTCGCTGGTGGAGTCCTTCCCGTCGCCTTTCGGCGCACCGGCATTCGCTTCTCGGGTCATCCTGTTCCCGGCTGGGGATTGCGCCTTCCTTGCGGTCGGCCTACCAGCCCATTGGGCTGGACCCAGACGGGGTTTCCACGTTCCACATGCATAAGACACGAACGGAGTGGGCGCCCTCTATACCCCGGGGACGATGGTGCTCATCCGACCGCTTGCAGATCAGCGGCCGGCATCTGCCGCATTCCAGCGGCACGTCCCTGACCTCGGCCCGGTACTGCATCCCTTCCACCCGGACCTTCAACATGACGAGGCATCAACCAAGGGTTCACGCGTGTTCGCCCGCCCGTCCTTCTCCTCACCCGTAGCCCTCGGAAGGAACGAGGACCCTTCGGCTTGAACCTTGGGCTTCGCACCCCGCAGTTGCCCGCGACGCACGCCAAGGCGGAGACCGGCCACCGAGCACGGACCGGGAATCACGTCACCATCTGGTCCTCCATTATCGTGATCCACTTACTACATGCGACCTCGTGTCGCACTCAGCCTTGTTGCCCTCGAACGAGTGGATCTCCAGCGGGAAGCCGGCCCGGTCGACCAGCAGGCCGACGACGATCTGCGGGTCAACCCGGCGTTCCTTGGAATAGCCGACCTTGCGGTAGTCGTCTTCCTTCTCGGCCTCAAAATACAGGGTCGTCACGTCGTAGAGCAGCAGGCTGATGCCGGTCGTGGAGACGCTGTGGGCGAAGCAGGCCCTGGCCACCTGGTCCCGGTAGTCATTGGTGCTGCAGCGCTTGAGCGCGTTCGTGAAGGTGTTCCGGTGCACCGGCGGGATGCCGAGCTCGTCGATGACCCGGATGCTGTCGGCCTTCGAGGTCGGCTCGACCGGCCGGGCCAGCACGAGCTGAAAGAACGCCTCATCGGCCACCGCATCGAAGCCCAGGGAATCATAGACGGAGCGGACAACATGGACCAGCAGCCGGGAGGCACTGGACTGCACGACCGCGCGGGCCGGATCCGGACCGGAATCGGTTCCGAGGTCCAGTGTCGTCTGGGCCGGGTTGAGTTTCTCCTGCCCGGCACGCATGAGCGCCGCGAGCTCAGCCTCGGTGCGGGCCGAGCCGAGGTGCTCAATGATGGTACGGACACCGCGGCGCTTTTCAACGATTTGGACCGCTGTCGCGCCGGACGCGGTCTTCACTTTCCGCAGAAAAGGCGCCACGAACCCATCTTAGATGCCCGATTAGTGCCCCAAAAAGCTCGCAAGCAAACCCCTGACAAGGGGAAACGCTCGAGAAAACACGAAATCAGCGCTCAGGTGTGCAACTCAGGTCAGATTCCGCCACATGCCCGCCAAGATGCTACTCGCGTCATCCGGCGGGTCCTCTGGTCCACTGCAAAGCCGTGGGCGGGTCCGTCCCCTGACGGAGTCGTGAAAAATACCTCCAACCGATCAAGCTAGCGGGCGCCGATCAACCAGCGGAACGCACACGAGGATCGTCAAGGCTTCAGCAGCTGCGGCCTTACTCGTGCTCCTTGTTTGCGTCTGGGCTGGCTGCCGGGGCATCATCGGCACGGCGGAACTGCCTGGCGAGCGGCGGCAGGGTCATCTCTGACAGGAGCTTTACCCTCTGCGAGGTCTCGCGTCCCAGCTTTGGATCGAGGGTGACCTTCAGTCGGGCTGCCAAGATTTCCCGACGCAGGGTGGAGAGCACCTGCTCCTTGTTCGCCGGATCGTAGGTCCTGCGATAAGTTCTTGCCCTGTGGCGGACTGATGCCGACGCCTCGTCTTCATCAGCGTCGGAAATGCGCGGCGACGCGTCCGTTGACTCTGAGGGGTTTTTCACCGCTCTGACGTCCTCGATCAGTTGGTCGATGGCCTCGTCGTGCATCCCGGTGGACGATACTTGCCAGACTGCATCCAACATCGCCTTTTCCTCGGAATCCGCCATCTCGCTCTTCGCCAGAGCGCCGAGCATCTTGAGGCCGTAGTCGTTCAGCCTTACGTTCCCCGAGACTGTGGCTTCCAGCGCCCACTGGGTGCGCGTCCACCATTCAGAACTGGCGGCCAAATCTCTGGGCTCCGGCATTGGGTTGGTCTCCTTCATCGGGGCGTCAGCGTCCCCTGGTGATGCCTGCGAGAGAACAAGCCAACAATGACGACTGCGACAACTGCCAGAAGTGCAGCGCAGGCGCCGGCGGCCACCCACAGCGCCCACGACTCAGGAACGGAGGACGTCGAGTTTTGCGCGGCAGCAGAAGTTCTGTTGGTCATTTCCGCAGTCCTCTGATTGGCCATCGCCTTGCCGCCTTCGTGTCCGTGCCGGTCGTCATGATTGGATAGCCTCGTCCAAGACCTTCGCAATGGCCTCAAACCGTTCAGGGTCCACATGGCCCAGTGCCCTGGCGGCGAAATCGTGTACTTCAGAGAGCCTCTTGATCCGCAGTTGTGGAAGCAGGACTTTAACCTGTTCGGGAAGCGGGCCGTCCTCCTGGAGGAGGTATTCGGGATTCACATCGAAAACCGTTGCAATGGCGCGCAGGCACTCGTCCGGGACGTGCTGGACCTTGCCGTTCTTGAGCAGCGACCACCGGCTGCGGGAGATAAAGTAGCCCGCTTTATTGGCGCCATCGCAGATCGCTTGGTATTCGTACGGTTGACCGGACGCGTCCATGATGGTGTCGAGGAGAAGATTGATCTTCCGGGCAAGCGCTTCCGCTCGCCGCAGGGCGTCATCTGGAGTCCGGTGTTGTTGGACCGGGGAACGGACAGGAAATTAACAGGACCGCCGGCGGATTAAAAGACCCTCGCCGGAAAACCTAACAAAGTACTACTAGTGCGCGTCGTACTGACGGTACATGAACGAAGTCTCCTTGGCCTTCTTCGGACCGACGAGATCCGACAGGATGCTGGCCGCGAAACCGCAGCCGATCGCCCACCCAGCGACCATCGCAACGATGGGCTTCGGCGTGCGACGCATCTGCACGTGCAGTTCCGTGACGTCGAACCGCCAGTGGCTTCCCCGTCCAGCCCGAGTCGCCGCGCACGCGCTGGTCCCCGCCCGAACAGAAGGGCCTCGTCACACTCACCGGTCAGGATGATCACGCCGACCGACTCATCGTCCCCCGCCATCGTCAGCGCCCGCGCGATCTCCCAGATCGTCTGCTGCCGGAAGGCGTTGTGGACCTCGGGCCGGCTGATCGTGATCTTGGCAATCACGTCCTCGCACACCTCATGACGCGTGTCGGTCCAGTTGCCATCCGCGACCTATTCAGTCATGGTCCTCACCGTAAACCCGACCTCCAGCGGCAAGGGGTCCCCATCCAGTGGCGGACCGAGGGAGTCTCGGACACGCGCAGACGCGCCACGAACCCATCCTTCACTGGTCGAATCATGGCTCCAGCATCACCTCGCGAAGACGCTCGAGCTCGACCGGGCTCACGCCCAAGCGCATCTCCAAGTATCCGTTCACGGATCCGTAGTCCTGGTCGAGTTTCTCGAGAGTCACCTTCAAGAAGTACGGGTCGGCGCCCAGCATCAACGCCCGCGCGTAGTCGGGGAGTTCGCCGAACCGGTCCGACATGTCGTCCGACAACATCCGGACGACGGCGCGGTTGGTACCCAACCCTCTGTCGCTGCTGACATAGTCAGCCACGATCGTCTCCCGGGGAACACCGAGGCTGGACAGAAGGAGCGCGGACACGACTCCCGTCCGGTCCTTTCCGGCCGAACAGTTCACCACGACCGGATCCTCCGTATCGAGAAGGACGCGGAACAGCTGCCGATATTCGGGAGCGAAAGCGATGGGCAACGCGTTGTAGAACTTCTTCCATCCTTCGCGCCATTCGTTCTCCGGCGCGTCGTTCAAGGTAAGGATCGACTGAGCGACATCACTGGGGCTTTGCTTGTCCGAAACGATGTAGCGCACACCCTCAAGATCAGGTGCCGGGTTCGCCTCACGTTCCGAGGCCGCCCGGAGGTCGACAACGGCGCGGACTCCTAGTCGCCGGATTGCTTCGCGGCCGGCCGGGGTCAAGCGGTCGAGGCTATTGGAGCGAAAGGCCCGTCCGCGACGAACATGACGGCCGTCAACGGTACGGTGGCCACCCAGGTCGCGGAAGTTGCTCACACCGTCCAGGACGATCGGTGTCATTTGGTCGTTGGTCACTATCGCACTCCGTTCTGAAGACTCCTCGAGTCTGTCTGTTGATAATCTTCGATCGCACGGATGCCGTCGCGTCGGAACCGTGCTGAAAACTCGTATCCCAGGGGCAATTGTCGGACGTTGACGTAACCCTCCAGGAAGCGCGCCGCCGCCTTGTTTGTCGTGCAGGCGTTGCGAAACGCAATGAACACCTTGTAGAAGGCGATCTGCTGCTCAGTCGCGTCGACGCCACCGTGCCGCCGGTAGTGCTCCATCCACTGGTCCCAAGTCATGTATTCCGTCACCACGTCCTGGACGTACGCGAGATCCTCGGCCGGGTCCCCCAGATGGGCAGTCTCCCAGTCCAGGAGCGCCGTGGGACGGTCGTCCTTGCGCATCACGTTGTGGAAGCTGCAATCGGAGTGGACCATCGAGGGCCGCGCAGGATTCTCCGGCACATTACGCATCAGGAAGTGGATCATGTAGGCCTCGCTCGGCGATGCCTTGCGCGTGAACGTCAGCCAGTGTCGATACCAGTCCTCGATCTGCATTCGCACGACGGTTCACGTCGATCGTGTCCTGCCAGGTTTCGTCGGACATCCGGAGGCTGTCGGCCGGCGAGAAGATGCCTGCATTGGCAACGACGATGTCGAGACTTCCGAACTCGGATACGCCGGCCTCGACTGCGGATGAGATCACTGCGGAATCCCTCACGTCCGCGTCGCGCGCGACGATTCGTCCTCCGACCGCTTCTACCTGCCGCACCGTCTCGGCGAGATCGTCGGCTGACGCGAGCGGGTACGGAACCGTCCCGATCATCGCCGTCGTGTCGACCGCGATGATGTCGGCTCCCTCTTCCGCGAGCCGAACGGCGTGACTACGCCCCTGCCCTCGTGCCGCCCCGGTAATGTAGGCGACCTTTCCCTCGACCTGTGTCCCATGAGTGTGCCTCTCTATGTCAGTGACCGCCCCGCTGGTCCCTGTCGGTAGGTGCGTTCGTGGATTCGTGAAACGTAGGATCACACTGCGCCTGCGGCGCGGCCCGCGGCGAGGTCCGCAGGATTTCCGCTGCTCCAACGGTGTCGGCTGGCTCATGGCATCCTCGTTTCAGCTCTCGATGTTCAGGTGCGGATACCCGTAGGTGAATCTACCGCCTGTTTGTTTGGTGGTCAACACCGCTGCCTCCGATCGAACGACGAGCGAGAGGCGCTGATACCGGCCCCAGTCCACGCGAACCTCGCCGACCCGCTCGCCGCCCTTGACGGACCCCTACCCCGGTGGTTCGATGGCTTCCGCTGTTCCCCAACCGACCGTTCGCTTGATAGCGTGGGATTTTCCGACGAAGCGCCCACCCCCGGAGGAGACGACGAACGATGATCAAGACCAT
>NZ_JBNHHC010000081.1:0-10935 GCF_059091865.1 Arthrobacter sp. B0316-1-20 | reverse complement strand
CTACCCCGGGGCGCGTTTCGACTCCGAGAGCTACGTCTACGGGTACTTCTCTGACAAGGAACTGCTCGACGAGTGGGACTGGTCGGAGGAGTACGCCGGTCAGCCCGAGATTGAGCGCTACCTCAACCACGTCGTCGATCGCTGGGATTTACGCAAGCACGCTCAGTTCAACACTCGCGTCGAGGGCGCGACCTATGACGAGTCAGCGGCCGAATGGGAGATTCGCCTGTCGACCGGCGCCTCGATTCGGTCCAAGTACTTCGTCCCATGCACCGGTCTACTCTCGATCCCGTACACGCCGGCATACGAAAACCTCAACTCATTCACCGGGGAGATATACCACACGGCACAATGGCCCAAGGCGCCGGTCGACTTTGCCGGCAAGAAGGTGGCCGTATTCGGCACAGGATCCAGCGGGGTGCAGATCATCCCGATCGTCGCCGAGGTCGCCCAATCTCTCACCGTGTTCCAACGGACGCCGAACTGGTGCACGCCGTTGAATAATAAGCCGATCTCCGAAGAATACATGGCAGAGATCAGGGCGAACTACGACTTAATCTACGACAGGACCACGAAGGACTACATGGGCATGGCCCATGACGGCGAGACGCGCACCTTCGCCGACGCGACGGCCCAGGAACGGGCCCAGAAGTACGAAGAGCTGTATCGCAAGGGTGGCCTGCAGAAGGTGTCCGACAACTTCGCGGACAACGCGATCGACATGGCGACGAATCAGGCGTGGTGCGACTTCCTTGCGGCGAAGATCCGTCAGAGGGTCAAGGACCCTGTGCTCGCCGAGAAGCTCATCCCCAAGGATCACGGGTTCGGTGCCAAGCGGCCGCCGATGGAGACGAATTACTTCGAGGCCTACAACCAGGACAACGTGGAGCTCGTCGAACTTCCTGAGACGCCGGTGACAACCTTCACCCCCACGGGTGTCGAGACGACCGAGAAGAGCTTCGATTTCGACATCATCGTGCTGGCGACCGGGTTCGACGCGGTAACGGGTGCGATGATGCAGATGGACATCCGGGGAGTCGATGGAGTCGCATTGAAAGACGTCTGGGAGGACGGCCCCGTCACGCTCTACGGAGCGGGTGTGCCGGGATTTCCCAACCTCTTTATTCTGGGAGGGCCGCACGTCGGCGCGGGGAACGTTCCGCGGGCCACGGAGCACCAGGTCAACTTCGTCACCGCGATCATTGAGCAGGCTGAGAAGGTCGGGAGCGCTAAGGTCGAGATCAAGGACGAGGCGGCTGCCGCATTCGTCGAGCACGTCCAGGAGTCCGTCGCCGCGATGTCGCCGATATACAACTACACCAAGAACTGGTATACGGGTGGGAACATCCCCGGAAAGAAGGTGATCTTCACCCAGTACGCGCCCGGCGTGCCCGAGTATCGCCGCCGCATGCTCCAGGAAGCTGACGCCGGTTTCCCCAGCGTCGCCTTCGCCTGAGCGCGGATCCCTGCGCCCGGCCACAGATGTACCTGTCGAGGACAAACAAGGAAAATATGAACGGTTTGATTGGCATTACCTATGGTGAGCCTCCGTATTACTACGACAAGGGCGAGGAAGTTACCGTGGTGTTCCGCACCGACCGGGACATCTTGGCGCCGCTTCTGCCTCCCGTTCTCGAGCTGCCAGAGGGCCCCGGATTGGGAGTGCTGCGCGTCGTGCATCATGTGCGCAGCAGTTTCGGCCCCTACATTGGGGTGTACCTCGCCGCCAGAGCACTGCTGAACGGAGAGCTCGTTCAGCACTGCCTGACGGGCATGAAAACGAACTTCGCCGGCGCCGTAGCTGGGCGCGAGGTCTGGGGCATGCCGTTGCAAGTGGGTGACGCAACGATGGAGTGGAAGGACGACCTCCTCATGCTGTCTGCCGGGCGCCGTGGAGTCGAGTTCGTCCGCATGTCACTCAGGCTGGAGACTCGCTCCGACCCCCCCAAGGTCAAACCAACGCTTACTTATGCGTCACCTCGGCCGACCATCGACGACGGCGATACCGGGAGTGTGCTGCGCAACGCGCGCGGAGTGGTGGAGGATCCCGGCGCGGTTCGGCATTGGACTGCGTCGTCCACGCTCCAGCTCCTAGCTGGCGATCCCGGTGATGACTGGTCTATCCTCCCCGTGCGCGAGATTCTCGAGACACATGTGAGCACAGGAGGGCACAGCTCGCTCCACCGTGGGGAGGTGCTCGCCGAATGGTGACAAATATGCCGTCGGTGGACTTGTTCGAGGCTCTCGAGTCTCTGCGCTCGGTGCGGAAGCTGTCGGCGCAGCCGGTACCCCGTGAGACCCTCGAGCGTCTGGTGCATTACGCGACCCGGGCCCCCAGCGCGGGCAATGGGCAACCGTGGGAGTTCGTCGTCGTGACGCGACCGGACCTGACTGCTCAGATCGGTGCGCTTTACCGCGAGGCCAGCGAGAGCTTGTTTGAGGCCACCGCCAATGCTTCGGGAACGAGCGAGTCAAAGAAGAAGATCTATCGGGACGCCGCCGAACTCTCGCGCTCGATGGCACAGGTTCCGGTGATCATCGT
This sequence comes from Arthrobacter sp. B0316-1-20, assembly GCF_059091865.1. NCBI lineage: Bacteria > Bacillati > Actinomycetota > Actinomycetes > Micrococcales > Micrococcaceae > Arthrobacter > Arthrobacter sp. B0316-1-20. Next base: position 8,393 of record NZ_JBNHHC010000081.1, on the reverse strand, counting down.
CGCGTTGCACAACGGTCCACCGGCCGCCGGAACCCATACCAACCCGGTGCGTTACGGGTCGATCTTTCCCGCTGTACAGAATCTTCTGCTGGCAGCGCATGGCCTGGGGCTGGGGGCGCTCCTCACGACCGTCCACGCCGGAAGAATTGATCGTGAGATCCAGGAGATCCTGGGGATCCCGGAACCGGCTGAGATCGTGGGGCTCATCCCCGTTGGCTATCCGGAGTCGGCGCCCGAGCCGACACCGCGCAAAGCGGTAGCGGAGGTGACCCATTGGGACACCTACCGATCTGGGCCCCTGGAGAAGATGTCGAGCTAGTGACATCCGCAAGAGGAGGACGATGACCATGACCCCCCATACCGGCACTTCGGCGTCTACGGAGACCCTGCGAGAGGCAGATCCCGGCGTGGCAACGACTCTCGATGCTTTGCTCGTTGAACGCAGGAGCTGTCGGGCGTTCCTCCCCGAACGGCTCGAACCCGATGTCGTCACGGAGATCCTCACCGCGGCCGCGCACACCCCATCGTGGTGCAACACACAGCCATGGCACCTTGATCTGCTGTCGGGCGACACACTCGAACGGGTGCGTGAGAGGCTTTCAGCAGATGCGGAGATTGACGAGCCACGTCCTGATATCCCCTTCCCTGCATCATACGAAGGCGTCTATCGAGACCGCCGTCGGAAGTCCGGCTGGGCGCTATACGAGTCCGTGGGTGTGGCGCGCGGGGACCGAGAGGCGTCTCGCGAGCAAGCGAGGCAGAATTTTGAGTTCTTCGGCGCACCACACGTGGTCATCATGTCGGCGCCGGTGCATCTCGGCGTCTATGCGGCCATCGATTGCGGGCTCTTTGCCCAGAGCTTCATGCTCTCGGCGCAGGCCCGCGGGGTGGGAACGATCGCGCAGGCTTCGATCGCCGCGGAGGCCCCCCTTCTCCGTGAGGAGTTGGCAATTCCCCAGGATCGGATGATCTTGTTCGCGATCGCTTTCGGGCGTCCCGATATCGCGCATCCTGCGAACGGGTTCCGGACCGAAAGAGAGGCATTGAGCAGGATGGTGACTTTTCGCGATTAGCGCGGGCTTCAACCCCATCAACAGAGGCGTGAACTTGAGAGTCACGTCTAGGCTTCGACCTCTTACGAATACCTCTGGCCGCGCGAGCGGCATAAACCTCACTCACCTCAACCTCCAATAGTCCGGTGCATGGGCAGGAACCTGGGGGAACTAGCGGAAATGGAGAAGACAATGGGGCGTCTTAATGGAAAAGTCGCGTTAATTAGTGGTGGTGCGCGAGGCATGGGCGCTGCGCATGCTCAGCGCCTCGTCGAGGAAGGGGCAGAGGTCGTGATCGGCGATGTGCTCGACGAAGACGGCGAAGCTACGGCCGCGCGACTGGGAAAGTCCGCTCGTTTCACGCATCTGGATGTCACGAACCCCACGGGCTGGGAAGCGGCAGTTGCGACGGCCGTCTCGGAATTCGGTGGTCTCGACATCCTGGTCAACAATGCCGGCATCATGAACTTCGCCCCGATCGACAAGTATTCGCTTGACCAGTGGAACTCAGTGATCGCGATCAACCTCACGGGAACCTTCCTCGGGATCAAGGCAGCAATCCCTGCACTCAAGGAATCCGGCAGAGGGTCGATCATTAATGTGTCCTCGACTGCCGGTCTCAAGGGGGTCGCTTCGTTCCCGGGATACACGGCGGCGAAGTTCGGGATGCGTGGCCTCACCAAGGAGGCAGCATTGGATCTCGGGCGATACGGAATTCGTGTGAACTCAGTCCACCCCGGTAACATTCGAACCCCGATGACCGAAGGTAACGAGATCGACCAGAGTGCGGTTGCGATCGCACGCCTGGGCGAGCCGCTCGAAGTGGCGAACCTTGTCCTGTTTCTCGCCAGCGATGAATCGAGCTTCTCGACGGGAGCCGAGTTCATCGCCGACGGTGGCGAGACCGCGGGAATCGTACCTGCCAATCCGCTTTAGCGGCCCTTCGGATCCAGGGCGCCGAAGGGAACTCTTGCGCGGCGGGTCGCTATGCGTTCGCTACCAGGCGCACAGCAGCCTGCCGGTAGCGCTCGGCGATTTCCATTGCTGAGAGGGGGCCGCGTGGAGAGTACCAGTCGAGGATTCCATTCGTCATTCCGAGGAGCTGACGTGCCGTAAATCGCGTGTCGACGGTATCGAAGATTCCGTCGGAGACCCCCGCGGCGAGAAGCTTCTCAAGCGTGTTCTCGACGTTGGCGCGCCTGGCGAGATACTGCGCGCGCAATTCCGGCCCAAGAAATCGCGACTCGGCGTGCAGCGATGCTAGGTCCCGCCGATTCGTGTTATGCAGCGCGAGAACCGTGATGTAGTTCTCGAACCCCACCCGCGGATCGTCTCCGGCATCCTCGAGGCACATCTCGCTTTGTGCCTGAAAGTCATCCAAGGCGATTTCGAGCAGGGCGAAGAGGATGCCTTCCTTGTTTCCGTAGTGGTAGTAAAGCGCGGGCATGGTGAGGCCGGCACCAGTGGCGATAGACCTCACTGTCGTGCCGTGGTAGCCGTGTTGCTGAAACTCAGCCAGGGCCGCCGTCAGGATGGCGGGGAGTTTGGGGCTGGGATACGAACGCCAGTCGGCTGCGTGAGGCACGTCCGGCGCATCCGTGTTTGTGCCAGTCTCGACCATTTCGTGTCTCCATCTGCATGTCCGGGGCTTGTCTTAGCGCTGGTCTTACGCTATCAGGAGACTGTTGAGCAATATGCCCTATCGCCACTGAGGGGCGCGCTTCTCGGCGAACGCCGCCATGCCCTCAATGCCTTCGTCGCTGGGGAAGACGGCCGCCGTCGTCTCCTCGTTTGCGTCCCATGCACTCTCGCGCGTCCAATCTTCGTTCCAGACGGACCCGTCCGTCGCCGCGCGATAGGCGGTCTTCTTCGTCAAGCGCACGGCATTCGGTCCGTTCGCCGCAATGCGTTGCGCGATGCTTAGTGCCTCGTCGAGCACGTCCTCGGCTTCGACGGCGCGGTTGATGAGGCCCCACGACAGCGCTGTGCTCGCATCGATGGGCTCGGCCGTGAGGAGCATTTCCAGCGACCGGCGCAGCCCCACGAATTCATGGAGACGAACAGCGCCGCCTGCCGCGGCGTAGAGGCCCCAGCTCGTCTCTGGAAAGGCAAATAGTGCCTGTTTCGACGCGACGATGAGGTCGCAGGCAAGAGCGATCTCGAGACCGCCGCCCATCGCGTGTCCGTTGACGGCAGCGATGGTTGGCTTGTTGCACCACTGGCGAACCATTCCGCCAAAGTGCCACTCGGGGTATTCGGGGGAGTGGACGCTGCTGGCGCTCAGTCCGCGCGCGAGTTCCTTCAGATCTGCGCCCGCGCAGAAGGAACTGCCGGCTCCGGTGAGAACCACGACACGAACGCTGTCGTCCGCGTTCGCTGCGGCGAACGCTGCGCCAAGAGCCGAAGACACTTCGGAATTAACTGCGTTGTGTGCCTCCGGCCGGTTGATGCGCAGTACGGCGATGTGACCGATTGTCTCGTTGAGGACGACGGGCTCCACGGTCCGCGTAGTCGGTGCGGTAGTCATAAGCTCACCTTCTTGTTTAGGTAGCGATCACTATATACGAATGGCCGGTCGACGCAAAGAGGATATGCAGCTGAGACCCCCACTATGCGCCGGGTGTGATGTCGAGGGTGAGAGTGATGTGCCGATCGGCAATATCGTTGGGCGAGGGACTGCCCATACGGGCGGCACTAGTTCACCGCACAGGAATAGATGCCAAGCTTCGCGCCGCTGGCCCCTTCGCGGTAGCGGAAGTGTGGCCCCGGCGTCGCTGCATCCTGGTGGGATGTGTTTGACCACGCACTTCACAGGTTCTGGACTTCCGCGGCCGCAGCGCCTTCGACCCCGGGCGCGCCTACGCCGCCCAGGGTGATCAGGAAAGACAAGAGCCGCCGGAAAGCCCGCCGTTGACCAAAAAGTTCCAGCATCCGTTAACTCTGCTGGAAGAACAGGGGTCGCATACTTTGGCCCAACCCACAGGCGGGCCGCGCCTCGACACGGCCATTGATCACCGGCATTCACATCAGCACCATGAACGACGAAGCGGGATACCCGCCGGCGAACCGATGCGCCGCTTAGCCCCGCCGCGTGACGGGCGCCACCTGCGCGTGGGTAGTCGGAGGCGGGTGCGGGGGGCATGGAAGTACGGGAACCGTGCGAGTGGATGTGGCGTCATAGACATGCAGCGTGAATTCATCGCGGGCCACAGGAGGCGCCAGGTGGTCGTCGGCCGCATCAATAACCTGCAATCTCTTTGTGGCGCTCTCCTAGTCACTGATCATCGGGGTTTGTAGTTAGTGGTTGCGCCTGGGAGTCATCGACCTCTATATTAGCTAGCGTTCAGTAAGTTTCCGATTGAGGTGGGGAGTACGGCGATGGTGACGGAAACTCCAGCATCGACCGATGCGGGTGACGACGATCGGGGGTTTGGTGTGGGTGTGATGACCAGCGGCCCGCTCGCGGGGCTGAACGTGGTCGAACTCGGAGGCATCGGGCCGAGCCCGTTCGGGGGCATGCTGCTGTCTGATCTTGGGGCAAACGTCATCCGCGTGGAACGAGTCACCGACGTGGACGTGCGTGACATTAATGTCGAGGCACATGCCGTCCTCACGCGGGGAAGGCGTTCGGTTGCGCTCGACCTGACGACGCCGACTGGTGCCGCGGCGGCGCAGCGCCTCATCGACGGGGCCGATGTACTGCTCGAGGGGTTTCGGCCTGGGGTCCTTGAGCGGCTCGGTTTCGCGCCCGAGACATTGAGCGCGCGCAACCCCAGGCTGGTCATTGGAAGGATGACGGGGTGGGGCCAGGACGGGCCGAGGGCAGCGACCGCAGGCCACGACATCAATTATCTGGCCGTGAGCGGCCTGCTCGCCGCGACCGTTGCGCCAGACGGTACCCCAGTGGCTCCGTTGAACGTTCTGGGCGACTTCGGAGCCGGCGGCCTTCTCCTCGCATTCGGCGTGCTGGCCGCCGTGTACGAGGCGCAGCGTACGGGGCGGGGGCAGGTGGTCGACGCGGCGGTCGTGGATGGGGCGGCACTCTTCACGGGGATGCTGCACGCCATGCGTCATCACGGCATGTGGGACGACGGAAGTCCCGGGGGCAACATTTTCGATGGAGGCGCCCCGTTCTACGGCGTATACCGCACGCGGGACGACGAGTGGATTGCCGTCGGGGCAATTGAGCCGAAGTTTTACGACAGACTGATCGAGACGCTCGGATTGGGGGACGCTCTCCATGGGTTCTCGCAGCACGATCGATCGCACTGGTCGCAGACTCGGGACGTCATCGCGCAAGCGTTCGCCGGTCGCACGCTGGCGAGTTGGGTAGAGGCGTTTGAGGGAGTGGACGCTTGCGTCACGCCCGTGATCCGGTCCGCCGACGTGCATTCGGAGCCGCATCTCGCCTCGCGCGCGGTCTATTCGCAGGTGCACGGAATGACACACCCGGCTCCTGCGCCGCGATTCTCACGGCATGCTGACCTCGCCGCGCCGACCTGTGTCGCACCCGGGAGTGACACCAGGGCAACCCTGCGGAATCTCGGCTTCGATGAAGCGGAGATCGAAGAAATGATTGCACAGCGAGCGGCGCGCCAAGCTGGAGTCGCACATGCGGTGCCGATGACGACATCATGATGAGTAAGAGAGCGGAGACGGCAATCGTGGAGCACGAAGAAACGACTCAGGGAAGCGAGAAGACGATGACGGCGTCGCCGGGCCTAATGATGGACTTTCCTCTGACGACGACCCACTTCCTGTGGCGCATGCGGAACGTGCATCCTGACAGTCGGATCGTCTCGGTCCGCAATGCCGACGGTGGGTCCGACACTCAAACCTTCGCCGAAACGGCGGAGCGTAGTGAGCGTCTGGCGGCGGCGCTCGATCGCCGCGGGATCCGCCGCGGAGACCACATCGCATCGTTCGCGTGGAACAGTGCCGAGCACATGGAGACCTACCTCGGCGTGATGGGCATGGGCGTCGTGCTGCACACGATCAACCTGCGCCTGCACGACGACCACATTGTGTGGACGGTGCGCCACGCGCGGGACCGCGTACTCATTGTCGACGACTCGCTCAGCGCACAGATCTTCCCATTGCTGCCGCTGATGCCGTCGATCGAATTCATCGTAGTCATCGGCGACGGCGACATCCCCACCGCCGACCTGCCCGTAATCCGGTACGCGGACATCATCGCCGAAGACGCTGAAGGGTACGCGTTCCCGGCGCTCGACGAGCGCTGCGGCGCTGCGCTCTGCTACACGTCGGGAACGACAGGGGATCCGAAGGGCGTGCTGTACTCACACCGGTCCATTGTGCTCCATGCGCTCACGATGGCCGGGGGCGACGTAGTAGGCATCCGCGGACACGATGTCGTCCTAGCCACGGTGTCGATGTTCCACGCGGTGGGGTGGGGTCTGCCGTTTATTGCGATCATCACGGGGGCCGATCTCATTATGCCCAGCCGGTATCTGCAACCGCCCAGTCTCGCTCGGATGATTTCGGCGCACGAGGTGACGTGGTCGGCCGGTGTCCCGACCATCTGGATGGACCTGATCCGGTATCTGGACTCGCATCCAGAGAGCGGCAGCGACAACACTCAGGTACTGGCGTCTGTGCGCAAGCTATTTCTCGGCGGCAGCCAGGTGCCGCGCGACCTCGTCGTGCGCATGAGGGACGACTTTGACGTCGATGTCGTTTCCGGGTGGGGGATGACTGAGACGTTCCCCGGTGCGGCCGTCACTTACGTCGATCCACGAGCAAGTCAGGAGGAGCTTCTGGCGAAACGGGTCAAGGGTGGGCGGGTGAGCCCGTTCTACGAGGTTCGGATCGTTGACGAGGACGGGGCGGTGCTTCCCCACGACGGGGAGTCGCGGGGTGAACTCGAGGTTCGCGGACCGATGGTCTCGTCTCACTACTACGGGTTGAGTGACAAGCAGGTGGCGGACAAGTTCCACGACGGTTGGCTGCGCACGGGCGATATCACAACGGTGGATCGTGAGGGTTGGATCACACTGTTGGACAGGTCGAAGGACGTGATCAAGTCCGGCGGCGAATGGATCTCTTCGGTCGATCTTGAGCAAGCCCTCCAGGATCACCCGGATATCCATGAGGTTGCCGTCGTGGCGCGCTCGGACCCGCGCTGGATGGAGAGACCTCACGCCTTCATCGTCGCGTCGGATGGTCTCGATACCGAGGCACTGCGCGAGTTCCTCGCCGATAGAGTGCCGAAGTGGTGGGTGCCGGAGCAATTCGAGCGGATCGAAGAGATTCCGCGGACCACCACTGGAAAGCTCAATAAGAAAGAACTCCGCGCGCGTCTCTCAGGAGAGGCCGCAATCATCGAGGGAGAGAAATGAACGTGCGCGATGCGGTCATCGTCGATGCGGTCCGCACCGCATCCGGCAAGGGAAAACAAGGCGGGGCGCTATCTGGCGTGCATCCCGCCGACATGCTAGCGACCGTCATCTCCGCACTCGTTGAGCGCACTGGAATCGACCCGTCGACCATCGATGACGTCATTGCTGGGTGCGTGAGCCAGATCGGTGACCAGTCCCTAAACATCGCTCGTAGTGCCGCGCTTGCCGCCGGCCTTCCCATACACGTGCCCGGCACGACGGTGGATCGACAGTGTGGGTCCAGCCAACAAGCCGCGCACTTCGCTGCGCAGGGCGTCATGGCTGGTGCCTACGACGTAGCCATCGCGTGTGGCGTCGAGTCAATGAGCAGAATCCCGATGTATTCGAACACGCAGGGCGGTGATCCGCATGGGCCGCTTGCATCGAGGTTTACCAGCCTGCCCCCACAGGGAATTGGCGCCGAGCTCATTGCTTCGCGATGGGGCTTCAGCCGGAATGAACTGGACGCGTTCGCGGCCCGCTCTCACGAGCGAGCTGCTCATGCGACGGAGAAGCGGCAGTTCGCTCGTGAGATTGTTCCGGTAGAGACTTCGAACGGAAACGCTCATGTCAGGGACGAAACAGTACGGGCAACGACCACGGTCGATGGACTCGCCGGTCTCCCAGCAGCGTTCAAAAGCGAAAAGTACTCCGCGCGTTACCCGGAAATCGATTGGAGCATCACGGCAGGGAACGCGTCTCCGCTGACTGACGGTGCTTCCGCGGTCCTGATCATGTCGGCAGAGCGCGCTGAGAGCCTTGGGTTACGGGCGCGCGCCCGCTTCCACGCCTTCGCCGTGCGAGGTTCCGATCCGGAGATCATGTTGACCGGACCCATCGAGGCTACTAGGCATGTTCTCGAGCGCACGGGCATGCGGATCAGTGACTTCGATACGTATGAGATCAATGAAGCATTTGCGTCGGTTCCCCTGGCGTGGGCCGC
>NZ_JBNHHC010000080.1:0-11107 GCF_059091865.1 Arthrobacter sp. B0316-1-20 | reverse complement strand
CGACCGCTTCGACGATTTCGGTGGTGATGGTTTCGCCGACGATACCCCGGACGTCGTAGGCCTTGAACGATGCGGAAAGATCAAGTGTTGTGGTCACGCGAATAGCCTAATGTGGGTGGGGGAGTGAACCGAACAAACATGACTCAATCTCGGCGTGCTATGGGTCACTTTGAGGAGTGTAGGGCTAGGAACTAAAGAAACAATTTGCCCATCCCAGATAGCTGATCCAGAATGACCGTCGAGTACATTTGCATTTGCAGTGTGGGTGCGGTCGTTGAAAATGAATTTTTGTCTAATTTGACGGAGAAACGAGTTGAATTCTAATTTCCATGCAGTGATTCCTGCTGGTGGATCGGGGACGCGTCTTTGGCCCCTGTCGCGGGCGAAGGCTCCGAAGTTTCTGCTTGATCTGACCGGAGCAGGAAGCAGTCTGCTGCAGCAGACATGGGATCGGCTGCTGCCGATCAGTGCCGGTAATATCATGGTGGTTACGGGAACAGCTCACGGAGAGGCTGTGTCGGCCCAGCTGCCTGTGATGTCATCGTCCAATCTGGTCCTCGAGCCAAGCCCCAAGGATTCGGCCGCGGCCATCGGGCTCGCAGCCATGTTGCTACAGGACCGGAACCCTGACGTCATCATGGGATCATTTGCGGCGGACCACGTCATTCGTGATGTTGCGCTTTTTTCTAAATGCGTAGCATCCGCAGTCGAGGCCGCTGAACTGGGCTATATTGCAACGATCGGCATTGAGCCTACTTATCCGTCCACTGGCTTCGGCTATATCCATTCAGGCGATCCGCTCGTAGAAGCCGCAAACGGGGATGTATTCCATGTGCAGGAGTTTGTCGAGAAACCAGAATACGAACTTGCGGAAAAGTATGTAAAAAGCGGCCAATACCGGTGGAACGCGGGCATGTTCGTTGCACGGGCCAGTGAAATCTTGGACAGCCTACGTGCTAATCAGCCGGACCTGTTCCTTGGTCTGCGCAAGATCGCGGATGCATGGGACACGCCTGACCAGGATTGCGTGATGGCGGAGGTCTGGCAGTCCCTGCCGAAGATCGCCATCGACTACGCCGTTGCTGAGCCTGCCGCGAGGGCCGGAAAAGTCGTCATGGTTCCGGGTTCCTTTGGATGGGATGACATCGGCGACTTTGATGCTGTGACGCGCCTCAGCAGCGCATTTCAGGGAGACGATTCGGTCACTGTGGCCACTCCGGCGTCCAAGGTCATCGCCAACAACAGTTCGGGCTTTGTCCTGTCCACCACCGATCGCGTGGTGGCACTGGTCGGGGTGGAAGACATTGTTGTGGTGGATACCGGCGACGCGTTGCTGATCACTCGGCGTGAACACGCTCAGTCAGTGAAGTCGACAGTAGCTGAACTCAAGTCCTCCGGGCTTCACGAATTGCTGTAGGCGCTGGCGGCGCTATTACTCAGGGCTGTATGAAGCGGACGGCGTCTGGACCGCAAAATCCAGGCGCCGCCGTCGTATTTCCATGCTGAAACCGGGCACTACCACACCCGCTCCGCCACGGTCTCCGCAACCGCGTACCTCATCCGAAGATTTCGCTGTTGATCGCGGACAGGTCCACAGTGATGACCCCGATATTGAGGATGTGCGCGGTGGCCGGGATGCCCAGGCGCTCGAAGGTATGCACGAACGGACTGACCTCGCTGCCCACCTGGTTTAGGGGAACAGGCACATCAGCATGCCCAGGGCCAGCTCGAAGAAGAGCGGGATGTGCACCGGGGCGGTGCTGATCGCATAGGGGCTGGAGGCTCGCCGGCGGTGATGCCGATGGTCTCGATCCATCCCGCCGAAGGTGAACATCACCACGGCGAAGGAGGCGAGAAGGCCCTCGAAGCGAACGGGAAGAAGCCGCCGTGGGCGGTGAGGTCGCCCAGCCGGGTACGGTGCCTGCGTCACGCGGGAAGCCGAAGCCAATGAAGGCGGTGCGGCCGGCTGGCGGCGCTTGTGGGTGAGAAGGGCGTGTTGTAGTCGGACTGGTATCCCTAATTTTCTGATTGTGGCGAAGTGGGCGTGACGGGCATATCCAAGGTCGGTGCATCCAAAGTGCGGGCGGCAGTGAGCACGCTGCGGATCCTCAAGCTGCTCGCCTCCCGCCGGTGGCGGCCTCCTCCTTTGCCTCCGCGCTGGAACTGCCGCGCTCGAGTGTCTGCCACCTGCTGGCGGTGATAGAGCACAACGGTTTTGTGCTGTACCTGGCCGAGGAACAGAAGTATGGGCTGGGCTGTCCGCGTTCGAGCTGAGCTCGGCCTACTCGCGGCAGGAGCCGCTGTCCCGGCTGGGCCGGCGGCTGCTGGCCGGGCTGCTGGACCGGATCGGCGAGAGCGCGCACCTGGCGGTGCTGCACGGCCGGGACGTGCTGTACATCGTGGAGGAGCGGGCGAAGAACCGGCCGTCGCTGGTGACTGATGTCGGGGTCCGGCTGCCCGCCCACCTGACGGCCAGCGGCCGGGCGATCCTGGCCGCGCTGCCCAAGTCCCAGACCCGGGCGCTGTATCCGAACGCGGCGGCGTTTGTGTCCCGGCATGAGACGGCCCATCCGATCACCAAGTACACGCAGCTGCAGTCGCACCTGGACCAGGTCCGCCAGCGCGGCTACGCCACCGAGAACGGGGAGGTCACCCCGGACTTCGCCTCCGTGGCTGTGGCGGTGCGGGACCATTTGGGTGGCCGGCGGCGTCGATTGCGGTGACGCTCCTGTCCAGCCGGGTGCCGGAGGGGGACTGGCCCGCGCTGGTGGAGAAGGTGCGGCCGGTGGCGGAGGAGCTATCGCAGTGGATTCTGGGGATGATCGGGGGCGTTAGGCCCATCAGTGGGGCAGTTATCCGGTTGAAAGTTGCCCCAAACGAGGAAGACCCCCGCGGATACGCTAAAGCCTTCGGTAGTGGGGTTTTCAGTTAGCGCACCGCAAGACTCTTCAGCGGTGGAGGCATCTCGAAAAGGAATCTTGCTTGGGTCCTTCTAAGCAGCGACTCCGCGAGGATGCAGAGCGTGACGATTGCGGCCGTGGCCAGGAGAGGGTAAACCCAGCTCAGCGGCCCCTTAGGAACGCCGACCGGCGAGAACATCAGCGCGTAAACCAAAGGTACATGCAGCACGTAAACGCCCAGGGTGCGCTGGCCAATGAACTGCCCGATGCGGGCAATAGCTCGCCACCGTACAGCCAGCGAGACAGTGCCAATCATGAAGCAGGTCAGCGTCAGACAGCGGAGAATGTAGATCGCGCCGTCAGCCACAGGGGGCAGCGTCATGGATGCCGCCATAGCGCTTAGGCCCGCCCCAGCGGTACCGCCTGCGACGACCATAACGACCTGACGCCGCTCAGCCAGCCTGGCTATCACCTCTTTCCCGTAGACACCGACGGCGAAAAACACAGCCAGGCCGGGGATCTTCAGCCACTGCGTGGATTCCCATCCGGGAATCAACGACACGGCGATACTCAGCACGGCGAGGGAACCGACCGCCAAGTGGGGTTTCACCTTCCCCAAGAGTGACAGCGAGAGGGTATACACCGCTAGCGCGAAGATGAACCATAGTGGAGTCTCCGGGAGTGCAAGCTGGACCAGCAGTCCGAAGCCCTCCACACGATGCGGGGCATCCCTGCCAACAATCAGCAAGCTCAGCGCACCGTACACCAGCAACCAAACTACATACAGGTAGTAACTGGCCAATACGGCGGAAGCCGTCTTGCCGTTGAAGCCCGCGCGTATCTTGCGGGAGGCTAGAAACCCTGAGACGGCGAGCAAAAGCGGCATCCTCAGGGTCCCCAGCACTCCGTTCGCCAGCTCCCAGGCCCGATGCGCTGCGTCTCTTGTGTCGCCCGCATTCAGGTAGTGCCACAGACAGACATGGAATAGCACCACAGCAACCACACATAGCCCTCGGGCTGTATCGATCCATGCGATTCTCTGTCCTCTGACTGTGCCTGAGACCGACGCCATTTCCCCCTTTAGCATGAGACCAAAGGTATCAGCTAGGCAGCCTCACACGATCAACCACTGGGTTCCCTCGCTCGCAGGGGGACTGTCCGAATAACGGCTCTGTCGCACTTTCGGTGGTGGTGCGGCGCGTCGAGGGCGGGTTCGTGCTTCCGGGCTTCTCATGATGGGGCATGGTTGATGCGGAAATGCTGGTCGGGATGGTGTTCTCGGGGTTGTCGGCGTTGGTGATCGAGGGGATCGAGGACACCGGCTAGGTGATCGTGGTTCACGCGTCGACGCGTGGCGGGGCGGTGGAGTGCCCGGCGTGCGGGACGCTGACTAGGAGGGTCCACGCCTTCCATGAGCGCATGCCGGCGGACGTGCCGGCCGATGGGCGCCGCGTGCTGCTGCGGGTGCGGGTACGCCGGATGCGGTGCCTGTCATCTGACTGCGCGCGGCAGACCTTCCGGGAGCAGGTCCCGGGATTGCTGGAGCGCTATCAGCGGCGCACGGTCCGGTTGACCGGACAGTTGCGCGGCGTCGTTCACGAACTTGCCGGCCGTGCGTCGGCCCGGCTGCTGCCGGTCCTTGGGATCGCCGCAGGGCGGGACACCGCGGTGCGGACGCTGCTGGGCATCGCGCTGCCGGAACGTCCGGTCCCGCACGCGCTGGGGATCGACGACTTCGCGCTGCGCCGCGGCCGGGACTACGCCACCGTGCTGATCGATGCCGACACCGGCCGGAGGATCGACGTGCGGGCTGGCCGGGGCGCCCCGGCCGTCACCGAGTGGCTTCGCACTCATCCAGGAGTGCAGACCGTGTGCCGGGACGGCTCGGCCACGTACGCCCAGGCCGTCCGGGACGCGCTGCCCGGAGCGGTCCAGGTCGCCGACCGGTGGCACCTGTGGCATGGCCTGGCCGAAGCCGCCGCCAAGGAGGTCGCCGCCCACTCGACGTGCTGGGCCGGCGCAACAGGTCTGCAGGACGGCCCCCGGGCTCGCACGACAGCCGAGCGCTGGCGGCAGGTGCATGAGTTGCTCGATCAGGACGTCGGGCTGCTGGACTGCTGCCGGCGGTTGAACCTGGGTCTGAACACGGTCAAGCGCTACGCCCGCGCGAGCGAGCCGGAACGCCTTCGACGTGTTCCGCAGTACCGGCCTACGCTCGTGGAACCCTATCGCGATTATCTGCGGCGCCGGCGAGCCGAAGAGCCCGGGGCGCCGGTCACGCAGCTGCTGGAGGAGATTCGTGAGCTCGGCTATCCCGGCAGCGCGAACCTGCTGCATCGCTATCTGAACCAGGGCCGAGCCGATGAGGACCGGGCGCATCTGTCGCCTCGCCGTGCGACCCGACTGCTGCTGACCAGGCCGGAGAATCTGACCGATCGGCAGAGCGAGCGTCTTGATCAGCTCGCCGCCTCATGCCCGGAGATGACCGCTCTCTGCGGCCTGATCCGGGATTTCGCCGGCCTCCTGAAGCCTGACGAAACTAACCCGGCCAGGCTCGAGACGTGGATCCGCGCCACCCGGTCTGCCGACCTGCCGCACGTGCACTCCTTCGCCCACGGACTCGAGCAGGACCACGACGCCGTCATCGCCGCGCTCACCAAGCCGCACCACAACGGCAGAACCGAAGGCGTCAACACCCGGACCAAAATGCTCAAGCGTCAGATGTACGGACGTGCCGGCTTCACCCTGCTCCGCCACCGCATCCTCCTCGGCTGACGGACGCCCACCCAACCACCACCGAAAGTGCGACAGAGCCCGAATAACGGTGGGAACGGCGTGGCCTGACCGAAAGGAACGGCAATGACCGAGACCGTAGAGATGATCGATCCTGTGACGGGAGAGATCATCGATCAGCAGCAGCTCGCGCAGCAACTGCTGGCACAGGCAAAAGAACAGGGCGTGAGTCTGATGGGCCCCGGGGGCCTGCTTGGCAGTCTGACCAAGTCAGTGCTCGAAACGGCCCTCGAGGCGGAGCTGACCGAGCACCTCGGGCACGAGAAGCACGGGGCTGCGGAGGGCCCCAATGTGCGGAACGGGACACGTTCTAAGACTGTGTTCACCGAGATCGGACCCGTCCAGGTCGAGGTGCCCCGGGACCGGGAGGGCACCTTCGAACCGCGGATCGTCAGGAAGCGCCAGCGCCGTCTGGACGGGATCGACGAGGTTGTCCTGTCCCTCACGGCCAGAGGCCTCACCACCGGAGAGATCGCCGCGCACTTTGATGAGGTCTACGGTGCCACCGTCTCGAAGGACACCATTTCGCGGATCACCGAGAAGGTCTGTGACGAGATGGCCGAGTGGGCCAACCGGCCCCTGGACCGGGTCTACCCGGTGATCATGGTGGATGCGATCCATGTGAAGGTCCGCGACGGGCAGGTGCGCAACAGGCCCTTCTACGTGGTCATCGGGGTGAGCGTCAACGGTGAACGGGACATCCTGGGCATCTGGGCCGGAGACGGCGGGGAGGGCGCCAAATTCTGGCTCGGGGTGCTCACCGAGGTCAAGAACCGGGGCGTGGAAGACGTGTGCATCGCCGTCTGTGACGGGCTGAAGGGACTGCCCGATGCGATCACTGCCGTCTGAGAGCTCGCCACGGTCCAGGCTTGCATCATTCACCTGATCCGCAACACGTTCCGGTTCGCCTCCCGGCACTACTGGGAGGAGATGGGCAAGGACCTCAAACCCGTCTATACCGCCCCGACCGAGGCAGCGGCCAGGGAGCGGTTCGCGGAGTTCGACGCGAAATGGGGCACCCAGTACCCGGCAATCACCAGGCTCTGGCGCAACGCCTGGTCCGAGTTCGTCCCGTTCCTGGACTGGGACGTGGATATCCGGCGGGTGATCTGCTCGACCAACGCCATCGAGTCCCTCAACGCCCGCTATCGGCGCGCTGTGAGGGCCCGGGGCAATTTCCCTAACGACGCCGCGGCGCTGAAATGCCTCTACCTCGTCACCCGTTCCCTTGACCCCACCGGACGGGGACGGGCACGATGGGCCACACGATGGAAGCCTGCATTGAACGCGTTCGCCATCGCATTCGAAGGCAGAATCAACTAACCAAGCGCCAAGCCAGACCCACCGTTATTCCCAGTGTCACTATTTTGGAGTGCCGGTTGGTTCGCTCCACCGTTTTTCGCCTTCGTGGCTAGTGTCCGTAGTGCGGCCGGCTGGCACGGACGGACCGGCCGGCCTGGCTTGAGAGGAGCGTGGCATCGCCCCTGACTGGGATATGCCGACCGGCCGGTCCTGCCCCTACCCGTAAAAGGAAAGGAGACAGGACCATGGTGATCATCGGGATCGATGCGCACAAGCGCTCCCACACGGCCGTGATCGCGGACCCGGTCGGCAGGCAGATCGCGGTCAAGACGATCGGCACGACCAGCAGCGACCATCTCGCCTTGCTGGCATGGGCGAACAAGCATGAGGATCAGGAACGGCTCTGGGCGATCGAGGACTGCCGGCATCTGAGCAGACGACTGGAAAGCGACCTCCTTGCGGCGGGCGAACAGGTCGTGCGGGTGCCTCCGAAGCTGATGTCCCATGTTCGAAACAGCGCCCGCACGTTCGGCAAGTCCGACCCGATCGACGCTCTGTCGATCGCGCGTGCCGCCCTGCGGGAACCCGATCTGCCCGTCGCCCGTCTCGACGGCACCGAACGCGAGATCCGCCTTTTGGTCGACCACCGCGAGGACCTCGTCGCCGAACGCACCCGCGTCATCAGCCGGCTCCGCTGGCACCTGCACGAGCTCGATCCTGCCTGGGCGGCCCCGGCCAAGCTCGATCGGGACAGCGCGTTCGCACGCATCAAATCCCACCTGGACGGCCTCTCCGGGATCGTCGCCGACCTCGCTCAACGGCTCCTCACCCATCTGCACCGCCTCACCGAGGAGATCGATGAACTCACTGCCGAACTCAGCCGCCGGATCACCGTCATCGCTCCGGCGCTGCTGGCGATCGTCGGTTGCGGGTCCCTGACGGCGGCGAAAATCCTGGGAGAGACCGCAGGCATCACGCGGTTCCGCTCGAAGGACGCCTACGCACGTCACAACGGCACTGCCCCGCTGCCGGTATGGTCGTCGAACAAGACCCGGCACCGGCTCTCCCGCACCGGGAACAGACAGCTGAACGCGGCGCTGCACCGGATCGCGCTCACCCAGGCCCGCTGCCACCCGGGCGCGCGAGAGCTTCTCGCCCGCCGCAAAGCAGGCGGGGACGGCGGCATGGAAGCACTGCGTATCCTCAAACGCCGACTATCCGACGTCGTATATCGAGCTCTGATCGACGATCAGAAAACCTCCGCAGCCCGCACGCTCATCCTCGCTGCTTGACAGAGGAGCTAGGGACACTCCCTCCGTTAGCGGGACATCCCTGACACTCTTACACAGATGAGAGTGATGAGTGTGAACCATCGACGGCTGGAAATCCTGCTGGCACCGGGGCGGAACGGTATCCCGGTGGCTGAGGTCCGCCGCCGCTACCGCATCTCCCGGCAAAGCTTCTATGAGTTTATTGTCGCCGTCTGGTGGGCGGAGGGCACCGCCGGGCTGCAACCCCGGTCCCGGCGTCCTTCAACATCTCCGGCCAGAACCGCCGATGAGATCGAGCCCCTGGTGCTACCGCCTGCGGATGGACAACCCGCGCTGGGGGTACACGGGTGCTGCGGGTCAAGCTCATCCAGGCCGGCCTTGACCCGGCACCGGCTGTGTCACGATTCGCCGGACCCTCAAACGCCAAGGTCTGGTCACAGCACAGGTGCGCCGAACCTCGAGAACGCGGAAGCGGTTCGAACGTCACACTCCGAACGATCTGTGGCAGATCGACGGAATCCAGGTTGCCTTAGCGGATGGCTCCCGAGCGTGGATCTGATCGATGACCAGGCCCGGCTCTCCATCGGTGCGCACGCTGTCCGCCGCTTCACCGCCCACGCAGCATCTCGCGACAACACAGTGCCAGGGGTGTCCCCGGACCGTACATTTTTCAGTCGGCGTTTTTGGCCCTATTATTGATTGGCGTCGACAGACACAGCAAGAGGTAAGTTAATACAGAACTTCTTCGAAAGCGGCACGGTGCTGTTTCCCGATTCTACTCCAATCTCTGCGGCTCAAATCAGGTCCAGACTTGTCGCCGAGGTCATGAGAAACTCCCAGCGCGGCAAGTAGATGTTCGCTGCTTAGCTGTGACTCGAAAATGCGCACCCAAGACTCTCCAACCTCCGCCTGCAGCAGTTCATTGCTCAGAGTTCTCGGGACAACGACGACCCGGTCCAATGATAGAGCCAACAAGGCTGCCCCGGAATTGTACATTTGGCGATACGGAAGTATGACCACAGAGGACTCAGTGACTACTTTGACCAGCCGGTCTTCAGGCAGATAGCCAAATTCAAAGGAAATACGAGGATCCCCGGCAGCGCGAGTCTCTAAGCTAAGCGCATAGTGGGAACTTTGGGGCTGACCGGCGATCACTAGGCTCAGGTCCGGGCCCTTCGCCGCCATAAAAGCATCAATCAAATCCTCAACGCCCTTATATGGCCGAATCATTCCAACAAATCCGACCCTGCCCTCGACGCGCGAAGAACGATCAAACGAGGACATCCAATCCCTATAATGGCCATGCAATATGGTCCTCTTGACAGCCTTGGGCACAAGCTGATCCAAATTTGCATCTGCGTCATTGAGGCAAATTGCTAGACTGACATTTCGTCGAAAGAGCCAATCAGCAAACTTCTCAGGAAACGAAAGACCTTCATGGGGTCGGAGGTTATGAACTGTCCATATGACAGGAACTGAGAGAACTTTCCAGCGCAATAGCATGCCACCAAGAACAAGGCTTTTTACCCAAGAGCGAACCGGACTCTTACCATGATAGAGAATCTCGGGCCAATGCACGTGAACTGCTGCTGGCCGACTAAAAAGGGCGTTTCTCCAACTCCAGTAGGCAATCGGAATTCCCTCGCTCTCGATTGCTTGAAGTAACTGCGTTATATAGGGGTTCAGGTTCGCCGATGTCTGATGAATTGTTTGAAGTACTTGCCGCAAAGCCGCTCTCCTAAGTCTCACCCACCAACTATGTGGGTCCTAATATCCGTCAAGCTTGAGCGAGGTATTATTCCGCGAGTCGCGGCTGCCTGCAGGTGTCGAAATCCGGCCTCACCCCGCGCCCGCCCTAACCTTCTGAGCACTACGGCCTGCGTGCCCCGCCAATTTATCATTCGTACTCGTCAGTGATGCTGGACGAGACGCAACGACTGCCGTCATAACTACAGCTATCAAAAACGCAAGTCGATACTTATCCAATGCGGGCTCAAGCAAAGCCTTGCCGACCAAGGTTGCAAACGCTGCGGCAAAAACCGCCCTGTCTACCGCCCATCGCCCCTCGAATGTCGCGAAGACAAGAATCAGTACCAGGAGCAGTCCCAGCGCTCCTCCTCGGATTGCTATGTCAGCGATGAAGTTATGTGCCGACTCCGTCGGCACCAACTCGCCTGCATAATAATCAAAGAAGTAGACTTCTTGCCCCAGGCCGTGCCCCGTCAATGGGCTTTCTGAGAAACTAATCCACGCCTGCACCAGTTGGAACGGACGAGTAGCAGCAGAAACAATCTTGCTCTCGCTGAGGAACGTACTATCGATTCCTTCAACAAATAGCCTTGAGACCGCACTGTTGCCTGTAATAATGATCGAGCTTCCAATGGCAGATACCAAGGCAATGACAGCAAATAATCCAGTAAGCTGCAGCCGCTTCTGAGACCTCGAATTGAGGATTCCTGCCTTCCACCAGATGGCTAGCGTGGCAAGTACCCCTACCACAGTGGTTGTCAGAATAGCAGCTCGTTGGTCGCCGAGAAGGGGGTACAAAAACCACAGCGCGAGCCAACTAGCTCGGCCTTCTAGGGCGGCGAAGCCTACAGCACAAAAGGCCAAAATACCGACAATCGTTCCGAGGTCTCCCCCAATGGCACCAAATGTACTTCCTGACATTCCAGGGAATTCCACGGTGACGCCGAGTAGCGTCATTACTGCTACTGCTCCCAGAGGCACAGTGAGGACCTTTAACGCGACACTGCCAGCAGCGAGTAAATCTACGCCCCGCGCCTTTCCCAGTATCGCTGTAAGGAGCAATAAATATATGACCAATCGAGACTGGGTAAA
>NZ_JBNHHC010000079.1:0-11111 GCF_059091865.1 Arthrobacter sp. B0316-1-20 | reverse complement strand
GTCCTACATCTGCTGGAACCGGGCCCTGCACACGATCGAACCGGCCAAAGCCGGGGTGTTCCTGAACCTCATCACCGTCTTCACCGCGATCGCCACCGTGTTCCTGGGCCACCCGCTCACCGCCGCCCAGATCATCGGCGGACTCACCGTTCTGACAGGCGTGGCCCTGGCCAACGAACAGGCCTTCACCCGCCCCCGTGTCCCGCATCCTGCCGACACCTCACCAGCGGCCCGCTCCTCCTGAGCGCAGGACCCGCCGGCAGCCGGGCAGGCCTGGCGTCCCTGACACGCGGCGGGGCATCCGGCTGCCGGTCCCGTTTCAGGTACGCACGCGCCCTATTCTGCGGATCTGCCGGACCGGCAGACCCGAGGCCGCAGCCAGAACGGGGACGGGAACAGCCTGCGCCAGCCCGTCAAGGATCTCTTCGCGAAGCGTCACGTCGGCGTGATCGAGCCTGAACTGCGCCGATTCCCTGTCTGCGGCAGCAACACGGACCCTGTCAATGCTCTTATCCCTGCTGGTGGCTTCCACGTCCGTCCCTTTCCCTGAACCGGCCGACGGTGCCCCCGAAGCCGCTGCAGCCCGGGGCGTCGATTCCTGGCCCCGAGGCATGAGGCTGAAGCCCCAGAGTACGGCCCGGGCCCCGGCCCTGGGAATACCCCCACCCGTTACCGAACGCACCGGGCCGGCGGGCACCCGGCCGGCGGCCGGTCCGCCCGCAGCCCCGGAACGGAACAGCGAAGGCCGCCCGCCTGCAGAGCCGAGGATTACACGGCCTGCGGCCGCCTGCATCCGTTCCACCGGCAGCCGCCGCCGCTGCGACACACAGCCCCCAAGTGTTGCGCGGGTCACATCCGTGTTCTAGGCTGGCTTGCGGCCGCGGCATCGCGGCCGGTGATGGGGGGGAAGAGTTTCGTGAACGAGAAGATCCGTGTTCTGGTCCGTCTGGACATTGATTGTGCTTCGGCCCGTATCGAGGTCGGCGGCCATGTGACCGGACGAAGTGTTCAGGCGCTGTGCGCGGTGGCCCGGCGGACCAATTCCCTGCTCCCCGGTCTGGCTCTGGCGGTTGATATGAGCGCCGCTGCGGTTGAACCGGAGGCCATGGCCCTGCTGGAATCCTGCTCGGCCGCCCACCGGCTGCCGCTTCACATCGACCCCGTTCAGAACGAATGCCG
Organism: Arthrobacter sp. B0316-1-20; assembly: GCF_059091865.1. NCBI lineage: Bacteria > Bacillati > Actinomycetota > Actinomycetes > Micrococcales > Micrococcaceae > Arthrobacter > Arthrobacter sp. B0316-1-20. The sequence continues at coordinate 9,932 of NZ_JBNHHC010000079.1, read as the reverse complement.
GCTCAGCATCCTCACGGCCGACCGGCCGGCAACCGGCCGGGCGCATCCGGCGATGGCAGCCTGACGACAGCCTTGAATATTTCCGCCCGCCTGTGGACCTGCCCGGTCACCCGGACCAGGCTTCAGAACCGGAACCGCCCCGATCCCTGCAGCATCCCAGGAGAGTGACCGTGACCGATGATCTGACCATTACACGCACCTTCAATGCGCCCCGCGAGCTGGTCTATGCGGCGTGGACCAGCCCTGAGCTCTTCTCCGTCTGGTTCGGCACCGAAGCGGTCGATGTTCCGCTCGAGGAACTGTCGATGGATGTGCGGGTCGGCGGGACCTGGAAGGCCCTCATGCGCCTGCCCGAGGGCAGCACGATCCGGTGGGCCGGTGAATACACCCAGGTTGATCCGCCCGGGCGCCTGGCCTTGACCATGAACGATGATCCGGGCGCCCCCTTGGACTCTGATCCTGTGACCGTGGTGCTCAGGGAGGCCGGGGGAGGGACCGAGATGGTCCTGACCCAGCCCCGCGGCGGCTTCACCGACGAGCAGATTGAGCAGACGGCGGCCGGTTACAACGGCTTCTTCGACACGATGGAGAAGGTCCTGGCCGGACAGGCGCCAGCAGACCTGCCCTAGGCGCCCCCGGGAGGCGTCCGGCTGAGCGCTTCGGCGCTCAGCGGCCCTGTTCATTCCCCCGGAACCTCCCGGTCATCCCAGCGCCATGACCATGGCGGCTGGCATCATCACGGGCCGGGTTGTCATCTGCGCGGATATCGGCACCAGGCCATTGGCTGCTGTGTGAGGACGGCGTGTGTGAGCAGGCATTCCTTATATATGGGGATACGCAGAGGGGTGCCGGGGAGCCGCTGGCCTGTCCGGGGTCGGGTTCTGATCGGCCAGGCGTGTCCTGTAGGGGTGTGCGGCGTAGACGCCGAGGATCCGCACGTCGGTGGTGAAGAAATCCAGTTCGCTGAAGGCCCGCATGAGCGGGGCGTCTTCGGGGTGTCCTTCGACATCGACCATGAATTTCGTGGCGGCGAAGTCCCCGCCGACCATGTAGCTCTCCAGCCGGGTCATGTTGATGCCGTTGGTGGCAAATCCGCCCAGGGCCTTGTAGAGGGCGGAGGGGATGTTGCGGACCTGGAAGACGAAGCTGGTGATGACCCGTTCCGGCAGGTGGGTCCGGGGCGGGTAGGACTGGCTGTCGGCCAGGATGACGAACCGGGTGGTGTTTGTGGGATCGTCCTCGGCATCTGCGGCCAGTACCTCCAGTCCGTACATGTCCGCGGCCAGTGGCGGGGCGAGGGAGGCCTTGGCTGGGTTGTTCCACTCGGCGACTTCGCGCGCGGAGCCGGCGGTGTCACCGGCGATGACCGGGGTCAGGCCGTGGCGGCGGATGAGTCGGCGGCACTGGCCCAGGGCGTGGATGTGGCTGTGGACTTCCCTCACCTGGTCCAGGGTTGTTCCGGGGATGCCGAGCAGGTTGAAGCGGATGCGCAGAAAGTGTTCGCCCACGATCTTCAGCCGGGTTTCGGGCAGCAGTGCGTGGATGTCCGCGACCCGTCCGGCGATCGAGTTGTCGATGGGGATCATGGCATGCCGGGCACGCCCGTCGGTAACTTCTGCAAAAGCGTCTTCGAAGCTGGCGCACGGAACAGCAGTCCAGTCGGGGAAGACTTCCCTGCAGGCGATGTGTGAATTGGATCCCGGTTCACCCTGGTATGCGATTGCTGGACTCACAATACGGAAGTATCCCATTGCCGGGCTCCGTTTCTGCCGTCCTGACGGTTTGTGGTGGTGACCGGCGCGGTGCTGCCACCGGTTCGGTCGTGCCGGGCCGACACATGAAAACCGTGCTTGAGAGGAAGGAACCGGGCCGTTACAGCACCAGTCGGGCACCCGGGGGCCGCGGGCCTGTTGCGCTGGGCCGTTGCAGAGAGCCTTGGCAGCCGGAGAACACCTCTCATATGCGCTGCTAGCGGTGCTGGAAGGAATCAGTGCAGGGGGTCTTCGATTCCGTCGTGGGCCGGTGCCGGTTCAGGCGGCGGTCCAGCCGGTTCCGGAGATCCCGGACCATAACGCCGAAGTGCCTCAGGCTAAGTACCAAAGCAGTACCATGTCTTGTCTCAAGACATCATGGACACACGATCTCATGACATCGTGGACACGATGTCTCACTGCTTCGGGGACAGGTGTCGCGGCCGTGGTGGGTGAGAGTCGACGGCATGACGAATTCACTTCCGCCCCGCACGCGGGCCACGATCATCAACTACGACCCCTCGCAACCCCACTCGTTATCGGTGACCGAGTTCTGTCGAACATTGAAGATCTCGCGGAGCGTGTTCTACAAGATCCGTGGCCGGGCGGCGGGCGAGTCGACAGCAGCGCTGCACCCTCGGTCCCGGGCACCAAGGCACCCGGCCAGAAGGTACGGTCCCGAGGTCGTCAACGAACTCGTGAGAATCCGCAAGCAGCTCAAGACGGACGGCTGGGACTACGGCCCACGTTCGATCTACTACGAGGCCGCACTCCAAGACATCTTCCCGGGCGGGCGTATCCCGTCGGTGGCCACGATCGCCCGACTGCTGTCCAGCGTCGGCCAGGTTGACCCCTCGCCGAAGAAGCGTCCGAGGTCCTCGTACATCCCGTTCGTGCGCGCCACGGCGATGTCGTTGTGGCAACTGGACGCGTTCGAGTATCGGCTCGCCGGAGGGCAGGCAGTGACGGTCTATCAGGTGCTCGACGATGCGACCCGGTATGACGTCGGGACGTGGGCACACGTCCGTCACGAGAACAGCGCCGACGCCAAGGAGGTCCTCGAACGGGCGATCAACGCCCATGGCGCACCACGAGAGCTCTTGTCGGACAACTCGCTGGCGTTCAACCAACTCCGCGCCGGCACGATCGGATCGGTCGAGATCTTCCTCGCCTCTCGCGGCACCATGCCCATCAGCGGGCTTCCGGGAAGGCCGACCACGCAAGGCAAGAACGAACGGTCCCACCAGACCCTGATCCGGTTCCTCGACGCCAACCGGCCGGTCACGCTCGAGCAACTGCGGGAACGGATCACGAGATTCCGCGAACACTACAACCACCGCCGACCGCATCAGGCGCTCAATCAAGCCACCCCTGGCACGGCGTGGGAGCTGCTCGAGCACACGCCCGCGACGGAGCCGGTCCCGCTTCAGGTGCTCGAAGCGAAGGCCTCCGAGTATCGGCAGGCACGCCGCCTGCGCCAAGGTGATCTCGGACGATCCGCCGTGACGATCTCAAAAACCGGGCAATTGCTCCCCGACCAGCCCGAGAATGTGGTGGAGCAGGCTGCAGACCAGTCCATCGTGGAAGTCACCCCGGCGAACCGGCAGGTCTACTATCAGGGATATCAGGTGTCGCTGCCGACGACCTTCGCCGGGCGCGAATTCCACCGCACGATCTCCGACGACGAATTCCTCTTATCGGACATTGCCAGCGGTGAGGTCGTGTTCTCCTTCCCGCTGCCGATGATCGCACTGCAGGTACGAGACCGGTATGTGGCCTCCTACGCCATCCAGGGCGTGGAGATGACGAATCCGACCAAGCACTGGGAACGCAAACACTCGGAGTTCCGGGCGCAGTTCGCCCAGCGCCGAGAAGAGGTCCCGGCAGTCTTCAACGCCGGATAGACCGCTGATCAGGGCGGCAGGGGCGCGCTGGTAGTCGTGCACGAAGCCCTGAGATTCAGCGTCCCCGAAGTGACGAGATCCAGTGTCCACGATGTGACGAGATCACACACCAACAACCCGGACTACCAGTACCAACTCACGCTATCTGCCATCCCAAATGCGCGTTCACACCCGGATAGGCCTTCGAGAGTTCCATTAGCGAAATGCCCTAATTGCCCTAACGATGGCGATCGCGTCGGAACGGATCGGCCGAACAGTGATAACGGTGCCCGTCACAACTGCCAACTGAATTATTAGAGTCAGCGATACTCCAGCAACTATTCCACGGGGGAAGAAGTCAAATTGCTGAACAAACAACGTCAGTGCCGTCATAAGAGACAGTAGGAGCAATGCCCGAAGTGCAGAAGCCGTAAGAGGCCAAACGGAAAGACCCGTGCGCGGAATGGCGATGACAGTGAGCAGCAGCCAATTCAGAAGCAGACCGAGGGAAACTGCTAATGCGACATGTGCCGGTGAGATCATTGCACCGCCCCACATCATCAGCAGCATTACAACTCGGGATACTATGGTGACTCTAAGCTGAATCCCGTTATTAGCGCTGGAGACAAATATCCAATAATAGGCATAGCCGAGAGCCTGAAATACACCACCGCTGGCCAGAATCATAAGTATCGGCGTAGTTGCCTCCCAGCCGGAACCCAACACACCTTCAGTGATGTATGGGGCGTGGGGAATTAGGCCCGCAAATAAACCACCGATGACATAAACCACTATTAGTTGAGCCCTGTAGGCGTACTTGGCGTAATCGTCCGTACCATGTAGTCGCGAAAGTATCGGAAGGGCAACGCGTGACATTGGCTGACCAAGTTGCTGCAGAGGTACCCTGAATAGCTGGACCGCTCGAGAGTAGGCACCTAGTTCTGTGCTGCCCCAATATCGCCCCACCAACACAGCGTCAAAATTATTTGTTGCGTAATTTAGCACTTGTATACCCAAGGTGTTACCGCCGAAAGCAAGGAATGCCTTCATGCCAGCTGCTCTTCTAGGCATTGACGGCATCCATTTTGCCGTGGCTGCAAAAAGTACGAGCAACCCAAGAGCGAGAGATATCTGGTGAGCAACCAGGGCCCAGTAGCCGAAGTCGCTCATGGCCGTTACTACTGCCACCAGCAGGGCAAGAAAATTCGCCAAGACTTCAACAACGCCTAGCGTCTTGAACCGGAGATCGTGCGTCAGTTGGGCACGAAACTGCGCCATTATCGGATGTAGGAGGAACACGATGGACATCCACTTGGCGATGGGATCCAGTTCGGGGATGTCATAGAAAGCGGCAATCAATGGAGCAGACAGAAAAAGTGAAAGACTTAAGAGCAAGCCTAGCCCCGTGCTTATCCAGAATAGATTTGATTTCTGCTGGTGAGAAATATTCTGAGCCTGAATCGTGACCATTGAGAGGCCGAAGTCGGCCAGCACCAGGGCAATTCCCGCAATAGCAGTCACCATGCTGACTAGGCCATAATCATACGGTGTTAATATTCGGGCGACAATCGCTAGATTCGTTATTGTGATAACAAATGAAAAGGCTTGGGCTATGAATGAAAATGCAGCACCCCGCGAAGCCGTTCGAGCTAAGCTCATGTGAGTCGTTCCGTTCTACATGTGATACGGCTAAGTCTTCGTGTAGCGCTTAGTTGAGTAAGTCGGCTAGATTATTCCAGATCCCGAATCTTTCGTGCCGGAACCCCACCGTAGAGGGCGTTCGGTAGGCAGTCAGCGGTGACAACCGCACCATTTGCGATTACACAGCCTTGACCGATTGAGACTCCTGCCTGAATTATCACCCCTGCACCGATCCAAGCACCGCTAGCAATTCTCACTGGGGCGAATGTTGTTGGATCCGAAGCCCTCTTACGCCCGTTACCGATTTCATGGGTGCCAGTCATAATTAGGCTGTTGGGCCCGATGGAAACATTGCGTTCGAGGGTGATTCCGCCGGTGCAGTAAAAGGACACGTTGCAATTTACGAACACCCCCGCTTCAACAGTTAGTTGCCTAAGGTCTCCCATGTAGGTTCCGCCATGTCCGATGCGAGCTTCGGACACTGACGCGCCGAGAATCCGAAGCAACGTCCTTCGTAAGGACATAGATAGTAAAGGCGAGGGAATAAGCATATTCACGAGACGATCTGGCAAAGTCACAGTAGGACTCTATCAGTACTGTTCTGATCGGATTGCGAATCCGCGAGAGTTAGAGTTCACTTCATCCCGCAAAAAGTCCAGAGAGCTATGTGCTGATTCCTGAAAAGTTTCTAGCCGACAGCGGCCTGACCAGATCAAGCTGCTCTCGAATGCCTCGTCGGTTCTCGATGGCTTTGGGGATCAGGTCAGCGATATTGTCGCCAAAACCGGGATTTGGCTCAATGCAAAAGGCAGAACCTGCAAACATTTGGGCAAGGCCCTCTACCTTTCCCTGACTCGACAGGACTATTGCTGGCACCTCTTGTGACAGCGCCATAATCGAGAGGTGCATTCTGCCGGTAATCACGATGGTAGAGATCTTGCATAGTCCGCGGATCTCGGAAGGGGAGAGCAGGCGATCGAGCATCCGAACCTGCTCTGAGTCTATCTGTGCGAGAAGAGCGCGCGATAATTCGATGTCATCCGATGATGGGCGGCTAACATGTGGCACCAGGAGAACATTCATTCCTTGCTGAACAAGCTGATCAATAATGACCCGATATTCATCAATTTGTCTGACACTGTTCTCAATGTGCGCACTAATATTTACCAGGGCTAAATCGCGGGGGAAGTCGGCTGAGAATGGAAGGTCACGCGGAGTGGTAACCGTTCTGCCACAAAAGACAATGTCTGCGGTCTGAATAGTATTGGATAGGTTGTCCTGCTGACTTCTGGAATGTGACACCGGATCGCGCAGCATTAGCTCGACTCCGGTGGCCGAGGCCTGTTGAAGAGCTTTTCGTGCGTAGGGATTGGCCTTTCCGTTCCAGCTGAAGCCGAGCACTCTGGAGGGAACGTCAGCCGACTTGGCAAGCCGAGCAAGTGCAGCTCGGCGGACCGAGGGGGTCACATTGTAAGCGCCGTCCATGATGTCGGCGCCGATGATGGACAAAGACGATGCACCTCTCAGAAGCCAGTTGAAACGCCTTACGTCTCTGATATGGCTTACATCCGTCCGTCCGTATATCAAGTTTGGCAGATCGATTATTGTAATTCGCCCATGTGCCACATGAGGTACGCTGATCTCATCGCCTTTGGTTGCGACTATCACGATGGTCCCGGGAACATTTTCAATAAATGATTCAAGCATGGCCTGATCGCCTATATTTCCTGCGCCCGGAGCGGGGATGAGCAAGGAATACGGCGGTCTTGGGGATTCACATCGTTCGGAACCCATGAAGGGGTAAACTTTTGGAAGTACTGTCAGCTTTATAAAGTCCGAGGTCGCTCGAGCTAATTTTATCATGCGTTCCCTATGTTGCTCATAGTTAGGTATAGAAGGCGAGTTGTGTTCGTCAGATCGTTTCAAGAGTTCCTCTTCTGACCTGAGACGATTTCATAGATAGTTCATCACAGACAGGAAAGATTGCAGACAGCAAAGCCGATTGATGCCATGAGGATGGGTTCGACATTCGTATATCAGTGGAAAGTCGCTGTTTCTTCAATGGAACGGCGAGGTGATCTCGCGACCCGAGCATTTGAAGATGGATATCCAATAGCAATCAGGCAGATTATGTCTTCGCTGTCATCGATTGATGACTCTAACCGGAGTCGATGACTCTGGCTGTTGCTCATGGACCAGTTGAGCATACAGGTTGCAAGGCCATGACCATGCAGGGCCCACACCAGCGTCATCGCGAAGAGGCCTCCGTCGATCCACCGCTGATTTCGTTCGCCTGCACCGGCGAACAGGCCCCTTTCGACCGTAACTATGGCAAGATTCTGGATTTGATTTCTGAAGCCAGCGTTACCGTTCTGGTGGGCAAGTATCCGCTTTACTCTCGATTGGTCGTTGTAAAAATGAACTCGACCTGCTTGCCGGTTGCATACTGAGGGCGTGTGCGTGGCCAGGCGGATGGCGTTCTCAACAGTTTCAATGCTTACAGGACGGTCATTATCAAAATCTCGTACGCTGCGTCTGCTTTCAATAAATTCCTTGACTTCATCAGGGGAGAGAGCGTGGTGGTCTGGCCGCACCGGACTGACGATGCTGTCGATTTCTCCATTGGAATTCCAATTTCTTAACGCTTCTGCCGCTGACAAAGCGTGTTCCAAATAGTGCGGGCGAGATTCAGACTGTGTTGCGGCCGGTATGAGTCGATCGAATCGAGTTTCGACGCCCGCACCGAAGGGGCGACGGGGCTCGCGCAAGGAAAGCCCTTTTTCTACCCTGTGGTAGTCCTTTGTGAGTTGAGCTTCCAGGTTCTTTGCGGACACCCTAGCATTGGCGCCTGCGTCAGTTGGGGCGCTGTGGTTGTTGTAATTCCGGAAATCGAGGCAGTACTCTCGAAGAGTTTCATAAGTCTGAATTGATCGCCGAATATAAGATTTCCATTCGTGCGGTATTGCGTTTTTGATATTTTCTATCACGTCTGTCCTTTGCTAACTGGCTTAAATCCATGCGCCTCATGACGACACACAAATAATGATATCGAATCGCGGTATGCTCATCGTTGCGTGAAGTTGGTGACGGTCAACGCTTTGGCTCTGTCGGGGTGGCGGCAGATTGTAACTTAGCGGATGCGAGGTTTTCCGATCGTCTCATGGATGAGCTCTTGCACTATGTCTCCTAACCTCGATCAATGCCTGTTTCGTAAGCGGGTGTTCGGCGTTCATGCGTTGTGCCCTGTGGTGTCCTGGCGGACGAGGGCCAGGACGCGGTCGCGGATGGTTTCCATGGTGGCTTTGTCCCTGGCTTCGGCGTTCAGGCGCAGGAAGGGTTCGGTGTTGGAGGGGCGGAGGTTGAACCACCAGCGGCCGTCCTGCGCGGTGAAGGTGGTGCCGTCGAGCTCGTCGACGGTGACGGGCTGTCCGGCGAAGTCGGCGGCGACGCGGGCGACGGCGGCGGGCGCGTCCTGGATGCGGGAGTTGATTTCGCCGGAGGAGAAGTAGGGTTCGTATTCGCGGCCCAGCTCCGAGAGCGGGGTGCCGGTTTCGCCGAGGGCGGCGAGCACGTGCATGGCCGCGAGCATGCCGGTGTCTGCGTTGAAGAAGTCGCGGAAGTAGTAGTGGGCGGAGTGTTCGCCGCCGAAGACGGCGCCCTCTTCGGCCATGCGGGCCTTGATGAAGGAGTGGCCCACGCGGGTGCGCACCGGCTTCCCGCCCTCGGCCGCGACCAGTTCGGGCACGGCCAGGGAGGTGATCAGGTTGTGGATGATCACCGGCTCCGCCTCGCCGGCGGCCTTGGCGCGGGCGATTTCGCGGCGGGCGACCAGGGCGGTGATGGCCGAGGGGCTGACCGGGTCCCCGTTTTCGTCGATCACGAAGCAGCGGTCCGCGTCGCCGTCGAAGGCCAGGCCGATATCCGCCCCGTGCGCGACGACGGCGGCCTGCAGATCCCGGAGGTTTTCCGGTTCCAGCGGGTTGGCCGGGTGGTTGGGGAAGGAGCCGTCCAGCTCGAAGTACAGCGGCACGATCTCAAAGGGCAGGGGCGGCAGCAGCCGGTCGCCCAGGACCGCGGGGGTGGTCAGCCCGGCCATGCCGTTGCCGGCGTCGACGACGACCTTCAGCGGGCGGGAGCCGGTCAGGTCGACCAGGCTGCGCAGGTAGGCGGCGTAGTCCTTGAGCACGTCCTGCACGCCGATCCGGCCGGGGGCGGCCACGGCCGGGATGCTGCCGGCGGCGAGGTAGTGCTCGGCGGCGGCCTGGATTTCCTTCAGCCCGGTTTCGGAGGAGACCGGCACGGCGCCGGCCTTGGCCATCTTGATCCCGTTGTACTGGGCCGGGTTGTGGCTGGCGGTGAAGGTGACGCCGGCGGCGTTCAGGGCGCCGCAGGCGTAGTAGAGCTCGTCGGTGGAGATCAGGCCCAGCAGCCTGATGTCCGCACCCCGGGCGGTGGCGCCGGCGGCGAAGGCCCGGCAGAATTCGGGGGAGGAGGGGCGCATGTCCCCGCCGACCAGCACGGTCTGTCCGGCCAGGCCCAGCACATCGACGAAGGCGGCGCCGACCGCTTCGACGATTTCGGTGGTGATGGTTTCGCCGACGATACCCCGGACGTCGTAGGCCTTGAACGATGCGGAAAGATCAAGTGTTGTGGTCAC
>NZ_JBNHHC010000078.1:0-11175 GCF_059091865.1 Arthrobacter sp. B0316-1-20 | reverse complement strand
GTCGGCATCAACCATCGCTTCGGCAGTCGTGTCGACGTTCTCCTCGGGCATTCCCCACCGGCGCAGTTATTCATTTCAGTAGCCGGTCACCGCTGAACGGCGCCACAGCGGGCCGCGGCCAGCTCCACGGCCTGTGCCCGCGCTGCGGACGCCTCGTCGGCGGTCAGCGTGCGGTCGTCGGCACGGAACCGCAGCCCGAAGGCCAGCGACTTCTTGCCGGGCTCGATTCCGCTGCCGGAGTAGACGTCGAACAGAGCGATGTCCTCCAGCAGTTCACCGGCGCCTTCACGCAGCGCCTCGCGGACCGCTTCGGCCGGAACGGACGAATCCACCACCAGGGCCACGTCCTGGGTGGAGAGCGGGAAGGTGGACAGTGGCTTGGCAACGATGACGTCCGCAGCGGCCTCGAAGAGAGCCTCGCCGTCCAGTTCCATCGCGGCGGTACGCGCCGGCAGGTCCAGGTCTGCCAGCAGCTTCGGATGCAGCTCGCCGGCGTAGCCGACCACTTCGCCGGTGCGCAGGGAAAGCTGGGCGGTGCGGCCGGGATGGAAGGCCTGGTGCTCGCCCTGGGCGACCACGAGTTCGACGCCGAGGACGTCGCCGACGGTCAGCGCGGCATCCACCGCATCAGACCATTCCCAGGCCCGCGGGGTGAATCCGGCACCGGGTGCAGCCTCATGCCCGGTCAGGACCGCTCCCACGTGCCAGGGCTGTTCCGGGATGCCGGCGAACAGCTCCTCCAGCACCTCCTCGGACGGCTTGACGCCCAGCGGCGGCAGCACCGGAGACCCGAGCTGATCGCCGGGCAGGAACACTAGCCCGCCTTCGTACAAAGCCAGATCGCGGAAACCACGGGAATGGTTGCGGCGGGCGGTCTCCAGCAGTCCGGGGAGCAGGGTGGTGCGCAGGTAGCCGAATTCGGCCGAGATCGGGTTCGCCAGCTTCAGCGCCGCGACCTCGGACCCGCCCCGGGGTGTGCCGAAAGTCGTGTTCTGCTCCAGGGAGACGAACGGGTAGCTGAGCACCTCGGTCAGGCCCGCGTCGGCCAGCGACTGCAGCACGCGGCGGCGCTGCTGCTGGCTTCGGGTGAGGCCGCGGCCAGGCGGCGCCACCGGCAGGGTGGCCGGAATCTGGTCGTAGCCCACTAGCCGGGCAATCTCCTCGACCAGGTCTTCCTTGATGGCCAGATCGGGGCGCCAGCTCGGCGCCGTGACGCGCAAACCGCCGTCGTACTGTTCGATCGATGCGCCGATCCCGGTCAGCGCTGTTTCGATCTGCTCTGCGCTGTACTCCACGCCGATCAGACGGGAGGCGAATCCCTCGGGCAGGTCGATCACCGTGGGCGCGGGACGGGTTCCGGCATCCGTCGCCGTGGGGTCGGCGGTGCCGCCGGCGAGCTCGACCAGCAGGTCCACGGCACGCTGCGCCGCCTCGTCTGCCACTTCCCAGTCCACTCCGCGCTCGTTACGCTTGGACGCCTCCGAGGGCAGCTTGTGCCGGCGCCGGGTGCGGCCCATGGAGACGTCGTCGAAGTGTGCCGACTCGATGAGCACGTTGGTGGTGCCGTCCCCGACTTCGGTTTCCGCGCCGCCCATCACGCCGGCCAGCCCGATGGCGCCGCGGTCGTCGGTGATCAGCAGGTCCTCGGTGGAGAGCTTGCGCTCCTTGCCGTCCAGCGTCACCAGGGTCTCCCCCGGGTTGGCCCGGCGGACCACGATCGGTCCCTGCAGTTTGTCCACGTCGTAGAAGTGCAGGGGCTGGCCCAGTTCCAGCATCACGTAGTTGGAGATGTCCACCACCAGCGAGATGGAGCGCATGCCCGCCAGGCGAAGCCGCGAGGCCATCCACTGCGGGGTCGGGCGCGAGGCATCGACGCCGCGCACCGCGCGCGCCACGAACCGGTCGCAGCCTGGCTTGCCGTACACCGGGGCCTGGTCTTCGAGCCGGACCGGGTAGCCCGCGCCGCTCGCCTCGGCAATTTCGACCTGCGCGGCCGGATCGGTGAACGAGGTGCCGGTCGCGAGCGCGTATTCGCGGGCCACGCCGCGGATGGAGAAGCAATAGCCGCGGTCGGGGGTCACGTTGATCTCGGCCGCCTCGTCGGTCAGGCCGAGCAGTTCGATCGCGTCGGTGCCGAGTTCCGGGTCCAGGCCAAGCCGGGAGAGCACAATGATGCCGTCGTGGTCGTCGCCGATGCCGAGTTCGCGGGCAGAGGCGATCATCCCGGCGGAGGTGTGGCCGTAGGTCTTGCGCGGGGTGATCCGGAAGTCGCCGGGGAGGGCGGCGCCGGGCAGCGTCACCACGACCTTGTCACCGGCCTCAAAGTTGTGGGCACCGCAGACAATGCCTTGCACGCCGGACGGGTCGATCCCGTCGCCGGTGAGGCTCTGTTCAGCGCCTTCCGGCACCACGCGGACGTGGCACCAGTTGATGGTCTTGCCGTTGGTCTGCGGTTCCTTGACCACATCCAGGACCTGACCCACCACGATCGGCCCGGAGATCGAGTCGGACGGACGGTGCACGTCCTCTTCTTCGAGGCCGACCTTGACCAGGTCGGCCATGACATCCTCGGCCGTCGCGTCAACGGGAACCTGCGCATATTCGCGCAGCCAGGAAAGGGGAATACGCATAGTTCTAGATCTCCATCCCGAAGTGCTGGCTGAAGCGGACGTCGCCTTCGATCATGTCGTGCATGTCCGGGACGTCGTTGCGGAACATGAGGGTGCGTTCAATGCCCATGCCGAAGGCGAAGCCGGAGTAGACCTCCGGGTCAATGCCGGCGGCGCGCAGCACGTTCGGGTTGACCATGCCGCAACCGCCCCACTCGATCCAGCGCGGTCCGCCCTTGGCGCCCGGGTGCCAGATGTCCATCTCGGCGGAGGGCTCGGTGAACGGGAAGTACGCCGGACGCAGCCGGATTTTCGCCTCGGCGCCGAACATCTGCCGGGAGAAATGCTCCAGGGTGCCGCGCAGGTCGGCCATCGTCAGGCCCTTGTCCACGGCCAGGCCCTCGAACTGGTGGAACACCGGCGTGTGCGTGGCGTCCAGCTCATCGGTCCGGAAGGTCCGGCCGGGGCACAGCACGTACACCGGAAGGTCCCGTTCCAGCATGGAGCGGACCTGCACCGGAGAGGTGTGGGTGCGCAACACCAGGTGCGCCTCCGGCGGCTCCACGAAGAAGGTGTCCTGCATCTCGCGCGCCGGGTGGTCCGGCTTGAAGTTCAGGGCGTCGAAGTTGAACCACTCGGATTCAACTTCCGGCCCTTCGGCGATCTCCCAGCCCATGCCCACGAAGATGTCGCTGACCCGCTCCTGCAGCGTGGAGAGCGGATGCCTGGCACCGGCACGGCGGCGCCGCGGAGCCGCGGTGACATCCACTGCTTCCTCGACGAGGATCTGTGCCTCCCGCTCGGCTTCCAGCTCCGCGGTGCGGGCAGCCAGCGCCTGGTTGATACGTCCGCGGGCCGGACCAATGATCTTGCCGGCGGCCGCTTTGTCTTCTTTGGCCAGCTTGCCGATTTCTCGGTTGGCCAGGCTCAGCGGGGACTTCTCGCCGGCATGGGCGAGCCTGGCCGTCTTGAGCTCGTCCAGGTCTGAAGCGGCCTTGAAGGCCATCATCGCCTGCTCGACGGCGGCGGCGACCGCCGCTTCATCAAGCGGGCTCGGCACGAGCTGCTCCTGGGCTGGGGGTGTCACGTCAGACATGTGCTGTTGGGACCTCGGAATAGGTTAAAGGGTTTCTGCCCGCGCACGGGCAACCACACCAGTCTAGTTCACGGGCAGGCACCGGCCCGAAACGCCTACGATGGGCCCATGACGCCGTTTGAAAAGCTGCGCGCCGGCTGGAATCTGCTCAACGGCTCCACACTGGCCGGACTGGGCCTCGCCGCGGCGGTCCGCTGCAGCCTAACCCGCGGCCCCAAGGGCCTAATCCTGGCGCACGGCTACCGGCCCTGGCTGCCGAAGGCCGCCGCCTTCACGGTGGGCAATGTGGTGCTCCTGCGCCGGACGGCGGCCGGCCTTGCCGACAACCCGCAGCTGCTTGGCCATGAGTCACGCCACAGCACGCAATATGCACTGTGCCTCGGTTTGCCGTTCCTGCCGCTCTATGCCTGCGCCGCCCTGTGGTCTCTGTGGCGGACCGGAGATCCGGCATCGCGGAACATTTTCGAACGGCACGCGGGCCTGAGCGCCGGCGGCTACATCGAACGGACGGTCCGGCGCGGTCCGGGCCGTCGCCGCGATACGGCCGCCCAACTGGTGTGACCCACGACCCACCGCCCCCTCCATGTTCCATCCGGAGGAGCCGCGCCCTCACCAACCGCCGCGCGTCGGCGTATGCCCCTTCCGGGCATCGTCGGGCATGGCCATCTCGGCCCGCAGCCCTAGGAGCCGAATAGGACGGCCGGCTTCGATCCCGGCGGTGAGGTCCAAGGCCCGCGCGAGGATGTCGTTCCGGTCGAAGGTCTCGGGAATCTTCCGCGCGTGGGTCTTGGTGATGAACGGCGCGTACCGAACCTTGAGGGTTAGCCCGACCACGGGCCGCCCCTCGGCCACAACATCCTCAAGGACACGCGCTGTCAACTCCCTCACGGCGCCGTCGACCTGGGCAGGCTCGGTCAGGTCGCGCTGGAAAGTGATCTCCCGGCTGTGCCCGCGGGCAACCCACGGCGTGTCGTCCACAACACTGGCGCCCTCCCCGCGCCCGAGTTCCGCGTACCAAGGACCCATTCTGGGGCCGAACTCCGGAACCAGGTCCTGCGGGTCGGTGGCCGCGAGCTCTGCGACCGTGTTGATGCCGAGTTTGGCCAGCCGGCCCGACACTTTGGTCCCGATGCCCCACAGGTCCCTGGTGGGCCGACCACCCATGACGTCGAGCCAGTTCCCGGCTGTGAGCCGGAAGACGCCGGCCGGCTTGCCGAAACCGGTGGCGACCTTGGCTCGGACCAGGGTGTCACCGATACCCACGCTGCAATGCAGCCGAGTGCGATCCAAAACAGCAGCCTGCACCTGCCGGGCGTAGGCTTCCGGGTCTTCCGCCTCGGTGCCCACAAAGGCTTCATCCCAACCCAGCACCTGCACGGTGGCACCGGGCTGCGCGCGCAGGGTAGCCATCACCGTTTCGGACGCCGTGAGGTAGGCCTCCTGGTCGACCGGTAGGATCACGGCGCCTGGCACCTTCCGGGCAGCAATCCGCAAGGGCATTCCGGAACCCACACCGAATGCCCTGGCTTCGTAGGATGCGGTCGACACCACGGCTCGTTCCGTGGGATCTCCCCGACCGCCGACGATGATCGGCTTGCCCTTGAGCTCCGGCCGCCGGAGCACTTCCACGGCCGCGATGAACTGGTCGAGATCGACATGCAGCACCCAGCGGATTGCGCTCACGCCACCAGTCTGCCCCAAACATCGCTTGGCGGGCACCGCTCTCCCCCGGGAGCTTGTCTGGTCACGCCCGCGGGGATTTTCTGAATGCCGGGGATGGGCTTCGATTAGAAAATGTGTTCTAATGAAAACATGCGCTGGGATGGACAGTTAGTCACCGCCGAGTCTCCCGCTGCGTTGCCGGGGCTGGCGAAACTGAGCAACCTTGTGCGCAGCGTTCAGACGCCGGAGTTTGCAGGAATCACCTTCCACGAGGTGCTGGCGAAATCCGCGCTCAGCCGGGTTCCCAGCCAATCTGCGATGCCTTTCGCGTGGACCATCAACCCTTATCGGGGCTGCTCGCATGCATGCGCCTACTGCTTCGCCCGCAAGACCCACAGCTATCTAGGTCTCGATACCGGGTTGGACTTCGACAGCCAACTGGTGGTGAAGATCAACGCCGGCGAGGTGCTGCGCCGGGAGCTTGCCAAGCCGTCGTGGAAGCACGAACACGTGGCCATGGGCACCAACACGGACCCGTACCAGCGGGCAGAAGGCCGGTACAAGCTCATGCCCGACATCATCAGGGCGCTGGCCGGTTCCGGAACGCCGTTTTCCATCCTGACCAAAGGGACTCTGCTGGCCCGCGATCTGCCCTTGTTGCATGACGCGGCCAAGGACGTCGTCGTCGGCATGGGCATCTCGCTGGCCATGACGGACGCCGGACTGGCGCACCGGGTGGAGCCGGGAACACCGACGCCGCGGGCCAGGCTGGACCTGATTGCCAAGCTCAGTGACGCGGGTCTGCCCTGTTCCGTGATGGCCATGCCGATCCTGCCCTGGCTGACGGATTCCGAGGAGGCGCTCGACGACCTCTGTGCCTCTGTAGCTGCCGCCGGTGCCACCAGCATGACCGCCGGCGCACTGCATCTTCGTCCCGGCGCGCGGGAGTGGTACATGCAGTGGCTGGCCAAGGAATACCCGCAACTGGTCGGCAGCTACCGTCGCCTCTACAACGGCGGAACCTATGCTGCCAAGGATTACCGTCGCTGGCTGGCCGCCCGGGTGGGCGCCGCCAAGCGCCGGCACGGCTTGGAGAGGTCAGCGCGGCTGCGCCAGGTCGAGGCGCGGGAGCAGGCGGACACGACCTCCGCTCCGGCGCGCTCAGGGCCGGCGGCGGCCGACCAGGCTACGTTGTTCTGAGCGCTGCCCGCTGAGTGGGCGACCGTCAAGCGGGGCGACCCACTACCCTGACCGCCTTGAGGACAGCCGCGACGATCGGGAAGTCGGCCGGAATCCACGGCAGTGCGGTGGCCTCGCGCTCGTCCAGCCCGACCCAGCGCAGTTCGTCGTGGTCTTCAAGCGGCTCCGGCCGCCCGTCGGTGATGTACGCACACCACACCCGCATGGCCGCCGTCTCGTTGAGCGGCCAGCCCTGCTCGAGCGGACCGGCCACCTCCGCACCAAGCTCAATCCCCACCCCCAGCTCCTCGCGGATTTCGCGCCGGAGGGCGTCCTCGCAGCTCTCCCCCGGCTCCACTTTGCCGCCGGGAAACTCCCACAGGCCCGCCAACGACTCTGGCGCCGTGCGACGCGCCGCGAGCAAGCTGCGAGGTTCGTCACGGAGGTCGAGGATGGCCGCGCCGACAATTTGTTTAAGGCTCTGTTGCACGCCGCTCAGTCTACGGTGCCCGGGTCCGGCTCCTGGATGCGAACGCAACAGGATTATGGTGCTCACCACAGGCCCGCCAATCCCGGAATGGGGCGTGGCGCAGCGGTGTTGCCATACTGTAACTGCCGGAGCACGCTCCCCGGAGCCCAACCACCTCCGCCGCGCTGGCGCGGCAACTTTCTTTCCTCTGCCTCCCCTGCCGCCCAAACGAAAGCCACCATATGAATCGCCCTGTCCTAGCCGACACACGGACACACACCGCCAAACGCCGGACGGTGTGGGCCATCGTTGCACTGGCTATGGGCGGGTTTGCCATTGGGACCACGGAATTTGCCATCATGGGCCTGCTGCAGAATGTGGCGGAAGGCTTGGACATCAGCATCCCGGAGAGCGGTCATCTAATCTCCGCCTACGCCTTGGGCGTGGTGATCGGGGCCCCGCTGCTCGCGGCCCTCGGGGCCAAACTGCCGCACAAGTACATGGTGCTGGGACTCATGGTGCTGTTTACGCTCGGAAATCTTTCCTCGGTCCTGGCGCCCGACTATGGCACCATGCTGGTGACCCGGTTCATTTCCGGTCTGCCGCACGGCGCCTACTTCGGCGTGGCCGCGGTCTTGGCAGCCTCGTTAGTGTCGCCTACCCGCCGGGCACAGGCAGTTGCCATGGTGATGCTCGGGCTGTCCGTGGCCAACGTCGTCGGTGTTCCGATAGTGACGTGGCTGGGTCAGCAGTACGGCTGGCGGCTCATGTTCGTGGCCGTCGGTTTGGTCGGCGCGGTCACCGTGCTGATGATCCAGCGCCTTGTCCCCTTCAGTCCGGCGCATGAGGAAGCGGGCATCCGCCGCGAACTCCGCGCGTTGAAACGGATTCAGGTCTGGCTGGCGCTGTTCATTGGCGTGGTTGGTTTCGGCGGATTCTTCGCCGTGTATTCCTACATCAGCCCCACGATGACGGATGTGACCGGGCTGGACCCCGCCGCCCTGCCCCTGATCGTCGGCCTCTACGGCTTGGGCATGGTCGTCGGCACCTTCATCGGCGGCCGGTTGGCGGACAGGTCCGTGATGGGCACCATCTATCAGGTCATGACGGCTATCGTCGTCGTCCTGGTGCTTTTCTGGGCCGCCTCCTCGATAGCGATGCTGGCAATACCGTTGGTCTTCCTCCTCGGCGTCGCGGGATCCAGCCTGATCCCCGCGCTGCAAACCCGGCTGATGGACGCCTCGCCGGATGCCCAGACCTTGGCGGCGTCGCTCAACCACTCCGCCTTGAACATGGCCAACGCGTTGGGCGCTTTCTTGGGCGGCGTGGTGATTTCTTGGGGCTGGGGCTACGCCGCGCCGGCGCTGGTCGGCGCCGGGCTGGCCGCCTTGGGCCTGGCCATTGCCGGAATCAGCGGCGCGGTCGAGAAGAGGCACAGCCGGACGTGGCAGCAGGCAGCGCAGGTGCCGGAATCAAACATGTCCTCAGCAGGCACGGCCGGTCAGGATTAGGCCGGGCCCATTGAGTGGCCAACAGATTCCGAGCGGAAAATGTCCGGCTCCAGATAGATGACGGCGGCGATCGGCAAGGCCTCGCGGATGCGCTTTTCGGCACCGTTAATCAACCGCGCAATTTCCTGGCCCGAGTCGCTGCGCCCCACGCTGATCTTGGCCGCAACCAGCAGTTCCTCCGGTCCCAGGTGCATGGTTTTCAGGTGAATGATCCGCGTTTCCTGGTCGGCTGCGATGGCGTCCTCGATGAGCCGCAGATGCTCCCGCGAGGCTGATTCGCCCAGCAGCAACGACTTGGTCTCAACGGCGAGCACGGCGGCGATGGCCACCAGCAGCAAACCGATCATGGCCGTGCCTGCCGCGTCCCACAGACCGTTGCCGGTCAGCAGGGTCAGTCCGACGCCGAACACCGCGAACACCAGCCCCAGAAGGGCGCCAAAGTCCTCAAGCAGGATCACCGGGAGTTCAGGCGACTTCGACCGGCGGATGAACTCGACCCAGCCGGTGGTGCCGCGCGCGGGGTTGGACTCCTTGATCGCGGTGCGCAGGGAAAAGGATTCGGCGATGATCGCGCCGGCCAGTACCGCCAAGGGGACCCACCACCAGAAGCCTTCGATGGGATGCGGGTCCTGCCACTTGTGGTAAGCCTCGTACAACGCGAAAAGGCCGCCGACGCTGAACAACACGATCGAGACGATGAACGCGTAAATGTACCGGTCCCGGCCGTAGCCGAACGGGTGGCTGGGACTCGCTTGCCGTGCGGCTCGTTTGCCGCCCACCAGCAGCAGTACCTGGTTGCCGGAATCTGCCACCGAGTGGATGGCTTCAGCCAACATCGACGACGACAGGGTCAGCAGATACGCGACGAACTTCATTGCGGCAATGGCCAGATTGGCGGTCAACGCCGCGACGATAGCCTTGGTCCCTCCGCTAGCTGCCATCCCGCGCCCTCCCGGTAGGATCCGATGGCCGCAGTGATGCGGCACCGGTTCTTACCGTACCTTCAGGCCGGGCCGAGCGGCAGTGGCTAAACCGGCTGGTCGCCCCGCCGCTGGGATCTGGCCGAGGCGTACAAGCAGACCGTGGCCGCCGTACCGACGTTCAGGCTCTCGGCTTGGCCGTAGACCGGCACGGCTACCCGGTGGGCTGCCGTAGCGAGCTCCTCCGACGACAGCCCCTGGGCTTCGTTCCCGAAGAGCCAGGCAGTCGGCGCCGCCAGGTCGGGAAGTGCGCCGTCGTCGTTGGAAGCGGAGCCGTTCCCCAACCGGCGAAGTGCACTGCGGTCCTGCAGATCGTCCAAGTCGATCGTGCCGTAGCCGTCGGCAGCGAGCATGGTCAGGCCGGCTGCCCGCAGGGCGGCGGCCAGTTCATCGAAATCATGTCCAGTGACCACGGGCAGGTGGAACAGCGATCCAGCAGTGGAGCGCACCGCCTTGGGGTTGTAGATATCCACGCTGGAGTTGGTCAGCACCACAGCGTCGGCGCCGGCGGAATCGGCCGCCCGCAGGATGGTGCCGGCATTGCCGGGGTCCTGCACCCGGACCATGATGGCCAGCAGCAGCGGCTTGGCCTGCAGCACTTCATTGAGCGGCCGATCCAGGTAATTGCAGACCGCCACGATCCCTTGCGGGTTGACGGTGTCGGCCATGGCCGCAAGGACCGCGTCAGTGGCCAACCGCAGCGGCGCCGTGTCGGCCAGCTCCGCGAGTTCTGGCAAACGGTTCAGGCAGGCTTCGGTGGCAAAAACCTCGGCCACAATCCCGTTCCCTCCGGATACCATCTGCGCGCGGTGGGCGGACAAGGCCTCGCGGACGGCCTGCGGGCCTTCGGCGAGGAACTGGCGGCGCTTTAAACGCACCGAGCGCCCGGCAAGCTTGGCCACGTCCTTGACCCGATCGGCTCGGGGGTTGGACATGATCGCTTGCGGGCGCCCGGTAATGCTCATACAGCGACTATAACGTCGCCATATGGCGGATTATGCATCCGGTGCTTACTCGGCAACCTTCTGGCGGGCTTCGCCGCCGGCGGGCTCGTAACCGGCAGCCTTGGCGGCTTCGACGGACTCGAACCAGTACACGGGGGTGGTGTTTTCGTACCAGGTGGAGCCCGGGACGTGGTACTTCTTCGACTGGTTGCCCTTGATGCTGTAGCCGGCGGGGGCGTCTTCGCCGTCAACAGCCTTCACAGCGCCAGCAACTTCGCCGGCTTCGGCGGCGGGTGCGGCAGCCTTGGCACCCGGACCGGCCTTGGCGGCCGGCTTGGCAGCAGCGGCCGGGCGCTCAGCGGGAGCAGAGGTGTCGGCAGGCAGCGCGTCCTTGGCAACCTGCACCAGTGCAGCGAAGGCACCGGCGTCGGAGACAGCCAGTTCGGCCAGCATGCGGCGGTCAACCTGCACCTCGGCAGCCTTCAGGCCCTGGATGAGGCGGTTGTAGGTCAGGCCATTGGCGCGGGAGGCAGCGTTGATGCGCTGGATCCACAGGCGGCGGAAGTCACCCTTACGCTTGCGGCGGTCGCCGTAGCTGTACACGAACGAGTGCAGCAGCTGTTCCTTTGCCTTGCGGTACAGGCGGGACCGCTGTCCGCGGTATCCGGCAGCCCGGTCCAGGATGACCCGGCGCTTCTTGTGGGCGTTGACCGCCCGCTTCACAC
>NZ_JBNHHC010000077.1:0-11499 GCF_059091865.1 Arthrobacter sp. B0316-1-20 | reverse complement strand
GGGAACCTCGATCCGCGGCGACCACCCCTCCAAAAAGGGCAACAAGATCCTCAAACGCGCCCTGTTCCTCTCCGCGTTCGCGGCTCTGAAAGACCCCGTCTCCCGGGCCTACTACGACCGCAAAAGAGCCGAGGGCAAACGGCACAACCAGGCCCTGATCGCCCTCGCCAGACGCCGCTGCGACGTCCTGTTCGCCATGCTGCGCGACGGCGCGCTTTACGAGGCGCCCCAGACCCAGGCGGCCTAAGAAGACAGGCACCCAGCCGGCGGCCCACGCCGGCCGGCCGGAACCCGCTGCCCAAAACCCCCGACCACCGCGGCAAAGAAAAGCGCCCCCGTCGCTTGACGAAGAACATAGGGACACCCCCCTGGACGCCCGCGGGCCGGCCCTCGTGGTCATGGCCGCCGTCTTCGGCGCCCTGGCCGCCGCCCGACTGCTGGTCATCACCACCCCGCTTACGGCCAATGCGATCGCCGATCGGCCCCCAGATGAAGAAGGCACCCAAGGGCCTGGTGACGAATGCCAACGCGAACACGGCGAATGTGCTGAGGAGCGGCGCGGCGGGGAAGAATGCCTCGGCGATGATCAGAGCTAGTGCTCCGTACAGCGCGTATCGTAGTATTCCGTGGATGAATCGTGGCTTGACGGGTCGACGTTGTCGGCGAGTTGAGTTTTTGTGTCCATGATGGTCCTCGGAGGGGATCTCGGCGGTGTAGCCGTAGAAAGTCGTGCGGTGGGGTTGGCGATTTAACGCAGATCCGCAGTCCGGTCGTACCGCGACAGGAGACGAGCGTCGCAGCGGTGCGCCGACGTACAGGACGAGACGGCGCACCGCTGCACGGGTTAACTGGCGCCGACCTTGCCGAGGAAGCCGGCGTCGACCGGCAGGGAAACACCGGTGACGTAGCGAGCTTCGTCGGACGCGAGCCAGAGCAGGGCGTTGGAAATATCTTCCGGTTCCACCCACGGCACCGGCATCGTATTGAGGGACTGGAAGGCAGAAGCGAACTGCTCCCGGGACGGATTAGGCTCCGCCGGGAAGAACAGCTTGTACACACCCTCATGGTGGATCATGTTGGTGTTGACCGCAGTGGGCTGCAGATTGTTAACCCGAATGTTGTGGCGACCCAACTCATTGGCCATGGTGCGCGTCAAACCCACCACCCCGTGCTTGGCAGCAACGTAGTGAGCGAGATTTTCGAAACCCATCACCCCACCGTTGGAGCTGGTGATGATGATTGAGCCGCCGTTGCCAGCTTCAATCATCGACGGCACCACGGCCTTTACCGTCTGCCACACGCCGGTGAGATTGACGTCGATCATGTCGTCCCACTGTTGCTGAGTCAGCTCCCACGTCCGGTTCACGCTCCAGATACCTGCATTGGCCGAGACGATGTCGATGTGACCGAATGTCTCGAGACCCGCGCGTACGGCGTCCTGCATCGCGGCCTCGTCACGGACATCCGCTTCCACAGTTACGGCACGCCGCCCGTGCTGCTCGACCAGCCGCGCCGTCTCAGCCAGATCCTCCGCCGTTGCCAAAGGGTAAGGCACGGTGTCGATCTGCTGGCAGATGTCCACCGCAACGATGTCGGCACCCTCCTCCGCCAGACGCACCGCATGCGAGCGGCCCTGGCTACGGGCCGCACCGGTGATGAATGCAACCTTGCCGTCTACACGTCCCATTCTTGACTCCTTTGTATTGGGGATGTTTGAGAACCTATGCGACGCAGATCACGATGTCAACAGTTGTGTTGAAAGCGCTTTCGGAGCGGGAGAGGATCTCAGTCGGTGGCATGCCGCACGAGCATCTTCAGACATCAATTAGTGCAATATTGAGGTTTTCTGGCTCTTCACAATCCAAGGTGTACCCGGGGTCTGAATCCGCCGGATTCCATCAGTGATCGGGCGATGTGGTTCGTGAGCTTCCGGAACCTCAAAGCGGAGCCTCGCAGGTTCTCGAGTCGGCCGTTGATGGCTTCGGTGGGTCCGCCGGAGGGGCCAGAGCGGTCGAAGTGGGCCAAGATGTCCGCCGTCCGCTTCTTCAACGCCCGTCCCAGGCCCGCCGGTTCGGTGAGCTTCGTCGGCACGGCCCAGCCCAGCTTGGTGATCAGCTTCTACATCATCGCCTTGCCCTTCACCCGGTCGGGGTGCCGTTAAGCAGCGACCACGTGCTGGTAGAACATCCAAGTGGCTTCCACCTCTACGTGGTCGTCGTCATTGAAGACGTCCTGAATGCGTGAGTACTGCTTGTCAGTGAGCAGATCGGCCCCGGTCAGCAGTATGCGCCGGGCTTTGTAGAGCGGGTCGATGCTGGACTCGGCGCCGGCACCATGCCAAGGCATCGCCGACCAGGCGGGCCACGTGGAACGGATCCATCACCGCGGTCGCCTCGAGGATCTCCTTGGTGACGGCGGTCTTGAACCCGGAGAACCCATCCATGGCCACCCCTCGACGTTGTCCCGCCATCCCTGGTCACGCTCGGCCAGCCACTGTTTGAAGGCCTTTTTGGCGCGACCCTCGAGCATGTCCAACAAGCCTCGCCGGCCCGGTTCCGGCCCGCAGCGGGGTCAAGTCGATGAATCACGGTGAAGTACTTGTCCCCGCACCGGGTGTGGTGGCACACATGTTCGTCCGCCCGATCGCGGTGACCCCGGTGAACCAGGCGGTGTCGTCGATCAGGAAGCGCTTACCTTCGGCCAGCACCGCGTCATTGGCGGTGTTCCACCACACCCCCAATGCTTCGGCAACGCGGGCCACGGTCAGATGTTGCACGACCAGCGCATCTAGCGCCCAGCGCAGGGCACGACGGGAGAGCCTGGCCCGCGGCCCGGCGGCCTGGGTGAAGAAGCTGGGCCGGATCCCGGATGGGGGTGGCTGGCGGGCCCATGGCCGCATGATGGGCAGGACCTGGGCCCAGAAGCGGCCAGGCCCGGCTACGACTGCGTGCACTCGTTGGTCGATGACCACCTCGCGGCTGGCGTACTCCGAGGTGCTGTCCGATGAGAAGGGCGCCACCTGCGCGGGGTTCCTCACCCGGGCGGCGGCCTACTTCGCGGGAAAGGGGATTACCCAGATCGAGCGGGTGATCACGGATAACGCGTTCTCCTACCGCCACTCCACGGCGTTCCAGCTGGCCTGTGCCGGGCTCGGTGCGGTGCAAAAGTTCATCAAGCCGCACTGCGCGTGACAGAACGGCAAGGTGGAGCGCTTCAACCGGACCCTGGCCACGGAGTGGGCCTACCGCCAGTTGCACCGCTAGATTCGCCGCCATGATCTTCAGAGGTTCTCCTCACGTAGGTCAGGAGTTGCGCCGTGAAGGCACGCGCCAGGCGTCCTGGCAGACCAGAGTGCCTGCATCAGCAAAACCACGCTGCCGACGGCCATGACCGACCCGGCAACGACCAGCGCGGTGAAGGGATCTCCGGTCAAGTCCCGGGCCCAGCCACCGGTGACGGGACCCAAGATCTGGCCGATCCCGGCCGGAATGAACATCAGACTGAAAGCAGCCGTCATTTGCGCCTGCGAATATCTGTCGTTCAGGTCGGCCGATATGACCGCAGCGGTTCCCGACATACTCGTTCCGAGAACGATAGCCATGACCACTGCGAATGGTAGGTAAGCGGTAGTCGCGAGCATCACTGCCCCGGCAGCGCAGACACATTGGCCGACCAGAGTCGGCACTCGGCCCGCCAATCGGGAAATGGTTTCGGCAACCACGCCCCCGCAGATCATTGAGATACCGATGAGCCCGTACAACAAATTCGCCACCCAGGTTGATGTGCCTGAATCCATCAGCGCTGCAACAAAGAACGTTAGGCAGGTGACAGTGCCGAAACTGAAGGACGAGAAGGCGATTGTCGTACCCCACCACCGCGAATCTGGACGCCAACGGGCGTCCTTCTTGTCCGACGAGCGCTGAGGTTCCCCCGGTATCTTAAGCAGGCGGTATGCGGCAACCAGCACCACAACTGCGATGGCGGTTTCCACCCCCCAGACGCCTCGCCAACCGCCCACTGCGTCCGACAGGGCGGGCAACACACTACCGAGGGCAATACCCAGTCCCATACTGCTCGCCACGATGCCTATGCCACGGCCGGGATTTCGACGGTATACAGCGGCCGCGAGACCCGGCGCGGGAAGCCACACGAGCGCGCCGCCAACGCCGGTGAAAAACAAACCGGCGCCGGCGACCGCCGGCCCGCTACTGAAGGTGAGACACGCGAGCCCGAGAATCGTGCTTCCCAGACCACACTGGACGACTCGTGAAGCAGCGATCCGCTTCGATACTCGAAGACTGAGGAGCGCTCCCACCAGGTATCCGAGCATGTGCGTAGTCGCCAGAATACCGCTCGCCGTGTATGAAGGGATGACTTCTCCGCGCATCGCGGGAAGCAGAGGTCCGAACGAGAAGCGAGCGAGGCCCTGGGCGACCGTCGTGCACAGCGCGAGCACCAACAGAGCAACGACACGGGCACCGCCCTCGACGGGGCGCGTCTTGGGAGTCGTCCCCATCTCTCCCCGCGCGGGGTGATCAGTCAATTGCGGCGCGGGTACGGAATGGCCGGGCCGATCCTTCGTAGTCGCGGCCGACGTAGAGATCGAACGACACCACCGGTTCCACCGAGTGGTACATGGCCTCGACGAGGGGTTCGTACCGACGAAGAACCTCCACCCGGGGCGGTTTCATGCTTCGCGTCAGCTCTCCGCGGTCGGGGCTTAGCGGCTTCGGCATGATGCTGGCCACCGAGATCTTCTTGCCGCACTCTGCGTCCAGCGCATGGATCTCCTCGGTGAGGAGGGCGACGACCTGGGGTCTTGAACGAGATGAAGTGAAGGACTGAGAGAGGGTATGCACGGTTCTCCTATGCAAAGTCGGGCGGTCATCGGTTCTGGAAGCTGCGCCGATCGTGAAGAAGTCCATCACCCGGCGGGAGGGTGTCGACGAAACATAGAGCGGTTTAAATGCGCAATGCTCGTTCGAGCGCGTCGGCGAGTGCGCCGACGTCCTCGACCGGCCTTCCGCTGGTCAAGACCGCGATATGGTCACGGCTGCCTCGGCGTTCGACGACGATGCAGTGCTCGAAGTCGATCCCACTAAGGGCAGTGTCCACGTGGGACGGAATCATGGCCCACGGTCCCAGGCGATGACCGCCCGACCGGCCGTCCTACGCCAGACACCCACACTCGGGCTCGGTCGCCATAAGGCGAAAGGTGCTGAATAGCTCGGCCCGCCATCCACTCCGATTACGGACGAACGATACAGCGGAAACCGATGTGGCATGTAGAGGTTTCCACACTCTCTGCCTGTCGTGCCGCCGGACGATAGCGAAGACAGTAGTTCGGTGCGCATAGGTGTGAACCGCCCTTGATGACCTTATATGGATACGACCCCGGCTCGCCGTCAGCACTAGTACGCGGATTGGCCGGTCTACAGCACGCATGAGCCGGTGCCGTCTCACGACCGTCTGCACCGTGATGGGCCGTGAAAAAGTCGGCGGTCCACTCCGACACGTTTCCTGCCATGTCGACCAAACCGTATCTGTTCGGGCGGAAAGCACCGATCGGAGACGTCCCGAGGAATCCGTCCTCGGCTGTGTTCTCCCACGGGAAGCGCCCTTGCCATGTGTTCGCACGAAGGTGACCGCCGGGAACGAACTCGTCACCCCAGACAAACCGCGCTCTGTCCAGCCCACCACGCGCGGCGAACTCCCACTCCGCTTCCGTGGGAAGATCTTTTCCCGCCCATTGGGCATAGACGAGCGCATCGAAGTACGACACGTGCGTCACCGGATGCCGCTCACGTCCTGACAGATTGCTGCTGGGGCCCTCGGGACGACGCCAGTTCGCTCCGGGCATCCATGTCCACCACCTGCGGTAGTCGTCGAGCGGTACCGGTCCGGACGGCGCGACGAACACCAGCGAACCCGGCACGAGCAGTTCCGGATCGGCCCCGGGATAATCCTCCGCCCGGGGTTGCGTTTCCGCGGTCGTGATGTAGCCGGTGTCCTTGACGAACCGCCGAAACTCGGCGACCGTCACAGGATGCTCGTCGATGAAGAACCCGTCGACCCGGACCTGGTGGACGGGTCGCTCCTCCGGGTAGAACTCTTCCGGCGCACTCCGCACCTGCGTCACAGAACTCATGTACGCATCCTCTCCCCGCCCGGCGGCGGCCGGGCACTTGGTTGATCGTGCTCGTAGCGGTTCGCCGCACCACGCGAGGCGCGGATGGGGTGGCCGGTGGGCGGGTCCGGCTCGCGCAGCATCGGCATCTGCGCTGGATCCCGCAGGATCCGTCCCGAGTCTCCAGGCCAGGTGTCGTGGTGTCGGCCACGCTGGGGTCGGTCCCGCGGACCGTCCTGGCTTCGTTCGCGCTACGGGCACCACCACCGCCATGCCGTGGTGCGCGACACCCATCGCTGCGGCCACCTCGGCCACCGTCCCCCGGACTCGATGCGCCGGACCGTGGTCCAACCTGCCGATCGGGGTCGTCCGGGCATGACCGAGGGATATAGGAGACCCCCTGGGGGTCGAGCTGAAGAATGAGACCGCTTCAACTCGACCCCGAGGCCCCCGTGTCAAAAGAACCCGGTCAGGGTCAGTACAGCTCGTGCAGAGACCTTGAGGATCCTGATCCCGGCAAGGAAGCCCCGCGGCGGTGTGGATTCGCCCGTCAGTAGCTCCTGGGGAGCCCCAGCGACCGTTCTGCGATGAAGTTGAGGATCATTTGGTTGTTGACCGGGGCGATGCGTTGCAGTCGTGATTCGATCCAGTGGCGACCAATGTGGTACTCCCTGGCGAAGGAATAGCCGCCAAACACTTGCATGCTGGAGTCTGTCGCACTGAAAGCCGCCTCGGTCGCGAGGTACTTGGCCGCGTTAGCCAGGGTCCCTACTTCGGCCCCCCCGAGGCGCTCATAGTCCTCGACAGCCTGGTACACGACCTGGCCCGCGGCCAGCAGTTGGAGGTAGTTGTGGGCCAGAGGATGCTGGACGGCTTGATTCATCCCGATGGGCCGATCGAAGACGACCCGCTCACGACCGTATTGTGAGGCCGCTTTGATGGCCCAACGCCCAACACCCAACGCCTCGGCGGAGAGGTAGAGACGTTCCCCATTGAGGCTGTGAAGCAGATGGTAGAACCCCCGGCCTACTTCCCCGATGATGTCCTCATCACGCACGAAATGATCCTGCAGGAATAGCTCGGCGGAGGCTACCGCGTTGCGACCGATCTTCGGGATCGCGCGGATGTCGATGTTCGGGGAATTAAGGTCCGTCAGGAAGAGCGTCAGACCGGAGGCCTTCCGCTCCTCTGCATTCGGGGTCGACGTGCGGGCCAGCAGCAGAACCTTGTCCCCGCGCAAAGCTCCCGAATTCCAGACCTTAGTGCCCGAGATGAGGTACCCGCCCTCGGTCTTCGTCGCGCGGGTCTGGATGCTCGTCGTATCCGTACCCGCGTCCGGCTCGGTCACGCCGAATGTGACAAACAGATCGCCCGAAGCGATGCGCGGAAGGTAAGACCGTTTCTGCTCCTCGGTGCCGAACTTCAGCAACGCGGGAATGCACAGCAGCGGGATGTGCACGGACGAGCAGGCGTTAATCGCACCGCCACTTGCCGCGAGTTCCTCAAGGACGGCGACCTGGTCGCTAAGGGTTCCACCACCGCCGCCGTACTCCTCAGGGATCGTGATGCCAAGCAAACCGGCCTCGGCAAAGGCGGCGAAGAACTCCTCGGGGAATCGTTTGTCCAGATCGCAGCTGTCCCAGTAGCTCTCGTCGAACTTCTCACAGATGCTCGCCACAAGCTCACGCAGGTCTGGCTTGGTGCTCTGATGCGGGAAAGGTGTGAATTCCACGTGCTTCTCCAGGTCTCTTCGGTCGCAGCGATTCCTCTACGCCAGCGTCGTTTTCGACGGTATGTCATGCCAAAGCACCTGTCAACACTATTGTTGACTAGGCTCATACCCAGGCCCCATGGAGACGAGTTCCGGATCCGGGGAGCGCCGGACACCCACCTGGCAGAGCGGCGGCAGCGACACGCTCCACGCCTCGTCCATGGACACGGGTCCCCCATGGCCCACGCACTCCTTTGCCGCCTCCCTGCCCGACGCGAACGCGACGACCCCCGGCCCACCGGTTTCTAGTCTCGCCGCGCTGTTCAGACCAGAGGCCCTGCACCGCGGCCAACGGACACTGGATCAGTATCGCGATCGCCACACGTCAGCCGGGACCCGCTCGGCTCCCCTCGCCCAGTTGCACGCTGCCTCTTGGATTCAGCGGTTCGGCGGCAATGCCTGAAGCAGCTCAGTCTTGTCGAGCCAACCGCGCGCAGGCGCTCACCGCATTGTCTTAGCCCGAGCACTGTCATTTGGGAGCATCCTCGCGCTGGCAGCCGGGAAGATTCGTTCCAAATCCTCCAGCCATTGAGAGTCACTGCCATCACGTGTCGCGATGCCGAACTCGGTGGCGACGGCGTCGACGAAAGAACCCTGCACCGTCGTGGCACTGACTCGCTCGACCAGGTTGGAAGTTCCAGTCGGCGACCTCGCCGACATGGCGATCACGACCCGACCTTCTGGGGCGGCATGTGCGCCCGCGGCGAAATCGGGCGCGCCACCGAGACCGGAGACCTGCCGTTCGCCGATGCGTTCGGCGTTGACGTTTCCCCGAACATCGATCTGGAGTCCGCCCAGCACCACGGTGAAACCCCGCTGATCGGCAAGCCAGCTCGGGGAGTGGACGATCGTCGAGGGAAGCAGCCTGATTCGGTGATCCGTTGCCGCCCAGCTGGTCGCGTCCGGGGAGGCCACGACCGACATTGCCCTGATTGGCGCGGTCTTCGAAAGTACCCCGCGCTGCGCCAGCGTCCACGTGTTATCGGTGATCGCGCCGGTAACAATGGAAAGCTCCCGCGGCGGCTCGAGGACTTCGGCGATAGCGTCGGCCACCCGCCCTACACCCAGCGCCAAGGAACGAACTTCCCCGCCGATCGCCTGGCACGCATTCCGGGCGATCGCCCTGCTCGCCGCATCGGGTTCACCGCTTAACGGAACATGGTCTCCCGCAGCACCAGCCGCGACAACCAGGTCGGCGCGATGCGCTTTTGCGGCCCCTCTCATCAGCGGAAGATCGACAACCTCCTCGACCACCACCACCTCCGCCGCATCAATCAACAGTTGCAGATATCCGTTAATTACGCCGAGATCGAAGTGGGATCCCATCGAAGTCGCGCAGACGACAACGGCGTCGACGGGGATGTCCCCGTTCCTAATGGACGCACAGATCTCCCAGTAACTGCTGCGTACATGTTCCACAGGCAAGCGTCCCAAGCCTCGGCCTGGCAGGACGCTGGCCAGCCTGACGTGTTCATTCTCAGTGACCGCCTCGGGCAGCGGGGCGCGCCTCACCCCTGTCATAATGCGCACGGGATCGGCCTCGGTGGCTGGCCAGCGCTCAAGATAGGCAATCAGCCCGGACGACGGTTCGAACAACCCCTCAGCACACCAAATAGTCCTCATTAAACCAACTTATCAACATAAATGTTGACGCAACAGTTTGACGCACGCCACAATCGGAGAAATGCAACGTCCACCCCTGGAGTCACCATGTCGAATGCCACCGTTACTGAAGCCCCCCCTGTCCTGGCCGCCCCCTTCACCGACGCGTCCGGACGAGTCCTGACGACCCTGCCTCAACTTGTGCGCCGCAACGCCCAACAGCACGGCGACAAAATCGCATACCGCACCATCGCGCCGCGTGGCGCCTGGACGACGCGAACATGGGGCCAGGTGTATGAGGCGGTCACCGAAATCGCCGCCGGCGTCTTCGCCCTGCAGTCGCGCCTAGCACTTCGTCAGCCAGATCAGTTCGGTTTCGCGATCGGCAAGAACTCACCCGACCATTTCATCGTCGAATACGCACTCCAGGCGACTGGCCTTACCGCCTTCCCTCTGTTCGAGACCATGAGCGCTCCGGAGATGCGGGTGACCCTGGCTAGCTACCCGGCATCGATTGCCTTCAGCGGAACCGCCGGCGCAACCGACCGGCTCCTTGAAGCCTCAGATACGCTCTCGGTGCAACGCGTCATCCAGTGGGGCACCGATCCCGTGGTTGATGACCCAAGAGTCATGACACTGAGCGATCTTCGTCGCCTCGGCGTGGAGTATCTCGCAGTCAACCCGAGCGCCGTGGAGGAGTCGATCGATGCGGGAGACATCAATGATGTTTCGTGCGTGATTCTGACGTCCGGGACGACCGGCGTTTCCAAGGGCGTACTGGGGACCAATGCCTACATGCTCGATAACGCAGCCCGCTACCGGTATGTCTATGACGCACAACCGTTCGCGAAGTACCTTAGCTACCTTCCGGCCGCTTTCTCCGTGGAGCAGTTCAACGGGCTGACTTTGGGTGCCGCCGCTCCCCTGGAAGTTGCCTTCAGCTCGGCGCCCAATAAGGCAGCCGAGGAGTTCATCACTTCTGAAGCGTCCATGAAGTACCTCGGCCCCCGCCAATGGGAGGAACTGCGCGCTACGGTTCCCGCCGATTTGCTCTCCAATGATGCGGAGATTGTTCTCCGGCGCGATACGATCCGCAAAGAATTGGGCCTCGAGCATGTCAAGGGGTGCATTACAGCCGGCGGCTCCCTTGCAGGAGAGGTGCTGGAGTTCTTCAAGCTCCTCGGTCTGCCGATTCGAAACGTCTACGGTCTGGCCGAAATGGGCATCTTCACCGCGACGCGTGACGAGCACCCCTCGGAGAGCGTCGGGGCGGCGCTTCCGACAGCCTATGGCACCGAGCCGATCCAGGTCCGCACCTCGCCAGACGGGGAGGTGCAGGTGCATGGCGGGGTGCGGTGCGCGGGCTACTGGGGCGGCAAGGAGCTCGACGTAACCGAGGACGGCTGGCTGCGCAGTGGGGACGCCGGCGTCATGGACAAGGGAGCGCTGCACATCTTGGACCGGATCACCAACATCCAGCGTCTGCCCAATGGAGAATCCTTCGCCCCACAGCCAATCGAAATCAGCGCGATGAGCAGTCCATACTTCTCCAACTTCATTCTCATCGGTGGGCACGGCAACGATTCCCGTATCGGCGCGATCGTTCAAGTGAACGACGAGGCCGTACGCCGACGACTCGATGACAGTCTCCGCCGCAACGCATCCTACTCGGAGCTCATCGTCGACGAGGATGTCGTCGCGCTCATCTCCGGCGAGATCGAGAAGCTGAACAAGACCCTGCCGAGCACACAACGCGTGAGCCTGCTGGGAATTCTGCCGAAACCACTTACGGTCGATGACGGGGAACTGACACGGAGCATGAAGCTGCGCCGATCGGTGGTCGTCGACCGCTATAACCAGTTAGTTGCCGCGATGTACGAGCAGACGGAACCGCATACCGTCGCATTCGACGTGTACGTGGGGCGGGATGGAGAGGGCGGCGACACGTCCATGCGCGGTTACGTAAAATCTGTCAACACTAGTGTTGACGGCATGCTCA
>NZ_JBNHHC010000076.1:0-11689 GCF_059091865.1 Arthrobacter sp. B0316-1-20 | reverse complement strand
GCGAGAATTAGGGAATCTCAACTTTCCGGGCATACCCTAACTATCAACATCCGAAGTACCACGTCTGTGTTCTCGGGTAGCCGGGGCCTGCAGGCATGATCAGGCTAAGAGGAATGTGCATGCGCACTCTCGTTCTGAATGCTGGATATGAACCGCTGGCGGTCGTGACCTTCCGCCGGGCGCTGGTGCTTGTGCTGGCCGGAAAAGCGAGCGTCATCGCTGAAGATGACGACCCTGTGGTCAGTCCTACCACTATCCTCAACCGGCCGTCGGTCATCCTGCTGAACCGTTACGTCAAGGTTCCCTACCAGGAAGGCGCTGCCGTGACCCGCCGCGGCGTCCTCCGCCGGGACAACCACCTGTGCGCCTACTGCGGCAAGAATGCCAATACCATCGACCACGTGGTGCCGAAGTCCCGGGGCGGTGCGGACAGCTGGGAAAACCTGGTGGCCTGCTGCCTGCGCTGCAACAACCTCAAGGGCGATCTCACCTTGGCCCAGCTGGGCTGGTCGCTGCGCATCGTTCCCAAGCCCCCGCGCGGAACCCACTGGCGGATCCGTGAACTGGAACGTCCGGCGCCGCAGTGGGGTGAATTCCTGGAATCCTTCCCGGCCGCGTGACTGTGTCCGGCTTCGCGGCGACGGCTGCTTCCCATGCCTGACTTTGACGCCATTGTGCTGGCCGGCGGCCGGTCCTCGCGGCTGGGCGGAGTGCCGAAGGCGCTGTTAAAGTACGACGGCGCCACCCTCCTGAGTCGCGCCTTGGACAGTGTGCGCCGGGCGGCTGGGGTCGCCGTCGTCGGTCCGCCGGAGCTCGCCGGGGAGATCGGGGCGCAGCTGTCCACCTTGTCCGGCGGGAACCCGGACGTCACCCGTTTGCCGCCCACGGTGCTGACCCGGGAGGACCCGCCCTTCGCCGGACCGGCGGCCGGAATCGGTGCCGGCGCAGCGGCGCTGCGCGTGCCCGGCCGGGACCTTCCCCCTTATACCCTGCTTCTCGCCTGCGATATGCCGCTGCTCGGCGATCTGCCCGCACGGCTGCTGGACGCTGCACTCCGGCACCCGGAGGCGGAGCTGTGGATGCCGGTGGATGCTGCCGGGAAGGCACAGCCGCTCGCGTCCTGCATCGCCACTGACGCCCTGGCCCGCTGCCTCACTGAAGCCGCCGCCCGTGATCCCGCCGCCGGGGGCAAGGGCCTGGCCGGGATGTCAGTCTTGAAGCTGCTTGCTAGGGTGCAGGTATACGAGTGCCACTTCGCGTCCGGTGCAACCGGCGATGTGGACACATGGGCGGACGCGGAACACTTCGGTATTGCGCGCCCGTAGCCGTGGCCGGAGCAGGCCGGCAGGCGAAGCTACCGAAGGAGGCCCCCCGTGGCGGAGAATCCCGAAGCGCCGGCGAGGACCGGCGATGCCGGAGCGCAGGAACCGGCACAGCAGGAGATCAGCCAGCAGGAGATCCTTGAATCCTGGGTCGCCGAGCTGCTCGCGGCCCTCGAGCTGGAAGAAACGACGATCGACATCGACGCCGTCCTTGGCCTGGCTGGGGAAGCCGCGCACGCCGTCGTCCGGCCTGCCGCGCCGCTGACCACCTTCATCGTCGGGTATGCAGCCGGACTGGCGGCCGGCAGCGGGCAGGCCTCGGAGGCCGTGGCCATGCGCTCGGCCAGCGCAGTCGCCAGCCGACTGTGCAAAGGCGACGGTCAGTGATGGGGAACCAGGCCGTGACTCCGGCCGCCGGGGGGAGGAGCACGGACGCAACGATTGTGGACATGCCGTGGGCCGAGGCCTACCGCACGGCGTACCGCGCCGCCGGACCGCTGCCCTTCCAGACGGTGCCGCTGGCCCAGGCGCTGGGGCAGACCCTGGCATCCGACATCACCGCACTGCAGGGCATTCCCCACTATTCCTCCTCCGCCATGGATGGCTGGGCGGTAGCCGGGGACGGGCCGTGGGCCGTCCTGGAACCCAAGCCGGAGGCCCTGCCCTGGGAAGCCCATGAGTCGGCGGTCGAGCGGCTGGAGCCGGGACAGGCCGTCGCCATCCTGACCGGCGGGGCCATTCCCGAAGGCACCACCGGCGTGCTGCGCTCCGAACATGGTTACACCGAAACCGAGGGCGGGCGCAGCATCCTGCACCGCAATTCACGTGCCGCCCCGGACGAGCCGCACGAGGGCCAGCACATCCGTCCTGCCGCGGAGGAAGCGCGGCCCGGCGAGCTCACCATCAGCGCCGGAAAAGTCCTGAACCCGGCGCACATCGCCCTGGCCGCCGTCTGCGGCCACGACACACTGCCGGTCCTTCGCGCGCCGCGGGTGTCCCTGCTGCTGACCGGGGACGAGGTGATCGAGGCCGGGCTGCCGAAGCCGGGCCAGGTCCGGGATACCTTCGGCCCGCAGCTGCCCGCGCTGGTGGGCATGATGGGCGGGCACGTGGATACGGTGCGGCGCGCGCCGGACATGCTGGACGACGTCGTCAGCGCCCTGGGCTCGGAAGCCGCCGACGAGACCGCGATCACCCGCG
The DNA here is from genome assembly GCF_059091865.1 of Arthrobacter sp. B0316-1-20. Lineage (NCBI taxonomy): Bacteria > Bacillati > Actinomycetota > Actinomycetes > Micrococcales > Micrococcaceae > Arthrobacter > Arthrobacter sp. B0316-1-20. The sequence goes on along the minus strand of NZ_JBNHHC010000076.1, from coordinate 9,167 downwards.
CCTACAGCGACGTGGTGATCACCACCGGCGGGACCGGCACATCCTCCGCGGACCATATCCGCCGGGCGGTGGAACTGCTGGACGGGGAGTTCCTGATCCACAGCATCGCGATGCGTCCAGGCCATCCGACGCTGCTCGCCCGCCTGGGCGACGGGCGGTTCCTGGTGGGGCTGCCCGGCAATCCGCTGGCCGCCATGATGGCCTGCCTGACGGTAGTGCAGCCGCTGCTCGCCGGCCTGCGCGGCGCCGCCGAACCGTGGCTAGGCACCGTGCTGGCGGGCATGGACTTCGACCCGATGCCGGGCAGGAGCCGGCTGGTGCCGTATTGGCTGGAGGAAGGCCGGGCCGTCCCGGCGCAGTACACCCACTCCGGAATGCTGCGCGGACTGGCCGATGCCCACGGGGTCATGATCATTCCGGCGGAAGGCTGCATCCGGGACCAGGCCCTGCGCACCATCGAGCTGCCGTGGTAGGCCCTACTCTGGTAGGGACGGTTGTGGATATGGAGGTCAAATGGGCAGGGTCACCCAGCGCCGGAAGGTGCTCAAGCTGAGCCTGGAGGCCGGTCCACGGCGGCGCGAGGATGTGCTGGCCGCGGAGGAGCCCCTGGAGATACGCATCAACGGCACCGCATTCAGCGTCACCATGCGCACTCCCGGGGACGATTTCGACCTCGTCGCCGGTTTCCTGGTGTCCGAGGGCGTGGTCTGGAGCGCCGGCCAGCTGGACAGCATGCGGTTCTGCGCCGGAGAGGACGAGCAGGGCCGCCAGACGTTCAACGTCGTGGAGGCCCGGCTGGCGCCGGACGTTCAACTGCCGGAAACGTCGCTGGAGCGGCACGTCTATACGTCCAGTTCCTGCGGGATCTGCGGCACCGCCTCCATCGATGCCGTCGCCAAGAGCTCGCATTTTACGTACGACGCCGGGACGTCGCCTGCCGCCAGCGACGGCAGGATCCGGCTGGACGTGCTGCTGTCCCTGCCGGACCGGCTGCGCGAGCAGCAGAAACTTTTCGACCGCACCGGCGGGGTCCACGCAGCCGGATTGTTCACGCTGGATGGAACGCTGCTGTGCCTGCGCGAAGATGTTGGCCGCCACAATGCGGTGGACAAGGTGGTGGGCTGGGCCCTGCGTGAGGGCCGGCTTCCGCTGCGCAATACCGTCCTGCAGGTATCGGGACGTGCGTCCTTCGAGCTGGTGCAGAAGGCGTATCTGGCGGGTATCCCCGTGCTCTCGGCGGTGAGCGCGCCGTCGTCGCTGGCTATCGAGTTGGCCGAATCGGTGGGGCTCACGGTTGCCGGGTTCAGCCGGCGGAACAGCATCAATATTTATTCACATCCGGAACGCGTGGCCCAGGATGTCTCCGCGGGCGTCTAGGCTTGGGGAGTGACCACTGTCACGGCGGCATTGCGGCCGGTTCACCATGGCCGGCGCCGGTGCCGTCAGCCCGTTGTGGGCAACGACGCCCGCACGTCACGCTGCCGGGTGCTCGAGGCAGCAGAGCCAGGAGGGAAACCGTGGATTTTGTGAGGCGGAGTGCGCCGGTTGCGGACATTGACGAGAGTGAGCTTGAGGTTCATGAGCCGAAGAGGGCCGCGGCCGGTGTGAAGGCTGTGGCGGTGGCGCTGGAGCGGGGGCTGGCGCAGGCCGGGGTGGCCCGGACGGCGCAGTCGCTGCTGCGGCTGAACCAGCGCGGCGGCTTCGACTGCCCGGGGTGTGCCTGGCCCGAATCGGACGGCAGGCGCAAGGCCGCGGAGTTCTGCGAGAACGGTGCCAAGGCGGTGGCGGAGGAAAACACGCTGCGGACGGTGACCCCGGAGTTCTGGGCCCGGCACTCGGTTGCGGAGCTGGCGGAGAAGACCGAGTACTGGCTGGGCAACCAGGGCCGGATCACCGAACCGGTGGTGATCCGGGAGGGGGAAATGCACTACTCGCCGATTTCCTGGACGGACGCGTTCGAGCTGATCGGGGAGCATATCCGGGCCACGACGCCGGAGCGCTGCGTCTTCTATACCTCCGGGCGCACGGCGAATGAGACGGCGTTCATGTACCAGCTGTTCGCCCGGTCGGTGGGTACCAACAATCTGCCGGACTGTTCGAACATGTGCCACGAGTCCTCCGGCTCGGCGCTGAATCCGACGATCGGGATCGGCAAGGGCACGGTCTCGCTGCAGGACATCCACGACGCGGAGCTGATCTTCGTCGTCGGGCAGAACCCGGGCACCAACCACCCGCGGATGCTGTCCGCGCTCAAGGAGTGCAAGGATGCGGGCGGGAAGGTCGTGGCGGTCAATCCGCTGCCGGAAGCCGGGCTGTTCAACTTCAAGGATCCGCAGACGTTCAACGGTGTCGTGGGGTCCGGCACGCCGTTGGCTGATGAGTTCCTGCAGATCAAGGTGGGCGGTGACCTGGCGCTGTTCCAGGCGCTGGGCCATCTGCTGCTGGAGGAAGAGGAACGCGTCCCGGGCTCGGTGGTGGATAAGGCCTTCATCGAGGCGCAGACGGACGGGTTTGAGGCCTACCGGGCTGCGCGGGCGAGCGTGGACTGGGCAGAGACGGAGAAGGCCACGGGCCTGTCCCGGCTGGAGATCGCCAGGGTGGCCGGGATGCTGGCCGCCTCCAGGGCCACCATCTTCTGCTGGGCGCTGGGGGTGACCCAGCAGCCGCATTCGGTGGATACGATCAAGGAGATCATCAACCTGCTGCTGCTGCAGGGCAATTTCGGCAAGCCGGGCGCCGGCGCCTGCCCGGTGCGCGGGCATTCCAATGTCCAGGGCGACCGGACGATGGGCATCTGGGAGAAGCCGAAGGAATGGCTGCTGGCCGCGCTGGACAAAGAGTTCGGCATCACCTCCCCCCGGGAGCACGGCTACGATTCGGTGGAAACGGTCGAGGCGTTCGAGCGCGATGCGGTGGACGTCTTCGTGTCCATGGGCGGGAACTTCTCGCTGGCGTGTTCGGATACCGAGGCGCTGGAAGCCGGGATGAAGCGGGTGGGGCTGACCGTTCACGTCTCCACCAAGCCCAACCGCTCCCATGTGGTGCACGGGCGCACCTCGCTGATCCTGCCGACCCTGGGCCGGACGGATACGGATGACAAGCATCCGGGCGGGGCGCAGTTCCTGTCGGTGGAGGATTCGATGTCCTGCGTGCATTCGACCCGCGGCCGACTGACTCCGGTCTCCGAGCATCTGCTGGCCGAGCCGGTAATCATTGCCCGGATGGCCCAGGCCGCCCTCGGGGAGGACCATCCGGTGAACTGGAAGGCCATGGCCGAGGACTACGACGTGATCCGGGACCACATTTCCCGGGTGCTGCCCGGATTCGAGGACTTCAACGCCCGGATCCGGACCAAAAACGGGTTCGTGCTGCCGAATCCGCCGCGGGATTCGCGCTCCTTCGCCACGGACATCGGCCGCGGCCGGTTCACGGTCAGCCCGCTGGAGTACCTGGCGCCGCCGGAAGGGCACCTGGTGCTGCAGACCATGCGCAGCCATGACCAGTACAACACGACGTTCTACGGGCTCGATGACCGCTACCGCGGCATCTCCGAGGGCCGCCGGGTGATCCTGGTGCACCCCGAGGACCTGGCGGAGCTGGGCTTCCGCGACCGCGAGCTGGTGGACGTCATCAGCACCTTCGCCGGGCAGGACCGCCGGGCGGACAGGTTCCGGCTGGTGTCCTACCCCACGGCGAAGGGCTGCGCCGCGGCGTACTTCCCGGAGGCCAACGCGCTGGTGCACCGGGAGAACGTGGCCCGCGAATCCAACACCCCCGGCTACAAGGCCATGTTCGTCCGGTTCATCCCGCACCGCGAAGAACCCCAGCTGAGCTGACCGGGCCGCGCCGAATGCACGTGGAGGAGTACGGCGATCCGGGAAACCCCAAGCTGGTGCTGCTGCATGGCGGCGGCGTCGCCGGCTGGATGTGGCAGCACCAGGTGGAGTATTTCCGCCGTACCCATCACATCCTGGTGCCTGATCTTCCCGGTCACGGCCTCAGTTCGGCGGAGGACTTCACCACCATCTTCGGTGCTGCGGACGCCGTCGCAGACGTAGTGGAGCAGCGGGGGCGGGGTCCGGTGAACTTTGCCGGCTTTTCCCTCGGAGCGCAGATCGCCGTGGGCCTGGCGTCCCGCCGTCCCGGGCTAGTCCAGCGGGTCATCGTGGTCAGTGCCTTGGTCCGGCCGCTGCCCGGGGCGGAACTGGGCGTGAGGGCCGCCAGGTTGGCCGCTCCGCTGGCCCGGTCGCGCGCCTTCGCGAGGCTCCAAGCGCGGGCGCTGTTCATCGGGCCGGACTTGTTCGAGGACTATTTCAGGACCTCAAGCCAGATCAGTCCGCGGACGCTGGCAAACGTGCTGCGCGCGAACGCCGGGTTCCGCATCCCGGCGGGCTGGAGCCGGACTCCGGCCCAAGCTGCCGTCGTGGCCGGACAGCAGGAGCGGGCGGTCATGTGCCGTTCCGCCGAAGTGCTGGCCGCCGCGCTGCCAGGGAGCCGGTTGCTCATCGTCCCGGGGCGGGGCCACGGCATCCCGCTGCAGGACCCGGCGATGTTCAATCAGTTGCTGGAGGAGTGGCTGAGCTGAAGCATCCGCGCTGAGACATACCGCTGAAAAATCGGCAGCTGGAAATATGCAAATGCATATTTACGTTGACGCGGATATGGAATTCGGCATCTACAGCTTCGGCGATATCCACCCCGACCCGGTCTCCGGCGCGCGGACCAGTCCGCAGCAGCGGCTGGCGGACCTGCTGGAACGCGCCCGGCTGGCGGACGAAGTGGGCCTGCACTATTTTGGTGCCGGCGAGCACCACCGTCCTGACTATGCTGTGTCTTCGGTGGTGCCCGTTCTGGCGGCTGCGGCGGCGCAGACCCGGAACATCCGGGTGGGCTCGGCCGTCACGGTCCTCAGCACCGAGGATCCGGTGCGGGTCTACCAGCAGTTTGCCACTCTGGATCTGCTCTCCGGCGGGCGGGCCGAGCTGACGGCCGGCCGCGGCTCCTTCATCGAGTCCTATCCGCTGTTCGGTGCCCGCCTCGAGGATTACGACGAACTTTATGAAGAGAAGCTCGAGCTGCTGCTGCGGCTTGACGCCGCCGAGCGGGTCACCTGGCAGGGGAAATTCCGGCCACCGCTGGAGGACGCGCAGATCCTCCCGCGGCCGGCCTCCGGCACGCTGGATATCCGGATTGCCACCGGCGGCACCATGGCCTCCACCGAGCGGGCCGCGCGGCTGGGCAAGCCGGTCACCTATGCGCTGCTGGGCGGTACGGTAGCCAACTTTGAACGGCACGTGCAGGTCTACCGCAGCACTGCGGCGCAGGCCGGGCACGACGCCGGCACCCTCCCGGTAACGCTGGGCGCGGTTGGTTTGGTGCTCCGGAAGAACGCTCAGGAAACCTTCCGGCCGTACTGGTTGGATTCAATGAAGCGCATCTCCGCCGAACGCGGCTTCCCGATGCCCAGTGCCGTCACCTACAACATGCAGGCCGCCCGCACCGGTGCGCTGTTCGTCGGCAGCCCCGAACAGGTGGCGGAAAAGGTGCTGCTGGCACACTCCCACCTGCGGCACGATCGGCAGATCTTCCAGCTGGACTTTTCCTCGGTGCCGCAGGCCCGGGTGCTGGAAGCCATCGAGCTGCTGGGCACAGAGGTCATGCCGCTGGTGAACAGCGACTTGACCTGAACAGCGACTTGGCCTGAACAGCGACTTGGCCTGAACAGCGACCTGGCCTGAACAGGCAGGGTGCCGGCCAGGGACCGGCTGCCTGGCCGGTGGCGGTAGGCTGGACGAGCGCCGGTGCCGGAATTCCCCGGTCTGCCCCGGCGTTGAGGATAAACATCAATAAGGTCGGTGGCGTCGCCTAGTCTCGGGCCAGGACCAGCTGGAAGGCATTGTCATGAGCATGGAAGGTGCGGCCTGGAATTCGCTCTGGCGGATCTCCACCGCAAAGGACGGCAAGAGATTCTCCAAAGCGACCCTGATGCGGGTTCTCAGCTTCGCCAAGCCGTACAAGGGCAAGCTGATCTTCTTCGTGGTGCTCTCCGTCGGAGCGGCCGTCCTGACGGTGGCCACACCGCTGCTGGCCGGCCAGGTGGTTGATGCCATCGTCGCCCGCGCGGACACCGGCGTCGTCATCCGGCTGGCCCTGCTGATCGCCGCCGTCGCCATCGCCGATGCCGCCCTGAGCCTGGTGACCAGATGGCTGTCCTCCGGTATCGGCGAGGGCGTCATCCTGGACCTTCGGACCGCCGTCTTCGACCACGTGCAGAAGATGCCCATCGCGTTCTTCACCCGTACGCGCACCGGTGCCCTCGTCAGCCGGCTGAACAATGATGTGATCGGAGCTCAGTCTGCGTTCAGCGGGACGCTTTCGGGCGTGGTCAGCAACCTGGTGACGCTGGTCCTGACGCTGATTGTCATGCTGAGCACCTCGTGGCTGGTGACGGTCCTGGCGTTGGTCATGCTGCCGCTGTTCCTGCTGCCGGCCCGCCGCATGGGCGCCACGCTCGCGGCGCTGCGGCGCGAAGCCGCCGACCACAATGCTTCCATGGGCACGCAAATGACCGAGCGCTTCTCCGCTCCCGGCGCCACGCTGGTCAAGCTCTTCGGCCGTCCTGCGGACGAGTCCCGCGAATTCGCCCTGCGGGCGCAGCGGGTCCGCGATATCGGGGTGAAGACCGCGATGATGCAGTGGGTCTTCTTCACGGCCCTGATGCTCGTTTCGGCGCTGGCCCTTGCCCTGGTCTACGGCATGGGCGGGTACTTCGCCATCGAGGGGCAGCTGGCCACCGGCGACGTGGTCGTCCTGGCGCTGCTGCTGACCCGGCTGTACGCTCCGCTGACCAACCTGGCCAACGCCCGGGTGGAAATCATGAGCGCGATGGTCAGCTTTGAGCGCGTGTTCGAGGTGCTGGACCTCAAGCCGCTGATCGAGGAGAAACCGGACGCCGCGCCCGTTCCCGCCGGTCCGGTTGCCGTCGAATTCGACGACGTGCGCTTCGCCTACCCGTCGGCGGAAAAGGTCTCGCTGGCCTCGCTGGAGGAAGTCGCCACCCTGGACACCCGCGGTGGGGAAGAGGTGCTGCACGGCATCTCCTTCCGCGTCGAACCGGGCCAGACCGTGGCCCTGGTGGGCTCGTCCGGCGCGGGCAAGTCCACCATCGCCCAGCTGCTCTCCCGGCTCTACGACGTGGACACCGGGTCGGTGAGGCTGGCCGGAACGGACATCCGCGATGTCACCTTCGAATCGCTGCGTGGAACGCTGGGCATGGTCACCCAGGACGGGCACCTGTTCCACGAAACCATTAAGTCGAACCTACTGCTGGCCAACCCGGACGCCACCGACGACCAGTTGTGGGACGCCCTGCGGAGGGCCCGGCTGGAAAGCCTGATCCGCTCGCTGCCGGACGGCCTGGACACCATGGTGGGGGAGCGCGGCTACCGGCTCTCCGGCGGCGAACGCCAGCGCATGACCATCGCCCGGCTGCTGCTGGCCCATCCGCGGGTGGTCATCCTGGATGAAGCGACCGCGGCGCTGGACTCCACGAATGAAGCCGCCGTGCAGGCGGCCCTGGCCGAGGCGTTGGAAGGCCGCACCGCCGTCGTCATCGCCCACCGGCTCTCCACCATCCGTTCGGCGGACCGCATCCTGGTGATCGAGGACGGGCAGATAGTGGAGCAGGGCACCCATACGGAACTGCTGTTCGGCAATGGACGCTACGCGGAACTGCACCGGACGCAGTTCGCCACCGATGATGCCGGCGGCGCCGCGGCTGACGCTGCAGTCCGGGCGGGCGCATGAGCGCCACACTGGTAGCCAAGGACCTGTCCGGCGGCTACGCGCACCGCACCCTGTTTTCCGGCCTCAACCTGACCGTGGCGCCCGGGGATGTCGTGGGCGTCCTCGGATCCAACGGTGCCGGCAAATCCACTCTCCTGCGGCTGCTGGCCGGCGTGGATGAACCGCTGGCCGGAACCGTCGCGCTGGCGCCTACCGACGCGTTCGTCGGCTGGCTTCCCCAGGAGCATGAGCGTGTGCCGGGCGAGACCGTCGCCGCGTACATCGGCCGGCGCACCGGGGCCGCCGAAGCCACTGCCGCAATGGAAGCCGCAGCAGAGGCGCTCGGCACGGAGGCTCCGGGTGCCGATGACGCCTATGCGGCGGCCTTTGACCGCTGGATGGCCAGCGGTGCCGCGGATCTGGAGGACCGCATCCCCGCCGTGCTGGCGGAACTGGGCCTGGAACTGGCCGGGGACGAACTAATGACCGGACTCTCCGGCGGGCAGGCCGCGCGGGTGGCGCTCGCGGCCCTGCTGCTGAGCCGTTTCGACGTGGTGCTGCTGGACGAGCCCACCAATGACCTGGACCTGGACGGGCTCGCCAGGCTGGAGGACTTCGTGACCGGGCTGCGCAGGGGTGCGGTCCTGGTGTCCCACGACCGCGAGTTCCTGGCGCGCTGTGTCACCCGGATTGTTGAGCTGGATCTGGCCCAGCGCAGCATCGCCGTGTTCGACGGCGGCTACGAGGCCTATCTGGAGGAACGTGCCGTCGCCCGCCGGCATGCCCGGGAACAGTACGAGGAATTCACCGGGAAGAAGGCGGACCTAGTGGCCCGCGCCCGCACGCAGCGGGAGTGGAGCTCGCAGGGCGTGCGGAATGCCATGCGCAAGGCGCCGGACAACGACAAGATCCGGCGCCGTGCCAACACCGAGTCCTCCGAGAAGCAGGCGCAGAAGGTCCGGCAAATGGAATCCCGGATCGCCCGGCTGGAGGAAGTAGCCGAACCCCGGAAGGAATGGCAGCTGCAGTTCAGCATCGGTTCCGCGCCGCGTTCCTCCTCGGTGGTGGCGACGCTGCGCGAGGCAGTGGTCCGGCAGAGGGACTTCCTGCTGGGACCGGTATCCGTGCAGGTCAACGCCGGAGACCGGATCGGCATTACCGGCCCGAACGGGGCTGGCAAGTCCACGCTGCTGCGGCTGCTGCTCGGAACCCGCCGGCCGGACGACGGCGATGCGTCCCTGGGCGCGAGCGTCGCCGTCGGCGAAATCGACCAGGCCCGCGGGCTGCTGGACGGCCCGGCGGCCTTGGCTTCCGCCGTCGAAGCCCAGCTGCCGGACTGGCCCAGCGCCGAGGTGCGGACGCTGCTGGCCAAATTCGGGCTC
>NZ_JBNHHC010000075.1:0-12117 GCF_059091865.1 Arthrobacter sp. B0316-1-20 | reverse complement strand
GGTCGGATAATGACCGGCACGCTCGGAAAAACCAACATCAACGCCTTACCCGCCAACAACAGCTGATGAACGGGCAGACGCCCGTGATGGAACGAGGAGCTTCTGGTTAAGAAGCGCCGGCAGATAGAGCCCTAGCAAGGAGGATCCATGAGTGTGACAACCACGGAGCAGGACGGAATAACGTCCGAAGAGTATCGTGACCTGTTTCGGAACCATCCTGGCGGCGTCGCGATCATTACGGCTGAGACTGAGGACGGACCCACGGGATTCACCGTTACATCAGTCAATTCGGTATCGGCGAGTCCACCTGTGCTCATTTTTACCATCAATGCGGCCTCACGGACGTGGAAGAGCCTCCAAACTGCTGAAAGTGCAGTCGTACATTTTCTTGAGCATAGTAACCGTGAGCTCGCCGTGAAATTCTCCACTCCGGGGATAAACCGATTCATCGACACAGAATGGTCGATGCTGCCCACTGGGGAACCGCTACTTAGCGGGGTGCAGACGTGGGCTCGCGGACGCGTGCTGCGCAGGATAACGAGCGGCAGCAGCGTGATCATCGAGTTACTAATCGACACTTCTAATACAAGCGAGAACCACGAACCGCTCGTTTATCACGCCAGAAGATATCACCGGCTCAGTGAAAATTCCGAAATCATCATCTAGTTTGCCTCTATTTTTGATTACCATGGACAAAGGTCCGAGCGCTCAAATTCCGGTTGAATACCGCCGGTGATGTCGACAAATGGCGACACAAAGATAAACCGAAACCTTGAAACTTGGAGAAAAGAATGACGAGTTCAACTCTAACTCCGCGGCCGCAAGTCTTGGCGGATGCTTTTGTGCCAAGCAGTGCCGTCACTAACACGGCTCTCATAGTCGGTGGTACTGCCCTCACAGCTGTCTTGGCTCAGGTTTCTATACCGATTTGGCCGGTACCCATCACCGGGCAGACCTTGGCCGTTTTACTTGTAGGCTCGACGCTCGGCCCAGTTCGTGGAGCACTGTCTATGGTTCTCTACTGGACTGCAGGCGTCGCCGGGGCACCAATCTTCTCCGAGGCTTCATCTGGGCTATCGACTGCCATGGGCCCCAGCGGCGGCTACATCGTAGGTTTTATCGCAGCCGCTTATCTTGTCGGCAAGCTTTCACAACGCAGTTGGGATAGGAAGTTCGTCGGGGCCGCCTTAGCATTCTTGGCCGGAACGATAGTCACGTTCGCCATCGGCATGGTTTGGTTGGCCGTTGCCCTTGGCGCTAGTCTCCAGCAGACCCTTGAGTGGGGGCTGTACCCTTTTATCATCGGAGGGATTATCAAGGCTGCGATCGCCGCTGCGGTGATTCCCACGCTCTGGAAGATTGCACCGAAACTACAAAAGTAACGCTCTAAGCGTTAGTCTCCGATCTGTGACGCAAATACGACAGTTGCAGGCTTATGATGCTACCCTGGGCAGCATCATAAGCCTGTTGTTGTGGGCGACTTGATCCAAAACTAACTCCCGCCCGTTCCGTGGCAGAGGGCTAGGGTCTCGGATTCTTCGCTATCACGTCAGCGGCTTCCGGGGACGAACACCACTCAGGGCAGCCGCAGGCCTGAGGCTCATGCGGAAAGCCAGATCCTTGGCATTCTACTTCCGTGCCGACGCGACCATTCTCCCGACTTTCACCCTGAGGCCGACTGCAGCGTGGGTATGAGGATGGGGCGGACAGAACTTGTCGCATGAGCTGACAACAACGGGCCAGGTTTTGCGCGCAAGCTGTTTTAGCCGGGCAAGCATAACTCCTGATTTCGGCCTAGTTTGAAATCTGCGGCTCGGCAGTCAGTTCGTGTCCGCCGACGTTAATGGTGACCTCGCGTAAGGGCTTGAGCTTGATGATTTTTCAGGTTCAACCCGGCGGGGTCCTGGAGATAGCGGGCTACAGCCAGTGCTGTGACGACGATCGTCAGGTGCCCCCGATGGCGCCTGGTTCGGTGGAAGAGCGGACGGGTGGCCGGAGCCACGGGGGCCTTGGTTTGGCGGGACCCGACGATGAAGCGAAGGCCCCGCGTCATCGAGTGCTTGCAGGTTCGCGAGCGGGAGCATCCCGGCATCTGCCACTACGACCATGTCGGCGGCCGCCTGACGAGCCTGGAACGCCGGAATTACTGGGCCGATTGTGGGTTTCAGTCTTGTTTCCATCGAAGGAATATGTCGCCAGCGGGAAAATTGGCACGGTCCACCAGCAGGCCGACGACGGCCTGCTGGTGGACCGACCCGGCGTTCCTTCGAATTTTGACTTTGCTGCAGTCGTCTTCCTTCTCGGCCTCGAAACACAGACTCGTCACGTCTTGAAGCAGCAGACTGATGCCAGTGGTGGCAACGCTTCAACGAAGCACGCCTTGGCCACGAGGTCGTGGTACTCGTTACTGCAGCGTACGAGTGCCTTGGTGAGTGTTGCGATGCACCAACGGAATTCCAAGCTCGTCGATGACCCGATACTGTCGGACTTCGAAGTTGGCTCGACCAGTGGCCAGCACCAGCTGAAAGAACGCCTCGTCAGTCAGGGCATCGAAGCCGAGCGCCGGCATGCATGAAAACGGTCAACCCAGCATCGGTGTGGGCGGATCTGAGGTGCGCAACGATCTGGCTCCGCCCGCTTAGTCCACGATCTGCACCATAGTAGACCGCAACCAATCTTCCTAGAGTTGTGCATCGCCACGTCCGCCAGGATTTCCATTCCGAGTCAAAACTCCGCAGGCTAGCCCTGTTACACGTCCAGCAACCCTGGCCCGCGATGGTCCTAGTACGGCGAGGATGCGCTTAGACCAGAAGTCATGGCAGGCCTCTCAGCAGTTGACCACAAGGCAAGGCATAGCAGGGTCAGCGTCCCTGCTATGCCAAGCGCCGCTGGAGAGCGACAACACCGATCTAGGACCGGCAGGTTTGTAACCTGTTCCTGATTGACCCGGTTAACTGGGTAACGAGGCAGCTACACAATGACAGAAATCAGCCCGTGTATGTTCGTCTGCGCTTTTCGCCGGGATTCAGGAGACAGGTTGACCGGAAAAGAGGACACAGCTCAAAAGGGAAGGCTAGCCAACCGGTCGGGCTCCTTCTGGCCACCTCTTAAAAATAGCGGTTTCGAAGAAGCCAAACAATATATTGATGAGGTACCCAAAAGCGCCGATTACAACGAGGAGGGCCCATACTGCAGCGGATTCAAAATACTGTTGCTGGTCCACTAAAAGCCGCCCCAGCCCACGCCCAGTTCCGATGATGTCGGTCACAAGAGTCACAATCAGGGACATTGACACACTGATTCGCAAACCGGTCATGATGTTCGGGCCCAACGACGGAAAGATCACCTTCGCCAAGCGTTCGACCGGTGTAAGACCGAGCGTCCGGGCCATCTCTTTGCGTACGGCGGGAATCGTTCGAATACCTGTCACAGTATTCAATAAGATCGGCCAGACGATGGCTAAAACAACAATAGTGACCGATGAAAGCAGCGTAGGGCCCAGAAGCAGACCCAAAGCCGGCACCAGGGCCGGCGGTGGAACGGCGCGGAAAAAATCTAGGAACGGCGTGAGCGCTCTATCCAGAAGGTTACTCGATCCAATCAACATCCCGCCCAAGATGCCCAGCACGGTGGCCACTATCAACGACAGTATGAACGTTGTCAAAGTCCTTTCGACAGCCGGCCACAACTGTCCCGATTTTGCCATCTCTGCTAGCGCGGGTATCCACGTTTCGGGCTTGGGGAACGAAAAAGGATCCGGTCCTCCAAGGACCTGCCAAAGAACTAGAGGGACGATCAGGAGCAGTAGACCGCGTACTCCTTTGAACGGCTTCAGAAGAGCGCCCAGAGCGTTCCCCGTTCTCTTCACTGCGACTGGGCCGCCAGCTTGTGGCTTGGTCACGGTCATGCTCATGACGCACCTCCAATTGCGCTTCCAATTCCAGGCAAGGCCTTGCGCACCCCTCGAATCATGATGACGTTCAGCAGGTAGCCAATGATTCCAGAGATAATCACCCAAACCCACATTTGTTCAGGCTGCAGAGCAACTTGCGTCCGATAAAGCCTTCCACCCATTCCCTGGGGATTTATCAACATCTCAGCAACAATTACGACCACTAAAGCATGGATGACTGCCAGCCTTGATCCCACTAAAATAGATGGCAACGCCGCTGGAAAAACCACTTTTCGGAAAGTATCGCCGGTTGACAGCCGAAATGATCGGGCCATTTCAAGAAGCCTTGGGTGTATCTGCGCAACTCCTCCAATCGAATTGATTGTAATCGGCCACAACGCCGAAAATACCGCAACTATCAGCTCAGTTTTAGGCTCAGGACCCCATATAAGCAACGCAATAGGCATGAGCGCAACCACTGGAAGCGAGCGAAGTACATTGACGGTGCCCAATGTGTAAGTTCGAACAAACGGAACTAAAGCAATAACCGAACCGAGAATGACGCCCCCGACGATAGCTATGGCAGCAGCTAGAAGCGTGATTGACAACGTATGCCCCACATACAGGAGAATCTCTCCCCGTGCGGCCATCTCGGAGAATGCCTTAGTGATTCCGATCGGCGAAGGCAGGTACTCGAATCGCAGAAAGGTTGCGGTGGATACCTGCCATACGGCAACGAGCAACAAAATAACTGCAATGCCCGGAACATTTATTCGCGCGTTTAACTTCATGTCGCCCTCCAGCCAACTACTCGACTTCAAGCGCCAAGGCCAGTTCATGGCGTGCGGCGAGGTATGCAGGCAGTTCCCGTGTATTGATTTGGTGGCGCGGCCTGGCGAGATCGACATCGTACTGAAGAGTTAGCGTCCCGGGGGACCCGGCGATGACAAACACGCGATCACTGAGATAGACGGCCTCGTCCATATCATGCGTGATGAAAAGAATCGTCGCGCCGGTTTGTTCCTTGACCTTCAGCAGCTCATCCTGAAGTGCAGCCTTGGTCATTGCATCAAGCGCACCGAACGGCTCGTCCATCAGCAGGATACGTGGACGCATCGCTAGTGCCCGGGCAATTTGCACACGTTGCTGCATTCCACCCGAAAGGCGCCACGGGAACTCGTTCCCGCGCGTATGCAGGCCGACCATCCTGAGCGCTTCTTCCACGCGGGCTTCACGCTCTGCCTTGCTCAGCGCGCGTTCGAGGCCCAAACCAACGTTGCGTGCAACAGTGCGCCAGGGGAGTAAGGCGTTGCCGTAGTCCTGAAATACCGTGACTACTGTTTCCGGAGGCCCGTCAATGGCTTGCCCGTAGACCCGGGCTACGCCCGAAGTCGGCGCCAGCAGCCCGCCAAGGACGCGCAACAGCGTCGTCTTCCCTGTGCCCGAACGACCCACGATGCCGACTATTTCCCCAGTTTTCATCGCGAAGTTCACGTCCTGCAGAATGGATAATTTCCCACCCTCAGTCGCGAGGTCGACGGAAACCCCTGCCAGTTCGAAAGCAAATCCTTCAGGCGCATCGGCGTGGTTGTCAGCATACGATGGATTTGTCTCTAACAAAGACTCTTCCTGGTTCATGTGCCACCTTCAATTCTTTCGGGTCCATTGTCACGATTTCAGTTCGACTGCAACCGGATTTGGACTGCGATATCAGATCAAATAATTTCGCGGTTAGCTAGCCGGGTCCCTCTGTATCCCCTCTCAAGCGCGCGCCAAGTTCGTCGCCCGATCCGTCGCCCGCAGCCACTGCTTACTCTCGATGAGGTTCCTGCAAGTCTCGGCGTGGGCCCACTCTTCTGAGGACAGGAGCCGCTGATGGAAAGCCAAGAGGGTTGTGACGCCCTCAATTTCCATGTCCTCGAGCGCTCGAAGCATCCGGGCAGTCGCCTCGGCCCGGGTCGGCGCCCAAGCTATCAGCTTGGCCAACAGAGGGTCGTAGTAGGGTGTCACTTCCGCACCTGTGGACACTCCGCTGTCGACCCTTACCCCGTCCGCCTTGGGCTCAATCCAACGCGTGATTCGTCCGGGCTGCGGAAGGAAGGATTTTGCTGCGTCCTCTGCGTTGATGCGGCATTCGATCGCATGACCCCGGACTTGAACTCCATCTTGGTCGAACGACAGTCGCTCCCCCGCAGCTACCCGAATTTGTTCTTTGACGAGGTCTATGCCCGTGACCATCTCGGTCACTCCATGTTCGACTTGAATTCGAGTATTCATCTCGAGAAAGTAGAATTTGCCATCTTGATATAACCCCTCCACGGTGCCCAAGGAGTGATAATTTACGGCGCGGGCAGCGCGAATCGCTATGTCACCTATAGCAATTCTTTCTTCAGCTGCAAGAATTGGTGCCGGGGATTCTTCAACCAGTTTCTGGTGCCGGCGCTGAACAGAACAGTCGCGCTCGAATAGATGCACAAGGTTTCCGAACTTATCACCGATTATCTGGATTTCGATGTGGCGTGGGTCATCCAGGTATTTTTCGACATATACCGAGGGATCGCCAAAGAATCTTGCACCTTCGCTGACTGCACCCTCGAACGCCTTTTCCACCTCCATCGCCGTTCGTGCGACACGCATGCCCCGACCTCCGCCTCCGCCGGAAGCCTTCACGACTACAGGGAAGCCTATTTCGTTGGCGATAGCTAGAACTTCATCGCTCTCCGTCACCGCCTTCCATACGCCGGGGACTATAGGCACGCCCGCCTGCTCCATGAGACTCCGGGCTTCGATTTTTGATCCCATCTGACGCAGTGCCGAGGCGTCTGGACCTATAAATGTGATTCCAGCCGCCTCGCACGCGTCGACTAGCAGAGGATTCTCAGCCAGCAGCCCGTACCCAGGGTGAATGGCGGCCGCTCCTGTAGCTACCGCTGCTGCTACAACCCGCTCGATATTGAGATAGCTTTCCGAAACGGCGTTGCCGCCTATACAAACATGTTCATCCGCAACTTGAACGTGAAGTGCATCGGCATCGATCTCCGAGTGCACTGCAACAGTGGCTATGCCCAATTCATGCAACGCTCGATTGATGCGAACCGCGATCTCTCCACGATTCGCAATGAGAACTTTTGAAAACATCTCGTCACCCTCCTCTACAGGGATGCGCCTGATCCCGGCCTGAGCGTCACCACTGGGGCGCCAGGACTGACGGCATCTCCCTCGCTGACATGTATCTCGTGGACGATTCCCGGGCTTTCCGCCTCGACAGGAATCTCCATCTTCATTGATTCCAGGATGAGCAGTTCGTCACCTTCGTCGACTGCATCCCCTACTTGTACGAGCAGCTTCCACACAACAGCCGTCAGTTCGGCTTCAACGATTGTCACAGGGCTATTCCCTCAACTTTCTTCAGTACTACGGTCACGGACGGACGGTACGTTCACGGACACCCGCTTCAAGCGTTCCGTAGGCCCGCCGAACCCAGCGACACAAGATGGGGCGAGTGTCCCTTGGATCGATAACGTCATTTATTCCGAACCTCTCCGCTGTACGAAGCGGAGAGCCAAGGGCAGCAAACTGCTCCTCAAGCTCGCGTCGACGGGCATCAGGATCAACTGCTTGTTCGATATCGCTCTTATATAGAGCATCCACACCGCCCTCAATGGGCATGGGCCCCCAACGCGCAGAAGGCCAGGCGATCCTGTTGTCCAGTCGCCGCGATGGCCCATACGCAGCGCCTCCCACCCCAAACAGGCGGCGGACGACCACCGTATACCACGGAATCGATGCCTGTTCGACGGCGGCAAGCACCCGTAAGCCGCGCCGGATCGTTCCGCGCTTCTCCGCTTCTAGGCCTATTAGAGTCCCAGGCTGATCTGCCAAATTAACTACAGGCAAGTGAAAGGTATCGCATAGATCGATATGACGCGTCAGTTTCTCAGCCGCCGCGTCGTCCATGCCACCGCCGTAAAATTTCGGATCATTTCCAATAAACCCCACTGGATAGCCGTCCAGACGGGCGAATCCAACTACACTCGATCTTCCCCAGTTTCGACCAATCTCGAATACGCTGTCCCGGTCAAAAACGGCATTGAAAATACGGCGAGAGTTATAGATTTTACGCACATTCCTCGGAATCGCAGTGAGGAGCGAATCTTCACGACGATTTGGATCGTCTAGAGTCGGCAGCCGCGAGGGAAGATCATGCACACTCGGCGGTAGATATGACAGGAATCTTTGTGCCTGTTGAAGCGCGTCTGCCTCATCCATAGCTAAATTGTCTACAACGCCGCTATGTCCAGCATGAACATCCGAGCCGCCGAGTTCCTCTGCTGTCAGGATTTGGTTCATGCCGGCAGCAACAATAGGCGGGCCCGCCGCGAAAACTTGCCCAATGCCCTTCACCTGAACAGAGAAGTGCGAGGCTGCCACCCTCCACGCGCCCAATCCCGGGCTGGGACCACTTGCGATGGAAACAACAGGCACTTGAGACAATACGGAAAGCCAGTCCCACTTAGCGCCCGGCAACATGGTATAGCCGCGATCTTCAATGCTCTTTAAACTCGCCCCGGCCATGTCCACAATCCGAATCAACGGCATCCGCAGCTCGGAAGCCAATTCTTCGATATGTGTCCGTTTGGCAGAACTGGCCTCATTGGGGGTTCCATGTCCGACAGTGTAATCGTCAGCAGCAACTGCCACGTCTCGCGCGTTGATTTGCCCAATACCAGTTACGACATTGGAGGGGATGAAGCTTGAACCTAGTTCGCCTTGTGACTCGTCGGCCACTCCAGTGAGTCCGCCGACTTCCTCAAAAGAGTCGGCGTCTAGGAGATTGTATAGCCGCTTTCGAACGTCCCACTTCCCTTTGGCATGCTGACGTTCGACAGCCTGCTCTCCGCCCATTCTCAGAGCACGCTTGCGCCTAGCCTCAATCTCCTGGACTTCATGCTCCCAGGAGACCGGTGCTGTAGTCTGCGACAACAGAGCTTCCGATTGTTCTTCAGCGCGCATTCAGTACTCCGGAGTACTGTTCGCGGAGAACGACCTTGTCGATTTTTCCGAGCGCGTTGCGCGGAAACTCGTCTACAAAGTGCACCTCTCTTGGCGCCTTATAGCCGGCGAGTCTTTCACGCACACGTTCAGTGATGTCTTGGCGAACATCTTCCTCGGTTCGCGCAATGGGACCAGATAGTTTGACAATCCCTAGCGCGCGCTCTTCGTAGATAGGATCGGGTACGCCAATGACGGCTACTTCTGCAACGTCGTTGACAGTGGTGATGACGTCTTCGACTTCCTTGGGATAAATATTCTCGCCACCCGAAATAATCATGTCTTTCTTGCGACCGACAATGTACAGATATCCCTCCGCATCCATTCGGGCAAGGTCTCCCATCATGAGGAAGCCGTCCTCAGTCAATGCTTCTGAAGTGAGGTCTGGGCGTCCGTAGTATTCGGTCATCAAAAACTCAGACTTCACCTGCACTTCGCCGACCTCGTCAGGCCCCAATTCGTTGCCATGATCGTCAACAATCCGCACTTCAACTCCCGGTGCGGGCCGGCCTATGGACGATAATCTCTCGTGGAACTCGTCACCGCTAATCGAGGAGACCATCCCCGATTCGGTCGAGCCGTAGAAGTGCACAAGTTGCGCATTGGGGAACGCTTGTTGTATGCGCAGAAATTGGTCAGGAGCTGCACCATTGCCGCCGATACCGCAGTACTGGATCTTGCCTGTATCGATACCGTTAAGGGCGCCGGATTCGAACAACAACTCGAACTGGGCAGGAACGCCAGAGATGTGTGTGATTCCTTGTTCTATGTGACCCGCTGCCCGATTTGGGTTGAATTTGTAGATACGAGTCCTACCACCCTGCAAGAGCGTTTGAAGCGGACCGGTTCCTCCTCCGACGTGGAACTGCGGTGCCCCCCGCAGGACGAAAGATCGCCGGCCTTGCGGCTGCACCATAACAGAGACGATTGCTTCCATAATCCTCTGGCGCTGCGTTCTCGCCACGCCTTTGACTTGGCCGGTCGTACCACTTGTGAAAATGATCTCGTGAGGCGAATCCTCGTCACTTGCGAAGACAGCGTCGGGGTCGCTGTCCACAAAAAGACTTTCCCAACGCTCCCATCCCCTCGGCAACAATGCCTCGGAATCAGCCAAGACAAACCGACGCTCGATTCCCAGGCCGTCGGACACTTCCGTCATCTTCTCGAGGTAGTCAGGGTGCACGATGATGCAGGCGGGGCGCACAAGCTCAAGAGCGGCTCGAAGTTCCGGCCCCCGCAGCCAAAAGTTGAGCGGGCTGAAACGCAGCCCCGCCTTGGCAGTGCCGAAATAAGCTATCAGGTAGTCAGCGCAGTTCGGGCTTAGCCAAACCACTGCGTCGCCGGGGCGCAGCCCTTGTTGGATGAACCCTGCCGCAACACGCGTGGTGTCCCGATGCCATTCTCCGTAGGTATAGGACTTCTCAGCGTCTTCGATGGCGACACGGGTCTCGTTCGCCTTTCCGAGCGTGCGGACCAGTTCTTGATAATTCAACATTGAAGATCTCCCCTCTTCGAAATGGAAACATTGGGCCTGATGGCTGCTACCACCGTGTCGGCCAGCTCATCAGCGGCTTATCGTGCGTTTGTTCGGCGTAGCGTGGAACAAGCCGCTCAAGGTCTCTCACAAGAGTCAGTCTTGTCTCGGCGGGATCAATCACTTCGTCGATCCTCATTCGCTTAGCTGGTATATATGCGTCGAATTCCGTGTCGAACTCCTCCCCGGATTCAGCCAGCACGCTTTGACGCTCAGTTGCCGATAAGCCCCCCAAATCGCGTCCTCTGACCACTTGCGCACCTGCCTTTTGATCCATGAATCCGAAGGCAGCGCTTGGCCAGGCGTAGAGGCCGTCCACGGCCTCGAAGACACCACCCAGCGCGAAGTATCCAAACCCGTACGCCTTGCGCATCACGACAGTCAGTTTCGGAACTGTCGTCAGCGAGAAAGCCTGCTGCATCATGATCGCTTTTGCGAGTAGCCGATTATGCTCGACGGACTTTCCGACCATGAAGCCCGGCAGATCTTGGAGAAAGATCAGGGGAAGGTTGAACGACTCACAGAGGCAAATGAAGCGGACGGCCTTATCGCATGAGTCAGGATCAAGCGCTCCAGCTTGAAACATCGGTTGACTGGCGAGTATCCCGACTGAATAGCCTCCGATCCTGGCGAACGCGGTGATCAGTGGTTTGCCGAAGTCTGGCTGGATCTCTAGGATTTGTCCGTCATCGGACAGCCTCCGCAGTACCTTGCGCATGTCATAGGCGCGCCTCATGCGACTCGGGACAAGGTCCGCCAGCGTGCTGTCGGTTAGAGACGTCACGTCGAAATCCAGTCGATCCGGCACTTGGTCCGCGTTGGACGGGAGATATCCCAGAACGTTACGCACGATGTCCGCCGCTTCGCTGAAATCCGATGCCCCAAAATCTACTTGACCGGTTTTACTAAGATGCACGTCAAGGCCGCCCAACTCCTCGGCCGTCACGGATTCGCCAGTAGCTACTTCGATCAAACGTGGGGACGTAATTGACGTGCAGGCCCCTTTGACTTGCACGACGATGTCGGAATGAGCCGCTGCAAAGGATGATCCGCCGTAAGACTGACCAGTGATGACACTCACCATCGGGATACGACGCTGCCGTGTGGCGGCCGCTCGGTCCAGATCCATCTCGGTCAGGCCCTCGGCGCCGAGGATGTCTGGGATCCGGGCTCCAGCGCTCTCGCCTAGGACCACGAATGGATTACCACGCTGTAGTGCCTGGGCGAATAAACGTTTCTTGCGGCGCGTTCCCATGGTCGCGGTGCTGCCGCGCTTCACAGTCACGTCATCGCCAATAATCGTGATGGGCCGGCCTCCGACACTGCCATGCCCGCCGATTTTTCCATCGCCAGGCGTTGTCGCCTCATCGTCAGGGCGACCAGATACGACGAAGGTTCCTGTTTCGACAAAACTCCCGTCGTCACAGATCTCGGCAATCCGCGAACGCACTGATTCGGCCCCCAGTTCGGCAAGCCGTCCGCGCACGGTGGCGTTGTCGAAGCGGTCCCTGACTGCGCCACGTCTCCTATGGAGTTCGTCAACAAGGCGTTGCTGGCCTTCGTCGCGCAAGCGCGCGCCGGCGTTGGGTGGCGGCGTGGTGCTGTTTGTGTGGGTGGGCGTTTGATGCATTATTGGGCT
>NZ_JBNHHC010000074.1:0-12297 GCF_059091865.1 Arthrobacter sp. B0316-1-20 | reverse complement strand
CTTCGCATAGAGGGCAGCTAGTCCAGGCAGGGCACCGCATGCCAACTGGTCCTGGACCTGCTGTTCGGTCCAACCGGAAGAAGCAAGGGAGTTGAGTACCGCGAGACGGGCTTCCGAGGGGGACTGGTAGCTGCCGTGGTGGGAGAACCCGTTGATTCCGATGTCCCTGGCAATGGGACCGGTTTGAAGCTGAAGCGGCGGAGCCGATGGCAAACGGGTAACAGGGGCAGGGGTTGAGCTTGGAAGTCGGGACGAACTCCATTCCTCGATCTGGGGGCGCAGATCGGCTACAAGCCGGTTTACCGTTTCGCGCGGATTGCGCACGGAAAGAATTCGAAGCGCATCATCAAAAGGAGTAACCAGGCGCTGGGAACCCCCGAGCTTATGAACGGATCCGGGAACCCGGATGCAGCCATGGCGTGCGGCACGATGAGGGGAAGGATCGAGTGAGGGAAACCTGGTCTTCAGGCCCTCGACAAAAGCCCGAGCCTCATCGCAGGGCATCCGATGACGCAGCGGGATATAGAAGTGGCGCCCTCCGGACGGAGACACATCCTCGACATATGAAACACCGAAATCAGACAGCCACGTGCGGATGCCGGCTGCGTCCCGCTGAGCCTGGTTCTGGCCCAGCTTCATATCTATATCGAGACATAAGGTCTGGGCTGTCCCGTCCGGGCCGTAAATCATCACGGCCGCCGGCTGCCCGGGGCGCAACTCCCGCAACCTGCGTTCATTACGGGGGACATACTGCTGATGGGCATCGGCAAACCGATACCAGGGGCGTCCCGCGATCAGCGGGGCCAGGGCAGCCCAAACTTTTCCGCTATCGACGTCCGAAGACGCGCGGGCAGGCATACTCGACTTTGAAATGGTGTCCATGTACTCTGGACGCGTACCTTTCATTTAGGCATGGCAAAGGCCTTGGATGAAGATCGGGAACCAGTTGGCGCTGGTTCCCAAGGAACCTCTGAACAGGGATTTGGCGATCGGTTGTTCAGAAGAAACTACATACTTGAATGAAGTGGGTTGCTTGGCGGCGGCCCACTCTTTCTTTAACCGGTCATCAGGGACCTTTCATTTAGGGAAAGTTCTTCCTGGCGTTGCTCTTCCGGGTCCCACCACGTGGGCAAGCCCCGGCCATCGAGCTCGAGATTCTTCTCGATTTTCTCCACGAACTCGCCCAAGGAAATCCCCATCCGCTGGGCGATGTCCTGAAGGTTCCTTTTGGCCTGCGGATCTACATGGGCGAGCAGTTGGACAGTATTGACGGCTGTGCCACGCGGGCGGCGTCGTAGTCTCGTTGCGCTCATGAACCGAACCTAGCAATATCAATAGCCTTGTGGGTTCCGACACGCCGTTTAAGACAACATGTGTCACACCAGCATCAACACCGGTGCCAGCCTGACAGCAATTCTTCCGGCAAACAGGCCTACTCCCTGTGTGAAGCGAACAAACGCAGCTCAGGTGCAATCCCGGAAAGATGCGCCCGGTGTGTAGGGCACTGCATGAAGGCGGCCGACGATGTGCCGGCTGCCAAGGCACAAAGGCCCTCGAAGCGCATAACCGTCGTCGGCGGGAAAACAGGAAAATCCGCAAAGACGTCCTCGCATGGGCGGGGGAACAGCAGCTGCCAGTCGAGGTGCTCGAGTCACTTCAAAGGAAGCCGGCAGACAAGCTCAAGGCCATGGCCCGAGAACTGGGGGCACCGTCCGGCATGCTCCAAGGCAGCCGGAACACCGCGAACAAGGCCCTTCGGCAAGAGCCGGAGAATAAGAAGGGCCCTTTGTGGCGCTCCTCCGATCGGTGGGTGACGCCCCAACTGCAAGAATGCATCAACAACGTTCTGAAGCTGCAGGGCGGCCACCCGGATGAGCGGGAACTACTCGAATCCATCCCAAGAAAATCCGTTCCCGTGGTGGCGGGCGTGAATACCACCAACTGCGTATCGTTCGGTTTCGAGGGGCTGAAAGGATTCCACAAGCCTTTCGGGGGCGTCGACCAGAACTGTGCCCGCGCCTACGGGCAGTCGGATCGGGTGCAGCCAATTCACGAATTCGCCGCCTGGCACATGGCTAGGAATCTGGGAGAACGGTGGGAAAAGCTGGTTCCACCCTGCGTTCTGCGGGAGATCGACGGGCAGATGGGATCCATCTCCTACGGGGTCCCGGGCTGGGAAGGCTACAAGAAACGTGCCTCCGACGGCCTGAAAGACGACGCGGCATTCTTTGATGCACTGATTGGCCAGCAGGACCGCCACCGCGGCAACTACCTGGGCGGCCACGACACACTGCACCTCATCGACCACGGATTCTCCTTCGCTCGTCCCGGGGATGTCCGGAACGTCAACCACTTCCTGGCCGAACGAATCGACAGCAGACGTCACCTGCTGAAAGACCATGAGAAGGCGGCACTGCGCAAGCTGCTGGATTCCCCCGATTCCTTTGGCCTGAATGGGGTGCTGGAACCGGAGCGTATCGAAGCCATGCGTAGGAGAGCCCAGAGAATGCTCGAAACAGGGACTCTTCTCAGGTTCGGGGATTATTGATATTGTTTATTCAAAATAAACAAATTCGACCGGGGAAAAGGAGGTGCGGCGGTGATCAAGGTTGAGTTTCAAGTACCTGACGACGCATTAGCAACCTGGGAAACCAGGGCAGTACTTATCGTCCACGACGACAATTCCATCGAAATCACAGGTGATCCCGAGATCATCGACACAACGCCGGCAGCTCCTGACGCAGACAACCCACGCGAGTGGATCCGATTCGAAGATAACCCCTACAAGTGGGCCAAGGCGGCCAAGCTGATATTCCGCTCGCCGTACCTGGTGCCAGTGATTACCGAATCGCAAGACCCTGGGAGCGTGGAGCCAGCATAGAAGCCCATTGGGATGGGGTGATTCCCGGCCGGAGGCCTTGTCGGTGAAGACCCGGTCGAGTGTTTGGCCTTCGAGCTGGCGCTGTTCGTTCTGGTCCAGGTGCTGGCCGGCACGTATCCGATCCGCTGACCCGCCATTCTGCCCTCCAACCCCTAGATTGTCAGGTTGAAATCCAAGAGTTTCTCGAGAGTGTGTCAAGAAACAGGATTTTGAACTCTATCTGACGCCTTTCAGATGCTGTTCTGACGTCAGGTTGGGGCGTGCTCCAGGGCCACGAAAGACGCTCGAAGTCCGCCGGATTTGGAAGCGCCGGAATTCAGATTCGCTAGCCCTTTGCCGTGTGGTGGTCGTTAGGGCAGGGGTTTGTTTCGGAGGTGTTGGCGCAGGCCGGGGATGGCGAAGTCGACTTTGCCGTGTCCGGCCGGTTCGATGAGTCCGGCCGCCAGGAGTCGGGCGCGGTAGTTGGCGACGAGGTTGGTTTTGGCGCCGATGCGGCGTCCGATGTCGCCGGCGGTCGAGGGGCCGTCGTCCTGGGCCATGGCGTGCAGGAATTCCATGTCCTTGGGGGAGGCTGCGGCCAGGGCTGCTTCGATGACGGTGCGGGCGTTGCGCCTGCTGGCTGCTTCGATGGCCCTGTCGGCCGCGTTGGGGGTGAGGGTTCCGTGGTTGTTTTCGGCTTCGCGCCACAGGAAGTATCCGACCAGCTGGATGAGGAAGGGGTATCCGCCGGTGGCCTCCGCCGCGCGGCGGATGAGGTCTGGAGCGACGGTGAAGCCTGCTGCGGTGAATGTTGCGGTGAAGGAGGTTTCCACGTCGCGGACGGCTGCGGCGTGCAGGTCGATCTTGTCGGCGCGGCGAAGGAAGGTCGCTACCCCTTCGTTGAGCAGGTCCGACACGGCGGCCGGTAGTCCGGCGAAGACCAGGCCGATGGGAAGCCGGTCCTGGATGAAGTGCTGGACGCTGGCGGCCAGCTGAGCCAGTTCAGCGCGGTCGGCGGCATGGATTTCATCGACGGTGATGACCAGTCCGGTGTTCCGGGCGGCCAGCAGCCGGAGCAGTTCTTCGCCGATGGTCCGCCAGGCGACCTGCCGCTCGGGCGGCAGCTGGGTGGTGATACTGAAACCGGCGGCGGCGATGGCGGTGATGCGCCGGAGCTGCGGGCCGTCGCCGAGTTCCTCGGCGAGACGGCGCATGGATTCGCCGATCCGGCCCAGGAATCCTTCGGTGGCTGTTTCGGCGATCACGGCCCAGCCGTGCTCCCGGGCCAGGTCATGGGCCGCCCCGAGCATGACGGTCTTGCCGATGCCCCGGGCGCCGGTGAAGATGGTCAGCAGCCCCGGCGCCCCCGAACCGAGGCTGAGCCCGTAATCGAACTCGTCGAGCAGACCCGAGCGTCCGATGATCTCCGGGGGTGTAGCACCGGCTGAGGGCCGGAACGGATTTTCCATGGACAGCATCCTACTGTGAGTAGCTGTGAGTTTTGTGAGTTTGGGGCTTCTTGTGAGTTTATGAGCCACAAAGCCCCTTTATCCGGCAGAAGCTAGCTAGTGCCGGCGGGGGACTTTGCCTGGTTTGACCGACTTTGACTGGCTGCAGATCAGCTCTGAAGCCTGGCCTGAGGCGGACCTGCAAGTTCGGGTGCGGATTCCTGTCGTTGCAGCGGCTCTAGATAAGCCGAAGACTGCTGCTACGTCTTTGGCAAATTGCCGGTGCACTTGAATTGGCGGAGGTTCGGGGAGGGACATCGGCTATTGTTGCTCTGCCCATATCAGCAACGAGGAGGATGATTCCCGAAGATGGCCACTGATTACGACGCGCCGAAGCAGAATGAGGACGAGGGCCGCAGCGAATCGCTGGAGGCCCTCCGCAGCCGCCGGGCAGAAGCGCAGACCGCTGTCATCGACGTAGACGAGAACGACACCGTCGATGGTGTGGACCTGCCGGGTGCCGATCTGTCCGGTGAGGAACTGGTGGTCAAGGTTATTCCCATCCAACAGGACGAGTTCACCTGCGGCTCCTGCTTCCTGGTCCATCACCGCTCCCAAAAGGCCCGGGAGCAAAACGGGCTGGCCTACTGCGCTGAGTGCGAAGGCTGAGCGACCGTAGCGCACCTGGCCAAGCGGTGGGCCGGTGGCACACCGCCGCTATCAGTCCTCGACGGCATTTGGCCCCTGGCGCACGCAAACGCTGACGCTCCGAGTCGAATGGTGTTCGCAACCATTTCCCGCCTAAGCTGACAATCTACTTCGTATACCGGTGGGGTCTGCCGGTTCGCCGCCTTTGACTCTATTCGGAAGGCAGAGGCATGCCTTCGGTGCCACACGAAGATTTCGGTGGTTTGAACGTGCGTTCTCCCTCGACAGTTTTGTTATTGTTGAATCAACAAAATTGGTGAGCGGGAGGAAGCCGGCGCATGCGACCAACACCCTGGGGCGGGCTCCGCAACGTCCCCACCATCTGGGTCGACTACACCACCGGCCGCGGCGTGGCCTCCAACGGCCAGACCATACGCCCCAAAATCGGCGAGCGCCGGAAGAATCCGAATTTGCAGGACATGTTGGATACGGCTGCTGATGCGGGTGCTGAGCGGATTATGTTTACGGGGCGGGTGCCGTTGGCGGATCAGGGGCAGCGGCATTGGTTGTTGGTGCAGACTCCGGGGTGGAAGCCGATTGGTCATTGGTTGGGGATGCCGGTGACGGGTCGGTTTGAGCGTGTTGCGACGGGGCAGCGGGTTGAGGTGCGTACTGCGGCGGAGTGGTTTGGGAATGTTCCGTTGGTCCCGGAGCAGGCGCGGCAGGCCTGGGATGCGACGGCGTTTATGGTGTCGGAGGCGTTTGAGGGGGCGCCGCTGGCGTTGACGCCGGCGGCGACGGGGACGAATTTGTGGGCGTTGTCGTTGCCGAAGAATCTGGATCCGGAGCCTCTTTCGGATGATATTGCCGAGGAGATTCATCGCACTTCGGGTCAGCATCATTTGGAGCATTTGGTGGCGGGTCCTTCGTTTTCGGCGCATGAGGATTGCATCCCGTTGGTGGATCCGGTGGTCACTCCGAAGTTGGAGACGTTTGCGTATACGGATGGCCGGTTCATGTATGCGTCGCTGTGTCGGGAGTTGGGGGTGGGGCCGGGGGTGCGGTTGAACCGTCAGGACACCATGGACCTGCTGACCGCTGATCCGTATGCGAGGGCGCGGGTGCTGATCCGCTTCCGGGTCCCCGATAGCTGGGACCATGTGGGGATTTTCGGGGTGCAGCATCAGCGGCTGGACCAGGGCTGGTATTACCCGAACCGGCCCGGCGCTGTGGGGGAGACGTGGGCTGATACCGCGGAGATCCATGTGGCCCGCAAGTACGGGTGGATGATCGACCCGATTGAGTCGGTGGTCTTCAATAAGTACATGCCTTCCCGGCGGGGGGATAAGCCGGTCGCTGCCCGGCCGCTGGATACCTTTGCCGCGCGGATTATTAAGGCCAGGGACTGGGTGACCAATGATGAGGAAATGCCGCCGATTATCCGCGCTGCCGTCAGCGCCGCGCTGCGGGCGATCGTTATCCAGTCCATTGGCGCCTTCGCCTCCCGGGGACGGGGACGTACCGTCGTAGCCTGGGACCCCAAAGATGTCCCGCCCGAGTATCTGTCCAGCATGCGGCGCCAGGGCAAGGCCTTCATCTACAAGGAATCCAGCGCTCTGTCCGGCCGGGCCAAGGCGTTCTACCGTCCCGAACTGGCCGCCCAGGTCTGGGCTCGGGGGCGGGCGAAAGTCCTCTCCGCCCCCATGGCCAACAACCACACCGGCGGTGCGCTCGCCGTGCCGGCCCGGACGCTGATCGGTATTAACGGTGACGCCATTTATACGACCGAGGTTCCGCGCTGGGCGCTGCCGGTGGAGCAGGGCGGGGGAGATGACGGGAAAACCGGCCGGCTGCGCCTGCAGGGTGTGCTGCAGGGGCCGGTGAAAACCCCGGTGACCAAGGACGAACGCGACCGGCTCCGCGAAAGGGCAGTCCGTGCCGGCATCGACGCGGCCTTCTTCGAGACCGAATTCCTGACACCGGAGGACTAAGACCCATGACTGCCGCAGTTAGGACGGGGACGTACCATGCCTGAACGTCCCAACCCGGACGAGCTTTCTCCGGCCGAACTCGTCCAGCACATCCGCTCCATCTACGGCTACACCTGGACTGAACTGGGCCAACAGTTGGGCCGAAGCGAAAAGATGCTCCGCAAAGTCGCCACCGGCCAAACCAGCGGCGAAGCCTACCGGCGCTCGCTGACCGAGCTGTACAGCACCGGTACGGTCACCCACCTGACTCCCCGGCGTCGGGCGAAGGACGGGCACATTGTGCCGGTGCGTGCCAAGGCCGGAGCCAGGGAGAAGGTCACGGTGCCCAAGGACACCACCGGCACCTATGAACCCAGGCCCAGGCGTGGTGCCTTCACCTCGACGACGACCGCGTTCCCGGAAGGGGGGCGGCAGCATGTGATCGAGATGCCAAAAACGAAGGTAGCCAAGGGGCGTTCCGCCGGCATCAACGAACTGATGAACAAGATCCGCAACGTCGCCAAGAGCCAGGCCCGCCGGGACAAACGGGTCAAGCTCAATGTCGTCTTCGACACCGGCGACGGCCGGGGGCGCGTCATGGATATTGGCTCCAAGGCCGGTTACCTGGCCTCCGACATCCTGGCCGACGTGCGGGACCTGCACGGCGGGGACATGACCAGCTGGATCCTCTCCCAGTCCGGAGAACGCTACGCCGACCTGGACCCGACCAAAGCCCCGGTCGTGAAGGTGACCATGACGGTCTTCAATGCAGTCCGGCCCAAGGAAGAGCGCAAGGAAATGGACGAAGCGGGCACCCGGCGCCGGAACCGGCCCGCCCCGGCACCCAAAGGCAGCCGCAGGGCACGAGGACG
The DNA here is from genome assembly GCF_059091865.1 of Arthrobacter sp. B0316-1-20. Lineage (NCBI taxonomy): Bacteria > Bacillati > Actinomycetota > Actinomycetes > Micrococcales > Micrococcaceae > Arthrobacter > Arthrobacter sp. B0316-1-20. Next base: position 4,499 of record NZ_JBNHHC010000074.1, on the reverse strand, counting down.
CAAACGATGAACGTCACGGAACAAAAACTGCTCGACATCATCGCCCGCCACCGCGGTTACGACTCCTTCACGACCGTCTCCGACGACACGGTCCGCGAGGACATCGAGTCCCTGGCCCGAAAGATCCACGCCGCAGGTCTTGGGCCCCGCAGCATCAGGGGACTGATCAACTCCGAAGGAGTCGCCGCCAAGATGGGCGTCACCGTCCCGTCCTCCCGTACCGAGCGGTCCCGGATGAAGGACTTCCCCGAACCTGTCATCGACGAAAAACTCTGGGACGAGAAGGAAGTGAGCACCTACCTGCGCGAGCGGGCCACCAAACGCATCGGCATGCGCGGCCGCCCACCCAAGAAGGGCCTGACCTGACGAGGCCTGACCTGACGGTGGTATGTCCCCGGGCACCCCGGTGTTCTGGGGTTTGCGGGTGTCCTATGCTCGGACCTGAACTTACGTTGGTAAGGAAACGACAGTGAGCAATGACCCGCAGCAAGCCCCGGACGAGCAGCTGATCAGCCTTGCCTTCTCCCTGACCTCCACCCCCGGCTCCTACGCGGTCATCCTCGGCCCCGGCGCCTCCGCCGCTGCTGGGGTTCCGTCGGCCTGGGGTGTCCTGCAGGACCTCCTGGCTCGGCTGGCCACGATCAAGGGCGCGAACCCGCGAACCGATGACGAGCGCCTCGCCTGGTACACCGCAACCTACGGACAGGACCCAACCTGGGAACGCCTCCTCGAACACCTGGCACCGACCCAACACGCCCGCCAGGCAATCCTCCGCAGCTACTTCGAACCGACACCCGCCGAGGAGGAAGACGGACACAAGCAGCCCACCAAAGCCCACGAAGCCCTCGCCCGCCTCGTCGAAGCCGGCGCCGTCAACATCATCATCACCCTCAACTTCGACAACCTCATGGAAACAGCCCTGCGAGCCCGGGGCATCCATCCGGTCGTGGCCCATGACCAGGCAGACCTGGCGGGACTGGGACCGCTGCATCCGATCCGGGCTCTGGTGGTGCATCTGCACGGGGACTACCTCGTCCCCTCCGAGATGCTCAATCCGGTCGCGGAGCCGGGGGCGTATTCCGCTGTGGCGGAAGCGTTCCTGGACCGGATCGTACAGGAGTACGGGCTGGTGCTGGTGGGGTGGCCGGCCACCTACGACCCCGGGCTGCGGGCGGCGCTGGCCCGCAGCTTCCGACGGATCTATGTGCCCTACTGGATCGAATCCGGGCCTTTCACCGATGAGGCCCGGGAGCTGGGTGCGCATCTGGGGGCGACACAGGTTCAGGCCACTGCCGACGAGGCACTGGGGGTTCTGCACGATGCGTATCGGGCGCTCGCGGAGCGGGCGGCGGCCAGGGACCCGCTGAGCGTGCCGGTCGCCATGGCGACCGCGAAGCGTGAGCTCGCCGGCCGGTACACTGCGATTCCCCTGCATGATCTGCTCAAGCGGGAATCGGACCGCCTTCACCAACACCCGGACCTGCTCCAGAGCTACACCGGAACCGAATCCCCCGACGGCGGCTATCGGGCCATGGCCGATCGGCTCGAGGAAGCCTCCACCGTCATGGCCGCACTGGTGGCTGCATCCGCCTACTGGGGGAGCACGGATACGGACCGGTGGTGGAGCAGTGAGATCGAAGCCCTGCTGCCGGCCCCGCACGCCGACGGGAACACAGCCGTTTTGGAGCTGCACAACCTGGCAGCCCTCCAGCTCTTCTATGCGGCCGGCATCGCGGCAACAGCCGCTGGCCGTCACGAGACCCTGCGCATGCTCTTCACCCTGGAAGCAGAAGCACCCGGCACAGGACACGGGCCGGCAGTACAGGTTCTTGACCCTGTCCGGCTGCACCAGAATGTACCGTCAGCGAGCGCCCGGGTATTTCACCGGCTCCGGCCCGTGCTGGTCGAGCACTTGAGCATCGGCGCGAGAATGTATGAGGAGAGCTGGCAGAGGTTCGAGCTCCTGCGCAACCTGGCCGCAGCCGCAGCCAACGAGCACGCCCCCAGCAAACTTGCCACGATTGCTCAGAGGCGGCACAAGTACGAGCAGGCGCAGGAAGACTTCCAGGCAGCCGGGCACACGAACGACGCCGGCCGCCGCGACGAGGCGCAGGAGAAGAAGGCCCATGCCTGGGCCAATTATGATCGGGCCCGTGGCCGCTATGCCGAGCTGATTCCGTTCAGCACACCGCACCTGAAAGTCCGTCTCAACGCCGAAACAAACCGGTATGAATCCGCTGTGGTGCACCGGCTCATCCGGGAAATCACCGGAGCCGGCGATACCCACCCCCTGCTGAGCAGCGGCGTCCTGGCCGGTCCCCACGAAGCCGTGATCGAGACGCTGCACGCCGCGAACATCGCCCTGCACCGCGCCGCTGAGTCGGCGGGCCCGACTTCTGGGGAGGAATTCTGGATCGACGAGACCTGAGCACCGCCGGACGGTACGTCCCCGGCTCGGCCGGATCAGGGGTGCCTTCGGGATCATGATCATCGCTGGCGGGCCGCTGCTTCTGCTCTCCTGCGATGCCCTCGGCGCCCGCGCCTGAACCGGTGCTGCGGTGGATCTGTTGGGGGCGCAGCATCCAGGACGGCAGAGATGCAGTCACACGTGCGGCAGGGGGCAGGGGATTGCTGAAGGTTTTTGGTGCTGAATCCGGCCATAGCCGTGCCCTCAGCAATCCCTGCCGGGGGCTTGTGCTGGAGCCGGTGGATGAGACCTAGGCTGAGAGCAGGTCGTTCAGGTAACGGTTGAGGGAAACGCCCTGTTCCTGGGCTGCGATGGCCAGGCGGCGGTGCTTTTCCGGGGTGACCCGGACCTTCAGGTTGCCGCTGTAGGTGCGTTCGGCAAAGGGAAGGGGAACCTCTTCTCCTTTGGCGCGCATGTCTTCAACTACTTCGCGTAAGAGTTTTTCGAGTCCGCGCAGTGCTTCCTCTTTGTTCTCATCCAGCCAGGAGAGGGAGGGAAACTCGGATACGGTGGCCACGTACTCCTGGTCCTCGCGCGACCAGGTCACCGAGTACCGGTAGTGAGCGACCAGTGAGACGTTAGGATCTGCCATGGCCCGTCTCCTTCAGTTTGTCGATTGCCTGTATGACTTGCCTGACTTGGTACGGCTTGGCCTTGCCGCCCTTGTTCTGGATGTTGATCTGGGGATCTCCCTGCCAGGGTGTTTTGAAGACGGCGTGGCATCCGCCTTGTTCCGTGCGGGGTTCCCCGAAGTAGTGTGTGCACAACCGGTAGAGATCATTGAAGCGCAGGTTCTGGGGTGAGTTCCGTGCCTGCTCTTCAACTTTCTCCACCGACGCCACACCACCATGGTTCCACTAATGGAACCATTCCGTCAATCACGAGCGCTTCCCCAACACGGCTGCTTCGCGGGCTGTTCCGCTGAAAGCGGCTTTTATGCCGCCCCCACCGCCCCGGAACCGCCGAACCCGGCCCCGAGGGAAGAACTCCGCCCCAACCCCTCAACCCCCGGGGTGGTTCGGCCTGCGCCCGCCAGCGGCGGGCCGGTGCTGCGGCCGGCCACCGGGGGCTGGCCGGCCTTGCTAGTGTCCTGCCTGACGGCGGATCCTGCGGGTGTATTCGGTGCTGACCCCTGCCAGCTTCGCCAAGTCGGCAACGCTGAGCTTTCCTTCGGCGTGGACGGTGAGGATGAGTTGGTTGAGCCGGCCGGTCAGTGCCGCGTGTTCGGTTTCCCGGTCCTGGTGGTCCAGTGCTGTTTGGCGGAGCTCGGCGAGGATGTCGGCGGGGGAAGCCGACGGAGGCTCGACCGGCTCCGGGCCGCGGATGAGATACAGCCGCTGACGGGAGATGCCGGCTGCTTTGGCCAGATCGGTGGCGGTGATGCCCAGGGCGAGACCGCTGGTGATGAGGCCGGCCCTATGCCCGCGCAGGCGTGCCAGCTGCTCGTTGACCTGCCGGAGGTTCTCGGCGGTGACCTGCAGCTGGGCTTGGGCATCGGTGGCCATGGGAATCCTTTTGACGGGGTACGGTCTCGATTTTCTTTCTAGCAGGAAGGGGGACATACCGCCTCCCCTCAGGGAAGCGGCAGCCGGCCCCTTGTCGCCCGGGGTGGCGGTCAGGGACGGGATTAAGGCTCTTCCGACCGGGCGAGGGTCGGGGAGGGTGCCGGCGGGCCGTCTCCGCGCTCGGCGTCCGTGGTTTTGAGCAGGTCGTGGGCGATGGCGTAGTGGGTGGTGGCCATGGCGGCGAAGTGAGCGTTGGCGGCCATCATGTGCCGTATGGAGGCTGTCGATGCGGTGCCGGGGGTGGTATGTCCCGGTGCGAGGTGGCGGTAGGCGGGGGATGAGGCGGCCCAGACGGCAACGGTGTCCGGGTCGATGTCTATGTCGGCTTCGGTTGTTCTGGTCCAGCGGATCCGCTGCCGCATTGGCCTGCCCTCCTTTCCTCTGCCGGTGCGGCGGGGCTATTCGGTGCGCTGGTACTCCTGTATGGAGGGGTAGCTGGCCTTCAGCGGGAAGCCGTTGTCGCTGGT
>NZ_JBNHHC010000073.1:0-12531 GCF_059091865.1 Arthrobacter sp. B0316-1-20 | reverse complement strand
GGGCGGCGGCGCGGATGCGCGGGGCGGGCTGAGGAGCTGAAAGAGTCATGGTTCTCCCACCACTTCTTCGTCGGGGCGTTGGGATTATCCGGATAATCCAGCCTAATCGCCGACGGTTGGGCGGCGTAAGGGACGCAGTGTAAACAGCGTGTTAATTCATGTGTCCTGGGTCTCAGTATGCAATAACCCATCCTCCAGCTGGGCGGCCACGGCCAGCAGCCGGGCTTCGGCTCCCGGCAGTCCGATCAGCTGGATCCCCATCGGAAGGCCCGCTCCGGTCCAGTACGTCGTGATGGCGATGGCCGGCAGTCCGCAGACGTTGACCAGCGAACTGAACGGCGAGTACTGGCACTGCCGCATGTAGTCGATATCCGGCTCCACTGAGGTATACCAGCCGACCGGACGCGGGGTCATTGCCATCGCCGGCGTGAGCACCAGGTCGTAGGCGGAATACTGGGCGATGGTATCCGCCTCGAATTTCCGCAGCACGTCCAGTGCCTCCTGCAGCACCGAGGCCGGCCGGGCGATCGCACGGTTCCGGAAGGTGCGAGTCAGCGGCATGAGCCGCGCCTCTCGGTCCGGCGGAATGCGCGCTTCGGCCAGTCCGGAGGTCCAGACCGTACCGAAGGCCGCCGGGTAGCGGTTGTCGTAGCGCAGGTCCGCTTCAACGACGTCATGGCCCAGCCCTGTCAGTGCGCGGATGCCGGCGTCGAGCGCCGCCCGGGCCGCAGGTTCCAGCGCAATGGCGTAGGTGGCGGTGAAGGGGGAGTTGGTGCTCACCCCGATCCGCAGCCGGCGGAAGCCCTCCGGTCCTTCCGCATGCTGCGCAGCCGCAAGGTACGACCCCGGCCGCCCGCCGTCGTCGGACACGGTCCCGTCAGCCATCGCCTCCAGCAGCAGCGCCGCATCGGCCGCGGTGCGCGCAAGCGGACCGGCCACCACCAGTCGGCCGGCATCGGTGCCGGAACCCGCGGGAACCGTGCCGCGCCCGGGCTTGAGCCCCACCAGCCCGGTGGCCGCAGCGGGAATGCGGATGGAACCGCCGCCGTCGGAACCGGGGGCGAAAGGGAGCAAGTGTGCCGCCACCGCCGCAGCGCTGCCGCCGGAGGAGCCGCCGGGACTGAGCACCGGATCCAGCGGATTGCGCGCCGGCGGGGCGATCCGGTTCTCGCTGTAGCTGGTCAGCCCGAACTCGGGCACCTGCGTCTTGCCCAGGCTGATGGTCCCGGCCCGGCGCAGCACCTCCACGATCGGGCTGTCCTGGGCCGCAGGGTGACGGTCGACGGCGGCGCTTCCGTGGGTGGTGGGGACACCTGCCACATCGGTGAGGTCCTTGTAGGCCACGGGCAGCCCGTGCAGCAGCGGCAGCTCCGCGCCGCGCAGGCGGGCGCGGGCCTGGCGCTCGTCCGCTGCAGCGGCCTGGGCCATCGCTTCCTCCGCCGTCACCGCGATGAACGCGCCCAGGGCGGGGTTGAGCTCCTCGATCCGGTCCAGGTAATGGGCGGCCAGTTCCCGGGCGCTCAGCTCGCCGCGGGCGATCGCGTCCCGCTGCCGGAGAGCGGTCAGTTCATGGAGTTCAGCCAAGTTCAGCGCGTTCCCAGGTAGCGTGCGTCGATCCGTTCCTCCACAGCCACGGCGTCGGGCCCGTCCCCCGCGGCGGCCCGGACCAGGTACGCGGCCGGGTGGTGGTGTGCCGATCCGCGCTCCTCGCTCACCGCCTCCACAAGTTCGGTTCCCCGGTACACCAGCCCGACGCCGTCGTCGGTGCAGTGCGTCTCGCCCAGGATGCCGTCGGCCACCAACTGGTGGACCATGCGGCGCCGCTGCGGCTCGGAGTCATAGTGGACCGTGTTGCCGTAGGGCAGCAGGGCCAGGCCGTTGGTGACCGGGCGCAGTCCGGGGCCGAAGGAGTCCGTGGCCCCGCCCTGGAACCAGCAGGTGGACCCGGCGGAGACACCCGCCAGGACGACGCCGGCCTGCCAGACATGGTGGAAGATCCGGTCCAGCTGGTGCACCCGCCAGACGGCCAGCAGGTTGGCCAGGGAACCGCCGGAGACCCAGACGACATCCTGGGACAGCAGGTGCTCCTCGATGTGCTCGACGTTCGGCATCGTGAACAGATTCAGGTGGCTGAGGTCGAAGCCCTCCACCCGCGCGGCCTCGTCCAGTTCGGCGCTGTAGGCCCGCTGGTCCCCGCCGGCAGTGCCCAGGTGCGTGATCCGCGGGGCGCGGTTGTGGACGCCGGCCAGCTCGACGGCGTAATGGACCAGATGGTTGAATTCCAGGCGCGTGCGGGATCCGCGCTTGGAGCCGCCGGAGGTTGCGAGAATCGTGGGCTGGGCTGCGGGCATTTGTTACCTCACACATCGTGTCCGGTTGGTGAGCCTGTGGCGCTTCCCACTATAGGCTGGTGGTAGAGGCTTTAGGCCACGGCGCCAGGACAGGCCTGGCACAGCAAGGAAGGACCGCCATGAGCGACGTCGTCAACGTTTCGGTCGAGGATCTGGGCGCAGACGCCAAGGTCCTGGATGTCCGCGAAGACTATGAATGGAACGCCGGCCATATCGAGGGGGCCGTCCACATTCCGCTGGGCGAACTGCCCGAACGCCTGGGTGAACTGGACCCGGACACCGAATACCGGGTGACCTGCCTGCGCGGCGGCCGTTCCCTGCGTGCCGTCGAATGGCTCAATGCCCAGGGCTATGAAGCGGTCAACGTCGAAGGCGGTATGGCCGCCTGGGGCGCGGCGAGCAAGCCGATCGTCTCGGAGACCGGCGAAACCCCGTACATCGAGGGGCACTAAGGCGTTGGACGGCTCTTCGTCAGCATCCGCTTCCACGGCCCCGCCGGCACCGGAGCGGTCCCCCGTTTATACGTACCTCGGCCCGGAGGGCACGTTCACCGAGTCGGCCTTGCTGCAGGTCCCGGGCGTGGAGACGGCAGTCCGGGTGCCGTCGTCGAACGTTAACTCCGCCCTGGACAAGGTGCGCCGCGGCGAGGCGGACGCGGCGATGGTGCCGATCGAGAATTCGGTTGAGGGCGGCGTCAGCGCCACGCTGGACGCGATCTCCACCGGCGATCCGCTGCAGATCACGGGTGAGTACCTGGTGCCCATCAAGTTTGTGCTCGTGTCCCGGCCCGGTCTCCGGCTGTCCGAGGTGCGGATTATCTCCACTCATGCACACGCCATGGCACAGTGCCGCCAGTGGGCGGACGCGAACGTGCCCGGCGTTGAGTACATTCCGGGCTCCTCGACGGCGGCTGCGGCCGTCGGCCTGCTGGACCCGGCCTGCGCATATGACGCCGCCATTTGTTCACCGCTGGTGGCGGAACGGCACGGGCTGCAGGTCCTGGCCGAGGACATCGGCGATGTTGCGGACGCGGTCACCCGCTTCATCCTGGCCGGCCGGCCAGGACCGCTGCCCGCCGTCACCGGTGCGGACAAGACAACACTCATGGTGCCGCTGCCGGAGGACCATCCCGGCGCGCTGATGGAGATCCTGGAGCAGTTCGCCACCCGCGGCGTGAACCTGAGCCGGATCGAATCCCGTCCCACCGGCCTGTTCCTGGGGGATTACTTCTTCAGCATTGACGTCGACGGCCACGTGGGCGACGCCCGCGTGGCGGACGCACTCAGGGGTCTGCACCGGATCAGTCCGCAGCTACGCTTCCTCGGTTCCTATCCGCGCGCGGACCGGCGGGAGTACGTCGTGGCCAGGCACACCAGCGACGAGGCGTTCAAGGAGGCTAACGCCTGGATGGAGTCCCTGCTCCGGGGCATCTGACGTCACAGCGGATCCGGAACCTGGGCGAAGCGGCGCCTGCACCGTCCTATGGTGCCGCGCCGGGTTGGTCAGTAGGCTGACTATGCACGCAGTTTTTGTTTTGAGCGTGCAGTCTAGGAAAGGCCGGACGATGACTCAGCAGAACCGTGATGAAGGCTCCCGCAGCCCGCTGGAAGCCGGCGACGGGCCTGTCCAGGATTCTCGGCAGACTCTGGGCAAGCGCGGCGATCCGCTGGCCGATTCCTTCCCGGAGCCTACCGGCCCGGGCTTCCCCGAACCGGGAGGGCCGCGCGTGCCTGAACCGGCCGAACCCGTGGTGCCGGGCGAACCCAGAGAGCCGATGGAACCGCCCATGCCGCGGCCTCCGATCCCCGAGCCCGGGCAGCCGCCCATCCCCGATCCATCCGAACCGAGGTTCCCGGAGCCCGGCGAGCCCACCCACCCGGATCCGAGTGAACCCACCCACCCGGATCCGAGTGAACCCACCCACCCGGATCCGAGCCGTCCCACCCGCCCGGACCCCAGTGAACCGCCGCATCCGGAGCCGGGCCCCGAACCGGGACCGTCAGAGCCGTCGTTCCCCGGCCCGGCCCGGCCGTCGACTCCTGCGCCGCCTGCACCGCCGTCGGAACCAACGGAACCGACCGGTCCGGTGCTGCCGACGGACCCCGATATCCCGCCCACCTCCGGCCTTGGCCCGGGCGCGGGATCAGGGCTGGTTGAGGGAGAGGGCCGATAGCCGCCGGAACCGGACATCCGGAGGAGGTGTCCTGATGCCCCGCCTGCTCCGCAGCAATTGCCACCGCCCCGGCATCACCCGCCGCCGCCGGGGCAAGGGATTCAGCTATGCGGCCGCGGATGGATCTGCGGTGAAGGATCCGGCCACGCTGGAGCGTATCCGGGATCTGGTGATCCCGCCGGCATGGACCGACGTGTGGATCAGCCCCTATCCCAACGGCCACATCCAGGCGACGGGACTGGACGACGCCGGCCGCCGCCAGTACATTTACCACCCCCGATGGCGGGAGCTGAAGGACCGGGAAAAGTTCGACCGGGCGCTGGAGCTCGGAGCACAGCTGCCGTCGATCCGGCGTGCAATCACCAGGGACCTGCGGGCCGAAGAGAATATTCCGGAGCGTGCATATGCCGCTGCCATGCGGCTGGTGGATGGCGCCGCCCTGCGGATTGGCAGCGTCGAGTACGCGGAGACGAACGGGTCCTTCGGAGCAACCACGTTGATCAGGGAGCATGTGCAGGTCAGCGGGAACACCGTGCGGCTCGACTTTCCCGGCAAGAGCGGTCAGCAATGGGAGGTCATGCTGGATGACGAGGATCTGGCCGCTGCCCTGAAGGACATGCTGGCAGCGGGCGAGGGAGCCGGCGCCGGAGCCGATGCTCCGGCCCTGGGTTATCCGAATGAGACGGGCGATTGGTGCGCGATTGATGCCGCCCGCCTGAATGATTACCTCCGGGATATCAGCAGCGGGGAGTTCACGGCGAAGGATTTCCGGACTTGGCAGGCCACGGTCCTGGCCGCCATGGAACTGGCCCGCACCGGTCTCGCCGCCACCGCGACCGCCCGCCGCAAGGCGCTCGCGGCCGCCATGCGGAATGTGGCGGAGCACCTGGGCAATACGCCGGCGATCGCTCGGAAGTCCTATGTGGATCCCCGTTTGGTGGACCGGTACCTCGCCGGTGAGGTGATCGACGCTGCGCCGCTGGCCGCGTCGGAAAAGGCGGTCCGGGCACTGCTCCGGTCCTGATTCCGTGCGCCCGCGGTGCGCCCTACCGCCCTCGAAGCCGGGTAAGTACGCTGATGATAGGGCACGGATTTACGCGCCCCCGGCCCACCGAGGAGGGCACAATGTCCGGGAAGACCGAACGGGACCGCTATGAAGACGACCGGCCGGAGGACGATGAAGGTTACCTGGGGGATGCCGGGGACCAGGCCAACGATCTGCGCTTCCGGGAGGAACGGGAACTGATCCGCCAGCAGTCCGAGCACCGTTACCACGTGAGCGCCGACGACGAGCGCCGGGCGGGCTACAGCCGGCCGGAATTTCCCGATGACGCAGGCAGCCCGGTCAGCGTGGGTGGGACCGAAGTGGGAACCGATGACGCCGGCGAGGGCGAGTACCTGGACATGGAGGAGGCCGAGGCGTCACTGGCGCGCGACCGCAACGAAATCGACGCCAGGCTCAGGGGAGCCGCCGGCGAGGAGGATGCGGATTCCAGCGACGATCCGTATTATCACGGCGGCTCGGAAATCTAGCGGGGCCTCAGGCGAAGGTGCCGCCGCCGTCGTCCTTGACGCGGATGAGCAGCGCGGCCGGCTGCACCTGCACCGTGATGGAGGTGGCGGCACCGGAGGGGTCCCCGTCCAGCTGTGTCTCGGTGGGAATCGGGGTGCTGATCCGGATCTTCCGGGCGCGGTAATAGTCCATCATCGGGATTTCGCCCCGGTGCTTGACGAGCACCTTGCCGGCCATCCACAGCCAGCCAAGCGCGCTGCGCGGGCTCATGACGACGATGTCCAGCGTCCCGTCGTCGAGCACCGCATCGGGAATGAAGTCAATGCCGCCGGGGAGCAGGCCGCAGTTGGCGAACAGCACGCTGCGCACCTTGCGGGTCTGCGGCGGCCCGTCATCCAGTGTGATCGTCAGCTTTTTGCGCCGTCCCGGGATGTGGCGGATTCCGGCTTCACCGTAAGCGATCCAGCCCACATTCTGCTTCAGCGTTTCCCGGGTGTCCGCTACCACTTCGGCGTCCATTCCGACGCCGGCAATCACCAGGAAGCTGTCCTGGCGCCGGATGCCGCTCACCGAGTTGTCGATGGTGATTGCGGCGGTGTCGATGCGGCGCTGGTGGCCGAAGAGCGCGGTCCTGATGCAGCCGGCCAGATCATTGACGTCCAGGTCCAGGTTCCGGGCCAGCAGATTGCCGGTTCCCAGCGGGACCAGGCCCATAGCGATATTCGTATTCGCCAGTTCACCGGCCACCACCCGGATGGTGCCGTCGCCGCCGCCCGCCACGACCAGATCGCACCCCGCCGACAGGGCCTGGCGCACGGCCGCGTGGCCGGGATCGTCCGGCGTCGTTTGCAGGACCAGCGGAGGCTCCCAGCCTGCTTCGGCGCAGGCCTGGCGGATCAGCTGTTCCGCAAGCTCCGCGTTGTTCTTGATGGGGTTGAGGATGAAGGCGACCTTGTGCCGGTCGACGTGGACAGTGTGTGCCGGCTCCGCGACCGCCGGGCGGACGTGCCTGCGTTGCAGGGTGCGCAGGCCCCACCAGAGCGCCGCCGCGATGATGAGCACGGCAGCCACGAGGATGAGGACGCTCCACTCAGTCGGCATAATGCAATCAGAATAGCCGTTGGTGTATGCGGCAGGACGGAGCTGCCGATTCGGTAGTCTTGTGGGGTGATCGATGTTAACGAACTCCGTGAAAACCCTGAGCTTTTCCGTGCCTCGCAGCGTGCACGCCAGGCCGAAGAATCCGTCATTGACGCGATCATCGCCGCGGACAGTGCCCGCCGGGCGGCGATCACGCGGTTCGAGAACCTGCGCGCCGAGCAGAACGCCTTCGGCAAGAAGGTCGCCCAGGCCAAGGGCGAGGAAAAGCAGGCGTTGCTGGCCGAGGTGAAGCAGCTGGCCACGGACGTGAAGGCCGCACAGGCCGAATCCGACGCCGCGCAGGCGGAGCAGGAAGGCCTGCTCCGCTCGATCCCCAACGTCATCGCCAACGGTGTGCCCGCCGGCGGCGAAGAAGACTACGTCGTGGTCAAGACGGTCGGCACGCCGCGGGACTTCGCAGCCGAGGGCTTCGAGCCCAAGGACCACCTGGAGATCGGCGAACTGCTGGGAGCCATCGACATGGAGCGCGGCGCGAAGGTCTCCGGAGCCCGCTTCTACTTCCTCAAGGGAGTCGGCGCCCGGCTGGAGATCGCGCTGCTGCAGATGGCCATGGACCAGGCGATCCAGACCGGCTTCACCCCGATGATCACCCCCACCCTGGTGCGCCCGGAAACGATGTCCGGCACCGGATTCGACGTCGCCCACGACGCGGAGATCTACCGGCTGGCGGAGGACGACCTTTACCTCGTCGGCACCTCCGAGGTGCCCCTGGCCGGCTACCATGCGGACGAGATCCTGGACCTGTCAGGCGGACCGGTCCGCTACGCCGGCTGGTCCTCCTGCTACCGGCGGGAGGCCGGGTCCCACGGCAAGGACACCCGCGGCATCATCCGCGTCCACCAGTTCAATAAGGTGGAAATGTTCTCCTACACCACGATCGAGGACTCCTATGCCGAGCACCAGCGGCTGCTGGCCTGGGAAGAGGAGATGCTGGCCAAGGTGGAGCTGCCGTACCGCGTCATCGACACTGCCGCCGGCGACCTGGGCACCTCCGCGGCCCGCAAGTTTGACTGCGAAGCCTGGGTCCCCACGCAGAACCGCTACCGCGAGCTGACGTCCACCTCCAACTGCACCACCTACCAGGCCCGCCGCCTGAACATCCGGGAGCGGGTCGCCGACCAGGACGGCGGCAAGGGCCGCACCCGCGCGGTGGCAACCCTGAACGGTACGCTGGCCACGACGCGCTGGATCGTGGCGATCCTGGAGCACCACCAGAACCCGGACGGTTCGGTCACTGTTCCCGCAGCGCTGCGCCCGTACCTCGGTGGTCTCGAGGTGCTGCCGGTCCTGTAGTTCCGGCAGCCGGCAGAGTTTACGTTCCGTTTACGCCGCGGCAAGACATCGCCGTACCGGCTGTTGATGGACGGTGCTCTACTGGAACAATGACAACCATGATTGACAGACCAATAGCCGGCGCCGATGACCGGCAGAACGAAACCTCCGAAAGCAACGGCCGGCTGCTCATCGCCCTCGACGTCGACGGGACGCTCGTGGACCATGACGGGCACATGACGCAGGCGGTGAAGGACGCCAGCACGGCTGTTGTCGATGCCGGCCATGAAGTCATCATCGCCACCGGGCGCTCCTTGGGCGCTACCTTGCCGATTATCGAGAAGATCGGCATCAGCCGCGGCTACGCCGTCTGCTCCAACGGCGGCGTCACGCTGCGCCTGGACCCGGAACGGCCGGAGGGCTACGAGGTGATCGACCGCGTGACCTTCAGCCCCCGCGCCGCGCTCAGCGCCTTGCGGGAGAAGCTGCCAGTGGCGAAGTATGCGCTGGAGGATGACCAGGGGCGCTTCCTGGCCACTGAGCGGTTCCAGGATGCCAGCTTCGGCATCGAGGCCGAAGGCGTGGATTTTCAACACCTGCTCGACGCCAAGGCCGTCCGCGTCGTCGTCTACAGTGCCGAAAGCACCCCGGAGGAATTCGCCGAGGCGATCGACCATATCGGTCTGCATGGTGTGACCTACTCGGTGGGCTGGACCGCCTGGCTGGACATTGCCGCCAACGGAGTTACCAAGGCCAGTGCGTTGGAGAACCTCCGGCGCCGGATCGACATTGATCCGGCGAACACCGTTGCCATCGGCGACGGCCGGAACGACATCGAGATGCTGGACTGGGCCGCCCAGGGCTACGCCATGGGGCAGGCACCAGACGAGGTCAAGGCCGTCGCCCACGCGGTGACCGCCAGCGTGTTCGACGACGGCGCGGCCAAGGTGCTCATGACGCTCGTCTAGGCCTGCCGGCAGTGATACCACCGCGGCATCATTGAGCCATGGGCATGACACTCCGCTTGGACGACGAGCACAACGCATGCTGGAAGCGCTGGCCGCCGCGGAAGGCATGAGCAAGAACGAAGCCGTGATCCGCGCGATCGAAGACCGTGCCGCACGCCTGGCCAAGGACCGTCAGCTGCGCTCGGTGGCGCAGGAGGCGATTGCGAGGTATGGGCCGCTGCTTGACCGGCTGGCCCAGTGACCGTCTCCCTCGACTTGGAGGACCTGCTGGTGCTCACTGAGGAACTCGGGGTGCCACAGGTTCAGGACCTCGGCCTGCTGGAAGCCGCGGCGCAGCGCCCGCGGACCACGCTTCACGGTAACGAGGCCTACCCGGACATCAGTGAGAAGGCCGCCGTGCTGTTGGAATCCACCGTGCGGAACTACCCCCTTGTCGATGGAAACAAACGCTTGGGCTGGCTTGCCGCGGTCGTGTTTTACGGCCTTAATGGGAGCGAAATCGATGCCCCTGAAGATCCGGCATACGATCTGGTGATTGACGTGGCCACCGGGACAACACCGTATCCAGCGGCGGCCGCGCGTTTAGCGCAATGGACACGTCCGCGGCGTTAGGCTGAGCTGATGCCGAACAGGCCGATGACCAGCGCCATCACCAGGTAGGTCACAAGTTCGTGGACGATGTTGAGTACGGTCAGCCCCGCCGGCCTGCCTTCGAATGCGTCATGGGTGATGAACCGGGCTGCGGTGAAGCCGGCCCAGAGGATTACGGCCGTGATCAGGCAGTTCGCCAGGAAGCTCCCGCCGTAGAATTCCTGCGCAATGGCGGCCGACCCGGCCAGGACCCAGGCACTGACAAAACTCACCACCAGGGTGATGAGGATCGGGCGGACGGCGCTTCTGGCGTCCGCGCCCGGGGTCACCTTCGCCACCCGCATCCAGTAGTTGCCGAAGACCTTGGGGGTGTACCAGATCGATCCGACCACCATGGTGGACAGCGTTGCGACCAGTACGGCCCAGAAATTGATCTCGGGAATCATCGCCGAACTCCTTATCCTCGCTTTGCCGCGGTGGACCGGGTGATTGTTGCTTCTTTTGTTGCCCGGTTCGGAGTCTAGTACCGCAGGAGCCTCAGCGGTATTCCAGGGTGGCCGGAGGCAGTTCCTTCGGTCCGGACACCAGGCCCAGCAACCGCGCCGCGGCGGGCCGGCAGGCCCATTCCTCGGCCCAGTGGGAGCGGACCACCGCCTTGCTGACCGCCTGCGTGGTGATGCCGAGTTCCTCGGCGACGAGCTTCTGCTGGCCGCGCGCGCCGGGCGTCAGCAGGTCCAGCACCTTCCATTCCGCGTCCGTGCGGGTGGCCACGATCTGCCCCAGCAACCGCAGGACGGCCTCGGCCTCAGCCGCGATGCCGGAGTCCGGTCCGGCAACGGCCAGCGGGACACGCTCGCCGGTCCGCTGCGCGCGCTCCACGGCCCGGCGCGCATAGACCAGGCCGTAGCCCTGGGCTTCCAGGATGTTCGCCGGAACCGGTACAAGCAGTTCGCCGACCCCCAGCCCGACGTGCCAGCGGCGCTGCCGGACGGCGATCAGCGCGGCGTCGACTGCCACCATGGGATCGTCGACGACGCCCTGGGCCTCGTCCCCGACGGACCGCTGGAACGGAACCACCGTGGGCAGGTGCCGCAGCTTCCTGATCAGCTCCGGTACCAGATCCCCCACCTCGCGGGAGTCCCGCTGGTTGATGGTCAGCACATACATGGGACCAGTATCCAGCAAAAATCATCCGGTTCAGGTTGTTTTCCGGGCCAGCACTTAAGGCGCGACGGCGGTGAGCCGGGCTGCGCACCCGGCCCACCGCCGTCGTGATCGCCTGAGGGCAGCTGCCTAGCGGCCCTGGGACTCCACGCTGGGGTTCTCGACGCTGGCGCCGACGCTGCGGCCCTGGGGCTCCTCGGCGGCATTCTCCGCCTGGACCTCAACGTCGCGGCCCTGCGGCTCGTCGGCGGCGCTGCGCTCGCCTTCCGCTTCGAAGCGCTTCAGGGAGGCCTCGACCTCGGCCTCGGCTTCAGCGCGGCCGGCCCAGTCGGCGGCTTCCACCCACTTGCCCGGCTCCAGGTCCTTGTACTTGGTGAAGAAGTGCTTGATTTCGTCCAGCAGGAACGGCGAGACATCGGAGATGTCCTTGATGTGGTCGAACCGCGGATCCGCCGGGACGCAGAGGACCTTGGCGTCTCCGCCGCCGTCGTCCACCATGTTGAAGACGCCGATCGGCCTGGATTCCACGAGGACACCCGGCATCAGGTCGAAGTCCTGCAGCATGACCATGGCGTCCAGCGGGTCGCCGTCCTCGCCGAGGGTGTTCTCGAAGTAGCCATAGTGCGTGGGGTACTGCATGGAGGTGAACAGCACGCGGTCCAGACGCAGGCGGTGGGTTTCGTGGTCGATTTCGTACTTGACCCGCGATCCCTTGGGGATTTCGATCGTGACGTCGAGCTTCATGGCAGACTCCTTGGACGGTAGGGAAAGTCGGTCAGCGCGCCCGGCCTGCTGGGGCCGGCCGTGTGCCGGCCCAGCGGGGCGGTGCGCAAGCACCGCACGGCGCCGGTCTACGCTTAAAGATATATGTCCACCGGCCGGAAGCGGCATTCATTGAGGGGGGAGGCGCCGGTGAAGCGTTCGGCGCGCCTGGCTACGTCCGGCATCCTGGCCGTTGCCCTGGTCGCGCTGGCGGTACCGGTGGGGATCAACGTGGCCCCCGCCGTCGTCGACGTCCTGCAGCCGCCTGCGCCGGAGGCGAGGGTATCCGTACCGGCTGCCCAGCAGCCACCGGGCGGCATCCCGGATTTTACGGCCGTGGAGGGGTTGGGGACCGATGCGCCGGTTCCGGATCCGGCCGTGCTCTCCGGGCTGCTGCAGCCGGAACTTGCGGCTTCTGCCCCGGGAAATTTCACCGCGGTCGTGGTGGACGCGCTGACCGGCCAGGTCTTGTTCGACCAGGACGGCGCGGCGGAGCGGATTCCCGCTTCCAACCTCAAGCTGCTGACCGTGGCCGCGGCCCTGGACGAGCTGGACGGGGACACCAGGTTCAGCACC
>NZ_JBNHHC010000072.1:0-12793 GCF_059091865.1 Arthrobacter sp. B0316-1-20 | reverse complement strand
AACGGAATCCTGGAACAGGACCGGGCAGCGCGGGCCGCACCGGCCGCCATGACCAGTACGTCCCAGAGGCGCCCCTGCTCGTCCTGCCAGGAGCTGTTCCCGGCATTCCAGGCCACAGCCTCAGCCCAGGCCGCAGACGTCATCGCAGCCTCCCGGCTGAAACCGATCGCCCGGGCGGGGCTGGTGATGTCGATCAGGACGCCGTCCGCGCGCCGTGACCGGTCTTACGGGCACGCACCCGCACGGTGGCGTTGCGCCAGTCGATGTCCTCCAGCCGCAACTGCACGACTTCACTGGCTCGCAGCCCCAGCCGCGCTATGCATAAGATGATCGCCCGGTCCCGCAGCCCACGAGGTGAGGCCGAGTCCAGTGAGGAGATCAGCTGCTCGAAGCCTCCCGGATCCAGATGCCGAACAAGACCGCTCCGGCGATGCGGCACCATCGGGACCGCGTCCTCCAACCGGTCTCCATGCAGCCCCTTCGCGCGGAGGAAACGGAAGAATGACCGCACTGACGTCGCCGCCAATTCCACCGTCCTCGGCTGGTAGGGGCGTGTCAGGCCACCGATGAACTCGATCACCTCGCGCGCGTGGACGTCCCCGAAATCCACCGAACCGTCGGCGGACACGGTCTCCAGGAACCCGTGCACATACCTGATGTAGTTGCGGCGCGTCCCCGAACACACACCGCGGGTGCGGTGCAGGTGCTCGTCGAAGGTCGTGAGCACTTCCTCCAGCATCAATCGGTCACTCATTAGGATGCTCCTTGTCTTCCGAAACGATCGGATACAAGAAGCATCGTGATTATGTGCAGCAACGGCGACGGTCAGCGGGCATCATGCCCAGCCAGTGAAGGCCCGACCACGCGTTCACCCGACCAAACTGCACATAACCGCGAACTGAGCCGAATGGGTGATGTCCCCGACGAACTTGATCCCCGGGTGGTCGGCGGTGAAGTCGCGGCGCACCAGATCTGGGATCGTCGCGGCGGCCTCCGCGTCGGCCTCGGTGGTGGTGCGGAAGGGCCGGGGCTGGCACGGCACCAGGTTCTCGGCGCGCATGATCCGGCGTACCAGTTCCGGGGAGCATTCGGTGCCTTCGGCGGCCAGGTCGGCGTGGATTCGCCGGTAGCCGTAGGTTCCGTCCGAGGCGGCAAAGAAGTGCTTTACCCGCTCCGTGAGTTCGGCCCGGCGGGCGGCGGTGGCCGAGAGGGGACGGGACCGCCAGTGGTAGAACCCGGACCGGGACACCTCGAGCCAGCAGCACATCTCGACCGGACACTGGCTGGTCTGCGCACTTATCTCCACGTGTAGCGCGCGATCAGAGCTCATCGCGGACCACTTGTTGGGAGGCCTGTGAGTTCCGAGGCTGACCTGCGCGGCGTCGTAACGTCCACGTAGGGAGTTCCTGCATCTACTGCAGCTCCCGTGGGTTTAAAGTCGATAACAACCTACGTTGTGACATCTGGACTACGAACGGTACGGGGCGGAGACAGGCGTCACCGCGCGATGCGCGAGTAGTGCTCCTGTACTACGAGCTCGCCGTCGCGTGCGTAGTCGCGCCGGAACGTATAAATCTCCAAGGGTCCAGACCTGCCAGTCTTACGCTTCACATCGAGCAAGACCTGGGTGACGGTGATGATGTCGCCCGCCACGATCTGCCCAAACCAACGAACCGTCGTCTCACCCGCGACGATCTTCCGCACGGCGAGTGGGTCGTCTATTGGGAGCCCCCCGTCGCTGAGCTCAGCTCGCGTATGGATCCGCCCCATCGTCAGGCCCAGCGCCGTGAAGAAATACGGCGGTGCGACGAGGTCGGTGAAACCGGCTCGTTGCGCCGCTAGCACGTCATGATGCTTGGGGGAGGAGATCCCGGCGGCCGCGGCGAACCGCATGATCGCCTCCCGCGTTACGGCGATCGTCGCCACTTGAGGGGGGAACGGCATTGTTCCGACGTCGTCACTCATCGATCCTCCAAACCAGCAGCTGCAGCCCGTCTCGGTGCTCGCGTTCGCCGCGCATTCGCATTCCGACGCGGAGGGTGGGAGCTGCGTTCGTCTGGGCGAGCCGTCCCAGCAGACGGACTTGATCTGTCGTGTCCAGCTCGACGATGACGACCGTGTACGGCACGAGAGAGGAGAACTCCGGAGACGGCGCCCGATGGGTAGTGGTCCACGAGTAGAGCTCTCCGATCGGCTCGACAGGTTCAGGCTCGAAGATGTCCTCGCCGCACGTCGAGCACGACGGGCGCGGCGGCCACTGCAGCGAGCCGCAGGCGATGCAGCGCGGCACGAGCAGGTCAGAACGGGTGTCGCCCTGCAGATATGGCACCATCTCGGGTGCGATCAGTTGCGCGCGGTTCAGCATCTCTTCGGTGTTCATCGCATGCTCCTTCCGCCGAGCAGCGCCATGGAACCGTCTCCCCAGTCGCCCCAGCCGGTCACGGCCGCAATCCTAGCGTCGTCGACCTGGCGTCCCGTGGCTTCGCCGCGTAGCTGACGAACGGCTTCGGCGACATGCGAAAGTCCGAGTAGGTGGCCCTCGGAGAGCAGACCACCGTGTGTGTTGGTGGGGAGTGAGCCCCCGAGCCGTAGTGCCCCGGAGGCAACGAAGCTGTCGACCTCGCCCCGTGGGCAGAAGCCGGCCTCTTCCAACTGATGCAGCACCTCGAAGGTAAAGCAGTCGTAGATCATCGCGGTGTCGACGTCGTGTGGCCCGAGGCTCGCCTGCTCGTACACGGCCGGCGCGGCGGTCGTCAGACCGATCCGGAACCAGTCTTCGCGATTGGTGAGGTCGTCTGCGCTCTCCGGCCGGGCGGCGCTGAACGCCAGAAGCGGGATGTCGCGTGCGCCCACGTCAAGGACGTCCCGATCTCGGCACGTCATCACCACGGCCACGGCACCGTCTGTCTCCAGGCAGCAGTCGAAAAGCCGGTACGGTTCGGTGAACATAGGCGAGGCATCGTAGTCCTCACGCGTCATCGTGCGTCCGAACATCATGGCGGCCGGATTGAGCTGGGCATGGGCCCGCATCGTCAGAGCGACCTCGGCGAGTGCATCGGGACTCGTGTCGTACTCGGCCATGTGGCGCTGCGCGATCATCGCGTACCACTGTGCTGGTGACGACCATCCGTAGGGGCGCTCGAGAAATTCACGGAACTGCTGACCCGGGAGTGCGGCGACGCGACGACCGATCCTGTTGGCCGAGCGTCCGTTGCGCGCGAACACGACGAGGGTGACGTTGGCGAGTCCTGATCGCAGGATCGTCTCGGCGGTGCCCACCGAATTGAGACCGCCGTTCCCGCCGGGTGGAGGAAGGAGGTCGGCTACGTCGTCGTCCAGCCCCAGTCCGGCGATGACATCCTCGGTGAACAGCGAGCCACCCACGGGGACGACAGCCCCGACATCGCCGGGCGCCAGTTGAGCATCGGCGAGTGCGCTCAGCGCCGCTTCTCGTGCGAGTGCTCCGACGGATCTTCCGCTGGCGCGGGAGAACTCGGTCGCACCGATTCCCGCGACGAATACGGGTGCAGTGCTCATGTAAGAACCCTCCGTCACTTGTCGTCGTTGTTTAGTCTCACGCGAGCGGTGCCGGCGGTCGTCACCGTGCCGTCTTCCTTTGTGAGGGAGAGGTCGAGAACGACCTCGAGGCCGGAACCTGACGGATTAGGTTCAGCTCCGGCGAACACCAGAGAGGCCTGCAGCCGATCATGCGGGTAGGCCGAGCTTTGATGACGCACCGTGCTCGTCGCGAGGTCTGCTCCGTTCTGGGCGGCCCATTCGGCGGCGAGTTGCGTCAGCCAGGTGGCCTGCAACGGTCCATGCACGGGAACCGTCTTCAACCCCTCTGACTGCGCGAATTCCTCGTCGTAGTGGATCCGGTGCGGGAGCGAGCACGCGGCGCTGAACAGGAACAGGTCGATCTCATCGGCCGTATGGTCGCGGGTTGCGACTACGGTGCCGGGAGTCAGTGCGGCGAGGGCGGAGCGGCTCATGTCGCCGCCTTCAGGAGCCACGGTAGGCCGAGATGATCTGCACGTTGGTGTACTCCAGAACGCCATCAAGCCCGTTCTCTCTGCCGACACCGGACTTCTTGTGCCCGCTCAGGGGGAAATCCGGCGTGAGTCGTTGTGTCTCGTTGATCCATACGATGCCCGAGTCGATCCGCTGAGCGATGTCGCTCGCGACCTTGAGGTCGGCAGACCAGACGGATCCGCCCAGGCCGTACGGAGACGCGTTCACACGGTCGACGACCTCGTCCACGTCGGAGAACTTGAGGAACGGGACAATGGGACCGAATGACTCCTCCGCAACGACCTCGGAGTCGTCAGGCGGATTGTCGACGATCGACGGGGCGATGTAGAAGCCTTTCCCCTCGGGAATCTCGCCGCGTAGGAGGAACGAATGGCCCTCCGCCGAGACGCGGTCGATAAGGGCACAGACACGGTCGTATTGGTCGCGGTTCGCCACCGGACCGAGGTCGATGTCGGGGTCGAGGCCGTTTCCGGTGCGCAACTGCCGTGCATACTCCACCACGCGGGCGGCGAAGGTCTCGTAGATGCGTTCGTGGATGTACACGCGCTTGGCAGCGAGGCAGTACTGCGCGTTGTTGGTGAAGCACATCCAGAAGACCTTTTGGGCGGTGCTTTCGATGTCGACGTCAGGCATGACGATCGCGGCGTCGTTGCCGCCGAGTTCCAGCGTGACGCTCGCGAGGGACTCAGCTGCGGAGCGCATGACGGCACTGCCGGTGTTCGTCGAGCCCGTGAAGACGATGCGGTCGATGCGCGGGTCGCTCGTCAGCTGCGGCCCGAGGTCGTGATCGCCGGCGACGACGTTGAGGACACCGCGCGGTAATACCGGCTGGATGAGCTCGGCGATCCGAAGGTTGGTGACCGGCGTATACGGAGACGGCTTCAGCACCACCGTGTTGCCGGTGAGAAGCGCCGGGGCGACCTTCCACATCGCGAGGGTCACGGGGAAGTTCCAGGGCGATAGCGCGGCGACGACACCGAGCGGGACACGGCGTGCGCGGACGACGCGATCGTCGTCCTCCTCGACAACTACATCCCAGGGGACTTCGAATTCGGCCATCTCCTTGAACCACAGGCAGGCACGACCGATCTCTGAACTCGCCTCGCTGAGACGCTTGCCTTGCTCGGAGGTGAGGAGCATCGCGAGCTCCTCCTGATGGTCCTGGATCAGGGTGGAGATCTTCCGTAGTGCGGACCGGCGTTGCTCGACCGGGGTGTCGCGCCACCCCGGGAATGCGGTGCGGGCTGCCTCGATGGCTGCCGATAGCTGTTCGGGTGATCCGCTCGCGGAGTGCGCGAACACGCTCTCGTCAGCGGGATTGAGGATCTCCATCGGCGGGCGGTCGCCGTCGACCAGCTCTCCGTCGATGAGCAGCTTCGGTGCCAGCGGCGCGTCGGTGAAATTCACCATCATGTCTGTTCCTTTGATTCGTTGCCCCAAGGGTCACCGCGGGGCCATGCGAATGGCGCCATCGAGGCGAATGGTCTCGCCGTTCAGCATGGCGTTCTCGATAATGTGCATGACGAGGGCGGCGTACTCATCGGGGCGGCCCAGCCGCGACGGATGGGGTACCTGGTCGCCGAGCCTTGCGCGATACTCCTCCGTCAGATCGTTCATGAGCATCGGCGTCTCGAAGATTCCGGGCGCGATGGTCGCCACACGGATTTGGGAACGCGCGAATTCGCGCGCGAGGGGAAGCGTCAGGCCGGCGACGCCGGCCTTCGAGGCCGCATACGCCGCCTGGCCGATCTGGCCGTCGAATGCCGCGACAGATGCCGTGTTAATGATGACGCCACGCTCTTCGCCGATCGGATCGGCCTCGAGCATAGCCGGCACGGTGAGACGGATCGCGTTGAATGTGCCAATGAGATTGATGCGCACGACGCGTGTGAAGTCGTCCAAGGGGGCGGGCACGCCCTTGCGCAAAACCAGCCCCGGGGTGCCGACCCCCGCACAGTTCACGAGGATGCGCACGGGGCCGCGCTCAGCGGCGTGCTTCACGGCCTCGCTCACCGATCCCTCGTCTGTGACGTCGCCCCGGACGAAGTCCACGCGCCTGCCGAGCTCGTCGACGACGCGATGACCTGCCTCGTCCGACATATCGAGGATCGTGACGTGAGCTCCTGCTTGATGAAGTTGGCGAGTCGTGTTCAGTCCGAGGCCAGACGCGCCCCCGGTCACGATCGCGCTAGATCCTGCAATGTCAATCATCGGAGCCTCTCTGCCTACGCTGCTGTATACAGTCATGCTTGACTGTATATGTCAGACGATAGCCGCAGAGTCTGGGGTGGTCAAGGGGCCGGGGAAGGAGGGCGCGCCGCCCGGTGTAATGCCCAGGAGGCAACGCGCTATGTGCTTCCACTCGTCGACGGCGGGTTCCGTGGCCGGTGGTGCGCCGGTCAACGCGTAGGTCAGGGCTGTGCCGCGCATGCTCGTCAGCAGCAGATTCGCCAGCGCCTGGTAGTTCGGAAGCGCGGACAGCTGCGGGCCAAAGAATGAGCGGACAGTGTCCTGGATCACCTGTCCGAGTGCGCGTTCGCGGGGTAGCAGAACGGCGCGCAGCTGCTCGTCGTGGCGAGCGGCGATCCACAGTTCGGTGGAGGCCCAGAAGTAACTCTGCTGGTGCGTCTCCCACATCGCATCGATAGCAGCGTCAGTTCGATCGTTGTTGCAGGAGGCCCATGCGCGTGGCGGCGAGTTGCTGAACCGCAGCGACGAGCAGCTCGTCCCGAGAGCGGAAGTGGTGGAGGAGCCTCCCGCGGCTCACCCCGGCCGCCTCCTGGATGCGGGTGGTTGTCGCCCCCGCATATCCATCGGTGGTGAGGACGGTGATCGCGGCATTAAGGATCTGCGTCCTGGTCTGCATGCTTCGTTCCTGGACGGCGCGCTGGCGCGGCAGGGGCTGGTCCGCGTCTGCCATTGAAGTGCCTCCTTCTGATCAGTGTCGAGTAAGCATTACGGCGATCGATGTGCGGCGCAGGGGGTCGTTGCGCTCCCTGCCAGATTCTCATACCGTAAACAAAAACAGTCAGACCTGCCTGTTTGGATAATGGCACCACCTCAACGAAGGAGCTGACGTGTCGTCACCTGAGCATCGTCCTCAAACCGCCCCTGGGCCCCTCGCCGGGCTGCGCGTGCTCGACCTGGTGGATGGCCCGCTAGAGCTCGCGTCTCGTCTTCTTGCCGACCTCGGCGCCGACGTGGTCACGCCGGACGCCGCAAGCGTCGACTCCACGCGTCGTAGGAACAAGCGGATCGCAAGGGACGATTACATCATGGATCTTGCGTCGACGGCGGACGTCATCATCATCGACTGTGAGACTGAAGGCAGACACAACCTCGACGAGCGACGGTTGCGACAGGATTCCCCGGGACTGCTCTGGGTCACTGTGAGTGAATTTGGCAAACGCGGAGATCGATCGGCTTGGGCGGCCTCACCTGGCGTGCACATGGCTCTTTCGGGTGCTCTTGCGCGTTCAGGTTTGCCGGAACGGGGTACGCCTCTGATGCCTCCAACCTTCATCGTCGATATCACCGCCGCGGTCCACTGTGTCTGGACCATCATGCTGGGTATCGTGGCCGCCGCACGAAGTGGGCGCGGGCAGCGCATCGATTTCTCGGTTGCCGATGCGATGATCCACGCGCTCGATCCTGCGTTCGGGATCAAGGGCAGCGTGCTCGGCGCTCAGAATCTGAGCGCCACGATCGGCCGCCCTGATGCGGCAGGGCTCTACCCGGTCTTCGCGGCCGAAAACGGGTGGGTACGCCTGTGCATGCTGAGCCCGCGCCAATGGAAGGGCATGTTCAGATGGCTGGGCGAGCCCGCCGAGTTCGCCGACGAGCGCTTTGATCGAGGTGAGGAGCGGCTCGCGGCTGCCCCGACACTCTACCCGTTGATCGCGGCGCACCTCGCAGGGATGTCGCAAGCCGACGCCATCCGGGAGGGGCAGGCGCGGGGCATTCCGATCGCGGGCGTCAAATCTTTCCGGAGTGCCATTGCCTCGGCCGCGATGCACGAGTCAGGTGCGATCGTTGATGTCGAGCAACCGGACGGCACGGTGCGACCCGAGGTGCAGAGTCTGTTCGTCATAGACGGGCGTCGGGTACCTACCGACCGAGCGACTCCCGGGAACACCTGGCGTTCAGGAGGGAGGTTTTTCGACCATCTCTCGCCGTGGGACAACGCGGAGATGCCCCTCGAAGGGATCCGCGTGCTGGATCTGGGAGTCATCGTGGCAGGCGCAGAGGCGTCACGTCTCTTGGCGGACTACGGGGCTGATGTCATCAAGGTCGAGAGCCGGGAGCACCTCGATGGATCGCGGCTCGCGACGCTCGCGACGGGGATGTCAGAGAGCTTCGCTCGGGGCCACCGCAACAAGCGCAGTTTTGGCGTGGATCTGCGGCAGGCTGAAGGGAAGGAAGTCTTCCGTCGACTGGTTGCACGATCGGACGTGGTGCTGAGCAATTTCAAGCCCGGCACCCTCGAGTCTTTAGGAATCGATTTCGCCTCTCTCTCACGCGTGAATCCCTCGATCGTCACGGTTGAAGCGAGTGCATTCGGCGAATCCAAGGCATTCCAAGGCTACTTTGGATACGGTCCGCTGGTTCGCGCGATGTCCGGCCTGACACACCAGTGGAGATATCCCGACGCCGCCGACAGCTTCGGTGATGGGCTCACCGTATTCCCCGACCACCTTGCGGGTAGGATCAGCGCGATCCTCGCAGTGGCCATGGTGCTGCGTGAGCGAGTTCTCGGCATTGGCGGAGATGCCAAGGCCGCACAGATCGACATCATTCTGAACGCAGCCGCGCAGGTGAAGGATATGGGGGACACGCGCGTTCCCCGGGACGCCCCGCAGGGAGTTTTTGCCGCTCAAGGGAAGCCCGCAGAAGATCAATGGATCTATCTAGAGGTTGATGGGGACGATTCGTTCCATGCGCTGTGTCGTGTGATGGGGCGGCCAGATCTGCTCGAGGACGCGCGCTTCGTAACGCCCTCGGATCGAATAGCGCACACGGAGGAACTGGAACAGGAAATCTGCGCGTGGGCCTCCGGCGTCGCACCGGAGACCGCGGCGACGCAGCTGCAGCAGGCCGGCGTACGAGCGTCGCCTGTCGTCCACGAGGTCACCCTGCCGGGTGACGGGGACCTCGCTGACCGATCTGCGTTCGCGATGCTGATGCAGCCCCAGTATCCGCAGGGACTGCGAGTCCACGCGGTGGAGGCAGGCTTCTCGTCGTTGCCGAAACCGCTCATGCGGCCCGCGCCGCTGCTCGCTGAGCACACGCGGCAAATCGCCGGCGGGCTCCTGGGTCTGGATGCACGCAAGGTGGCGCGGCTCGTCGAAGATGGAACCCTGTTCGTCCATGATCCTGCACCATCGGTGCGGGCGAAGGCATTGGAGGCCCGCCATTGACATAGCGATCGCTAAGTAGCACACTCGGTGGTGACTTCGATCTCACGTAGACCAGTAGCCCAGAGTCGTATCCACCTCCGGTTCCGACGGGGAGGCCGCGGTGAAAAGAGGTCGCGAATGCGATCGCGCTCCTGGCCGGTGACGAGTTCGGCTACATCACGTCGGGACAAGCACGTAAACAAATACAGCAGCAGCAGCCCGCGCCGATCGTGCGGCTGCCGGAATCAAGGAGATTGATAGATATGGTTGAGATCCACGGCACCTGCGACCCGAAGTTCGAGGCCGTTAAGGAAGCATTCCAGTCCAACTTCGACAAGGGGCTGGAGATTGGCGCCTCTGTGGCGGTCGCAGTGGAGGGCGAGATCCTCGTTGACCTCTGGGGGGGTACTGCTGACGAATCCACGGGTCGCCCGTGGGAAAAAGATACGATCACCAACGTCTGGTCGACCACCAAGACGATGTCCTTGCTGGCTGCCCTTCTGCTTGTGGATCGCGGCGAGTTGGAGCTCAACGCACCTGTGGCGCGTTACTGGCCCGAGTTCGCCGCTGCGGGCAAGGAAGGCGTTCTCGTCCGTCACGTCCTGAGCCACACCTCCGGCCTCTCAGGGTGGGATGAGCCGCTCGCGCCGGAGGACTTCGGTGATTTTGAAAAGCTGACCTCGCTCCTTGCGGCACAGGCTCCGTGGTGGACCCCCGGCGATGGCTCCGGGTACCACGGTTACTCGCACGGCCCACTGATCGGCGAACTCGTGCGTCGGATCACAGGGCAGACGCTCCCGGACTTCTTCCGCACCGAACTGGCCGAGCCACTCGGCGCCGATTTCCAGATCGTCCCCGCTGAGAAGGACTTTGACCGGATCAGCCCCGTCGTGGGACCGCCACCCATCGCCACGCACGACTTCAGCGACCCGACGACCATCACGTCGCGCAGTCTGACGAACCCTCCCATCTCTAGCGGAGAAGTGGCAAACACCGATTGGTGGCGACACGCCGAGATCGGAGCTGCCGGGGGGCACGGCAACGCTCGTTCGGTGGCGATGGTGCAGCGCGTGCTCTCGAACGGCGGGGAGGTCGGCGGACGCCGCTTCCTGTCTCGCGAGACCTGCGAAGCCGTATTCGAGGTGCAGGCAGACGGCATCGACAGGGTGACCGGCGCCGACATTACGTGGGGCCTGGGATTCGCGCTGCGGTCGAAGGGCCTTCCGCTGCCGGTCAACGAGCGGACCTACTACTGGGGCGGCTGGGGCGGTTCGTTCGTGACGAACGACCTCGGATCCGGCATGACCGTCGCCTACGTGATGAACAACATGCAGAACACCATCGTCGGCGACGAACGAGGGGTCGCCCTCTACGAGGCCGCCGCCCGTTCGCTCGCCACCGTTGCGTAAGGGTGTGGACGTGACGGGAAGAGAAGCCTGATGCGTGCCCTCCGCTTCGCGGGGCTCGGCGAGGAGCCTCAGGTCATGCACGCTGAAATGCCAACTCCTGGGCAAGGCGAAATCCTGCTGCGCGTGAAGGCAGCCGGGGTCTGCCACTCAGACGAGTGGGTGATGAATCAGACGCCGGAGGCATGGGCGTCTACCGGTGCTTCCCTGCCAATGACTCTCGGGCATGAAGCCGCGGGTGAAGTCGTCGCCGTGGGGGCGGGCGTAGAACGCGTGACCATCGGCGACGACGTCGCGGTGTACGGACCATGGGGCTGTGGCCGCTGCCGGAACTGCAGTTCGGGAGCCGAGAACTACTGCCGACAAGCCGGCGGGCCCACACCCCCCGGCATCAAGACGGACGGGGCGATGGCGGAGTACCTCCTGGTGCCCGCGGAACGCTACCTCGTGCCCCTGGGTGGCCTCGACCCGGTCGAGGCTGTGGCGCTCACGGATGCCGGTCTGACGTCATATCACGCGGTGATGGAATGCCGTCCGCAGCTCCGACCGGGCGCGCGCGCCCTCGTACTGGGAGTAGGTGGGTTGGGTCACCTGGCGATTCAGGTGTTGTTGGCGGTGGCCCCCGGCGTGACCGTGATCGCCGTGGATGTGCGGGAGGACAAGCTCGAGCTGGCCAGGGACGTTGGCGCGCACCATGCCTTCCTAGCCGACTCCGATGCCGAGCGGCGCATCCGCGAACTCACAGACGGTGAGGGAGTTGACGTAGTTCTCGACATGGTGCGGGTGCAGGCGACGGTCGACCTCGGGCGGAGCGTGGTCGCACGTGCAGGGGTTATCTCGTTGGTGGGTGCCGGCCCCGGTGTCCTCCGTGTCGCTGTCGGCGAGCTGCCGATGGGTGTTTCTGTGCTGAGGCCATTCTGGGGAACACTCCCGGAGCTGTGGGAGGTCCTTGCGCTTGCCGCGAGTGGTCGAATCCGCACGGAGATCGAGACTCACACGCTTGACGAGGGCCCCAACGTGTATAGGCGCCTGAGATCGGGCGCGATTCGCGGCCGCGCCGTGCTCATTCCCTGATTCATGATGTGATTCTCGAAAGCCGGGGCAATTCGTATCGATCGCAGCGCAGCGGCGAAAAGATTCGCTGCGTGGCGCTTCATGTCACTACTGCCACGAAATCCCGGTCGTGCCTCATGCGGCTTCCCCGGCGTCCCGGCCAGCTGGCGGTGGCGGATCTTGAGGCCGGCGGGGCTCGGCAGTTATCAGACGCAGTCGACCTCGCCTTCAATCTCCAAGATCTGGGTCTCCTCAGGGGCCAGGGTGATAAGCCGCTGTTGGAGTGAGTCGATGCTCGGCGATGTCCGCCGAGGCCAGGGCGTCCCTGCAGGCGGCCAGTTCTGCCATTAGGCCACGGCTGGAGGTCCCGGCGGAGAGCAGCAGATTAGATAGGCTGCGGCTTTTCCCGGCCATAGTCGCGGCTTCAGCGGGTCACGTACACGACTGTGTACTGGATTTCGCGTTTACGTTCTTCGAGTTCTGGCCGTCGGCCCGTGAGTTTTCCTTTGTGACCTCGAAGCGCGTAACCAGCGACTCTGCTCGCGTGGCAGTGGCCTCCCCACGCGGATCTCAACTCTAGGAGCCTGCGGGACACCTGCCACACGTGCCGACCTGACTATATAGAGAAGCGCGTGAATTACGTCACCGTCTTGACCTAGCGCTAGATAAGTCCTACTGTCACTTATGAATCCATCTGCTGGGACGGCGTCGCCGTCCTTACCTGGTAATGCTCATCTGCTATCCGATCGAGAGAAGATCCTCGTGTCACACCCACAAACTTCGGCCTTCACCTCCCGCCACGACGCTGTCGTCGTCGGCCTAGGAGTCACCGGCATCTATCAAGCGAAGAAGCTCATAGATTTAGGCCTCGACGTCAAAATCATCGAGGCAGGCTCCGGCGTCGGC
>NZ_JBNHHC010000071.1:0-13005 GCF_059091865.1 Arthrobacter sp. B0316-1-20 | reverse complement strand
AATAAGAAGAAGGTTGACACGTCAACTAAATTCCGTCATATTAGATGCATACACATGAACAGCCGGGACGGTCCCGGCCGGCAATCAAGGAGACTGTACGCATGAGCATCAACCTCACCCCCGGAACCTGGAATCTGGACCTGGCCCACACCGAGATCGGCTTCGTCGTACGCCACGCCGGTATCAGCAAGGTGCGCGGCCAGTTCACCGAAGCCGATGCCACCCTGGTGGTCGGCGAGGCCCTGAACGGCTCCTCCGTCACCGCGACCGTCAAGACCGCGTCCTTCGACTCCAATGACGACAACCGCGACGCCCACGTCAAGGGCGCGGACTTCTTCAATGTCGAGCAGTTCCCGAACATGACCTTCGCCTCCACCGGCGCCCAGGGCAGCCCCGAGGAGTTCAAGCTCGCCGGCGACCTCACCATCAAGGACACCACCCTGCCGGTGACCTTCGACGTCGAATTCGGCGGCATGGCCGTGGACCCGTTCGGTGCCACCCGCGCCGGCTTCTCCGCGACCACCCAGATCTCCCGCAAGCAGTTCGGCATCACCTGGAACGCCGCCCTCGAGGCCGGTGGCGTACTGGTGGGCGACAAGGTCACCATCACCATCGACGCAGCCTTCGTCCTGCCGGCCAACTGATTCCCGCCCGTCCGGCTGCCCTTTCGGCCGCCCCTCCCGGCTCGATCCGGTGAAGGGCGGCCGAAGCCGTTTAAGCCCTCAGGCCACCTGGAAGGAACGCTTCGACAGCCCGAAAACGAAGCCGTCGATGGCGGTGGTGACCGGCCGCTCCGGTTCAAAGGCCGCACCAAGGGTCACGAAGAGCGGCGTGTAGTGTTCTACGGTCGGGTGCGCGAACGGCAGTCCCGGAGCCAGTCTGCGGTAGTTGGCCAGGGAATCCACATCGCCGCGGGCCAGCGCCTCGCCCGCCCAGGTGTCGAAGTCCCGGGACCATGAAGGCGCCTCCACGAGCCCCATGAAGACCTCACGGGTCAGGAACGGCAGGCCGTGGGTCATGAAGCCGGAGCCAATGATCAGCACGCCCTCATTGCGCAGTTCGCGCAGGCGGCGGCCCAGGTCCAGCAGCCGGTCCGGCTGGTGCGTGGGCATGCTGACCTGCAGCACCGGAACATCGGCCAGCGGGTACATGATCTTCAGCGGCACCCAGGCTCCGTGGTCCAGTCCGCGGCTGGGATGTTCGAAGAGCGGTTCATCATCCGGCATGAGGCCGCGGATCTGATGCGCCAGGCCGGAGGCATCCGGGGTGTCATAGCGCATCTCGTAGAAGCGCTGCTCGAATCCGCCGAAGTCATAGACCAGCTCGGTGCTGATCCCTGTGCTGGAGATCGTGGTCGGCGCGTTCTCCCAGTGTGCGGAGACAATCGCAATGCCCTTCGGCTTGGGCATGGACATGGCCCACTCGAACAGCTGGCCCATCCAGACCTCGTCGTCCAGCGTGGGCGGCGCACCGTGCCCGAGGTAGAGGGCCGGCATCGGCCCGTCCGCCGGCTGCCACAGCGACTGGGCCAGGCTGCGCGGAACCGCAGTCAGGTAGTGCCGGTCCAGTGGATACAGCGCCTGGGTTCCGTTCGTCATGATGCCTCCCCTAGAATGCCCTTAGGACTGGTTGCTTGAATCTGCAAATAAGGTATTTCGGCTTATTTGAAGTGTCAACCAAAAGGGTGAGGAAATCCCTATGACTGAACCTCGGTGGCTTTCTTCTGAGGAGCAGGAGGCGTGGCGGTTCATGGTCGCGCTCATGTTCAAGGTACCCGCCGCGCTGGATTCGCAGCTGCAGCGCGATGAGGACCTCACCCACGCCGGCTACATGGTGCTCGCCATGCTCTCCGAGAGCAAGGAACGGAGGCTGCGCATGAGCGACCTCGCGGCCGCGGCCGGCACGTCCCAGTCGCGGCTCTCCCGGATCGTTGCCAGGCTGGAAGAAGGAGGCTACGTCACCCGGCGGATGTCCCCCGAGGACCGCCGCGCCGTCATCGCCGAGCTCACCGAGGCTGGCATGGCCAAGATCGCCGCCGCGGCGCCCGGGCATGTCGAGGAAGTGCGGCGGCTGGTCTTCGATCGGCTCAACGCCGAGCAGGTGTCCCAACTGGCCGCCATCTGCAGGAGCATGAACGGCTGGGTCATGCGCCCGGAGAAGGACGGCTGACCCGCTGCCCGAACACGTGCCGGCGGATCCACGCATGCATGGCGATCGCCCCGGCCGCGGAGGCGTTCATGGAGCGGGTCGAACCGAACTGGGCGATGGACAGCGTCGCATCCGCCGCCGCATGCACCTCGGGTGTCAGCCCCGGCCCCTCCTGGCCGAAGACCAGCACGCAGTTTTCCGGCAGGTCGTAGGTTTCCAGGGGCACCGAGTCCGGGAAGTTGTCGATCCCGATGATCCGCAGGCCCTCGCCGTGTGCCCAGCCGATGAACTCCTCCACCGTCGGGTGGTGCCGCACGTGCTGGTATTTGTCGGTGACCATCGCGCCCCGGCGGTTCCACCGGCGTCGTCCGATGATGTGCACTTCCTTGGCCATGAACGCATTGGCGGTGCGCACCACCGAGCCGATGTTCAGGTCGTGCTGCCAGTTTTCGATCGCCACATGGAAACTGTGCCGGCGCCGGTCCAGGTCCGCGACGATCGCCTCATGCTTCCAGTAGCGGTACTGATCCACCACATTGCGCGTGTCGCCGGCCGCCAGCAGCTCCGGATCCCAGTGGTCGCCCTCCGGCTGCGGGCCCTCCCATGGGCCCACCCCCAGCTGGGCGCCGCCGTCGTTAGTGCTGTCCGGGGATGGTGCGTTGCTGCTCACTGTCCAACCCTACCTGCGCCGCAAAGATGGCAGACTGTCAGCGGGCAGCCCCACCGGCAGAAAGAGGTTCGGCATGCGTGAAAGCGAACACATCGAGTGCTGGCTTACGGACATGGACGGTGTGCTGGTCCACGAAAACCATCCGATCCCCGGCGCCCCTGAACTGATCCGCCGGTGGGTGGACACCTCCCGGCGTTTCCTGGTGCTGACCAACAACTCCAGCTACACCCCGCGCGACCTCGCGGCCCGCCTGCGGTCCTCCGGACTGGAGATTCCGGAGGAGAACATCTGGACCTCAGCCTTGGCCACCGCCGAATTCCTCAAGGACCAAATGCCCGGCGGCCGGGCGTTCGTGATCGGCGAGGCGGGGCTGACGACGGCGCTGCATGAGGCGGGCTTCATCCTCACCGACCAGGAGCCGGACTATGTAGTCCTCGGCGAGACCCGCACCTACTCCTTCGAGGCGATCACCAAGGCGATCCGGCTGATCCTCGAGGGCGCCCGCTTTATCGCCACCAATCCGGACGCCACCGGCCCGTCCCAGGAAGGTCCGCTGCCGGCCACCGGTGCCATCGCCGCGCTGATCACCAAAGCCACCAACCGCGATCCGTACATCGTGGGCAAACCCAATCCCATGATGTTCCGGTCCGCGATGAACCAGATCGACGCGCACTCGGAGACCACGGCCATGATCGGCGACCGCATGGACACAGACATCATTGCCGGCATGGAAGCGGGCCTGCACACCGTGCTGGTGCTCAGCGGAATTACCACCATGGAGGACATCGCGGCCTTCCCGTTCCGGCCCAACCAGGTCATCAAATCCGTTGCGGACCTGCTGGAGCACCTCTGACCTGCTCCGGCAGCTCAGGCGGTTCTACTGCGCGACCTTCCGGACGCCGTCGGACGGCATCGGAAAGTGCGTGTCCAGCAGCTCGGAGATGACTTCCCGGTAGATGCGCCCGTTCCACTGCGGACTGGCATGCGCCGGCCGGGCGCCCTCGGTGACCAGGTACGGAGGGACTATGTTCCGCGGGAACGTCCGCTCCCAGCCCTCCCGGGCCGTGTCATAGTTGACGGTCCTGTCGTCCGGGTTGCCGATGAATGCCATCTTCGTGTCCCCCAGATAGTCGGCATAGATATGGGACTGGAAGTGGTAAATGTACGAGGACTCGGACTGGATCAGCACGCTCGACGGCGCCAGCGGGGACAGCTGCTCCAGCGTCTGGTCCATGATCTGCGGCCAGGTCCGCTCGTTCTTGTGCGCCACCCGCTCCCCCAGCTCGTACGCCCCGCGGACCAGAGTGGGAATGCGGGCTCCGGCCTCGTAGAGGAAGACCACGCGGTCGAACCACGTCCGGTCCAGCACGTCGAACCGGCTGCGCGGGCTGGAGTCCAGCAGGATGAACTCCACGCTGATGCCCCGCCGGCGCAGCTCCGCCGTCGTTTCCACGGCCACCATCCCGCCGAAGCTGTGCCCGTAGAGGTACAGCGTGCGGATCCTGTTGTCCCTGACATAGGTTTCCACCGCGGTCACGATCTCGGCGATGTCCAGTCCGGCATTGGAATACCCCACGGCGGCCATCTGGCCACGCAGATGCAGGGCAGGTTTCAGCGTATTGAGGATCCAGAGGGCTTCCTCCCAGCTGGTCTTGAAGCCGGGAAAGAGGAGCCAGCCGGCCTCCGGGAACCGGCGGCGCGCGGAGTCGTCCGGCAGCTGCAGGATCTCCATCTGCTTGCGCCGCTCCTGGATCCCACGGGTAACGAACATGTCCCCCGCCAGGCCAAGGGTCAGCGCGGATCCGGTCAGGAAGGACCGGCGCGACATCCGCTGCAGGTCGGCGGCGTAGCGCAGCTTCCGTGCGTGGTCCGAGTTATGCAAAGGCACCACCCGCCATCGGCGTCAGTCCAGGCCCAGTTCGTCCTTGCTGAAAGCGTAGAAGTACGGCACGTTGGCCTCCTTCTCAATCCGCTCCTTGGCCCCGGTGTTGCGGTCCACGATCACCGCCACGGCCTTGACCTCGCCGCCGGCGTTGCGCACGCCTTCGACCGCGGTCAGGGCGGAACCTCCCGTTGTGGAGGTATCTTCAAGGACGACGACGGAACGCCCCTTAACGTCCGGACCCTCCACCTGACGGCCCATGCCGTAGGACTTCTGCGCCTTGCGGACCACGAAGGCGTCGATCGGCCGGCCGGCGCTGTTCGCCGCATGCATGACGGCCGTACCCACCGGATCGGCGCCCATGGTCAGGCCGCCGGCGGTCTCGAATTCGATCCCGGCCTCATCCAGCAGTGCCAGCATGACCTGGCCCACCAGCCGGGAGGCCTCGTGGTGCAGCGTGATGCGCCGCAGGTCGATGTAGTAGTCTGCCTCGGCCCCGCTGGACAGCGTGACCTTTCCGCGCACCACAGCGAGCTCCTTGATCAGTTCCAGCAAGCGGGCACGGGCGGCGGCAATATCGACCGCGGAATTCAGTGCAGAGGTCATGATCCCAAGTCTATAGGCGCAGTACCGCTCTGATTTCAAGAGCGGGACGCGGGGTTAAACGACGAAAGCGCTGCCGGTCTTTTCATGGAAAGACCGGCAGCGCCGCAAAAGGTCAGATCACCAGTCGTGCACAGTGCCGTCGATCAGGCGGTTGTAGGGCAGGTAGGCCTGCTGGTAGGGGAAGGACGCAGCGGCTTCCTCGTTCAGCTCTACGCCCAGGCCCGGCTTGTCGCCCGGGTGCAGGTAGCCGTCGTTGAAGACCAGGGACTGCTCGAACACCGTGTTCGTCTTGTCCGAGTGCTGCATATACTCCTGGATGCCGTAGTTGTGGATGGCCAGGCCCACGTGCAGCTGAGCGGCGAAGCCCACCGGGGAGATGTCGGTGGGGCCGTGGAAGCCGGACTTCACCTGGTACTGAGCGGCGAAGTCCATGACCTTCTTCAGCGGGGAAATGCCGCCGAAGTGCGTGGAGGCTGCGCGCACGTAGTCGATCAACTGTTCCTTGATCAAGGTCTGGAAGTCCCAGACGGTGTTGAAGATCTCGCCAATGGCCAGCGGCGTGGTGGTGTGCTGGCGGACCAGGCGCAGCGCCTCCTGGTTCTCCGCCGGGGTGCAGTCCTCCAGCCAGAACAGATCGTACGGTTCCAGTGCCTTGCCCAGCTTGGCGGCCTGGATCGGGGTCATCCGGTGGTGGCCGTCATGCAGCAGCGGCAGGTCCGGACCGAACTCGTTGCGCACGGCCTCGAATACGGTCGGCAGATGGCGCAGGTAGGCCCGGGTGTCCCAGTCCTCCTCAGTGGGGAAGGCGCCGCGGCCGGCCGGCTCGTAGTCGTAGCGCTCGCCCGAGGCCTGGGCCTGGGCGGCCACGCCGTAGACGGCCTTGATACCCGGCACAGCGGTCTGCACGCGGATGGACTTGTAGCCCTCCTCCAGGTGCTGGCGGATGGAATCGAACAGCGAGGGGATGTCCGTGCCGGAGGCGTGGCCGTAGGCACGCAGTCCGTTGCGGGAGGCGCCGCCCAGCAGTTGGTACACCGGCAGGCCGGCGACCTTGCCCTTGATGTCCCACAGCGCCATGTCGACGGCGGCGATGGCCGCCATGGTGACGGGGCCGCGGCGCCAGTAGGAGCTGCGGTACAGGAACTGCCAGGTGTCCTCGATCCGGTGCGGGTCCTTACCGATCAGCAGCTGGGCAACGTGCTCCTTGAGGTAGGCCGCCACGGCGAGTTCACGCCCGTTGAGCGTGGCGTCACCGAGGCCGGTGATGCCCTCGTCTGTGGTGATCTTCAGGGTCACGAAGTTCCGGGTCGGGCTGGTGACGATGACGTCAGCTGCAATGATTTTCACGGTGTTCCTTTCAACATCCGGGGGGGAAACTACGGGAGGAAAAGGCTAGGAGCGCTCGGCGCGCCGCGCTTGGATATCGTGGACGATTTCAGCATGACGGGCATCCGTGAGCGGATACCAGACCATCACGACGACGGCCAGCAGGGTCAGGACCGCCGGCAGCAGCCCCGCGGCAGCCTGGATCCCGGTCATGGCCTGTGCCGTCTGGACCTCGGCCTGCGCGTTGTACCCGCCCCAGGCCAGGGCGTAGGCAGCCACCGCGCCGCCGAGCGCCTGGCCGGTCTTGCGGGTGAAGCTGAACAGCGCGTAGACGATGCCTTCGGACCGCACCCCGGTCTTCCATTCGCCGTATTCGACGGTATCAGCCTCCAGCGCCCAGACCAGGATGTTGACGATGATAACGCCGCACAGGCTGACCAGGATGCCGGCGAAGCCGAGCCAGACCAGCGTGGGCGGGGTCAAGAAGACGATCAGGCCGCCGGCAATGCCGACCACACCGCCGGCCATGTACATCGATCGCTTTCCGAAGGCAGCCACCAGCTTGGGCATGAGGGCCGCCAGTCCGAACGTCAGGATGATCTGGCCAATGGACACCATCGGGTACAGGTCCAGCCGGCCCAGCACGTCGCGGAAATAGTAGATCTGGACCGTGGTCAAGGCGAGGTAGCCGGTCAGGAAGAGCAGCGAGCTCACGCACAGCATCAGCAGCGGACGGTTGCCCTTGAGCGTGCCCAGGCTTTGCCGCATGGAGACCTTGGGCACCTCGCGGTGGACCCGTTCCTTGGCAGTGAAGACGGTGAACATGTAGAGCGCGAAGCCGATGACCACGAAGCTGAGGGTGACAACGGTAAAGACCGGCTGCAGGTCCCGGTCGCCGCCCAGCAGCGGGGCCACGAAGATGCCCAGCGCCGCGCTGACCAGCAGCGCACCCATGGTGCGGGCACTGGCCAGCTTGGCCCGTTCCTTCGGGTTCTGGGTCATGGCACCGGCCATGGAACCGTACGGAATGTTGACCAGGCTGTAGGCCAGGCCCAGCGCGGCGTACGTGACGTAAGCGTAGATCAGCATGCCGGATTCGCCGATCTGCGGCACGTGGAAGGTGGCCGCGCTCAGCAGCAGCAGCGGCAGGGAACCGAACATGATGAACGGCCGGAACTTGCCCCACCTCTTGGTGTAGGTCCGGTCCACCATCCGGCCGGCGAACACGTCGGCGAAGGCGTCGAAGATGCGGACGACCAGCAGCAGCGTACCGGCGGCCGCGGCGGAAATACCGGCGACATCCGTGTAGTAGACCAGCAGGAACATGGTGGCCGTAGTGAACGCCAGGTTGTTCGCGGCGTCCCCGGCACCATAGCCGAAGATGGCCCGCTTGGGCAGCGGGGCCAAGGCCTCGCCCTTCCGCGGTGTGGTTGCGCTCGGTGTTGTCATGTTGGGCTCCTTTACCCGGTTCCGGACTGCCTTGTCCGGCTTACTTGCTGAAGTTGGTCCAGCGCTCGCGCAGCAGATGGGCCGCTGCCTTGGGCCGGCGGTCGCGCGTGAACGCTCCCTTCTTGTTGCCGTCAACGCGCAGTACGCCGACAGAGGTCTGGAAGTCCGCGAAGTTCCAGACATGCTCGCCGACCATAGCCTCCACCCGGTCAAAGACGCGGTGGTACATGTCCAGGAAGTCGGCCTGGTATTCCTCGCTCCACGGCTGCTCGTAGATGGAATGCATGCCGGGCATCGTGTCGGAGCCGTACTCCGTCATGATCATGGGCTGGCCGTACTTCTCTTCCCACTTCAGCAGCTCCTTTTCGAGCTCCTGCTCCGCGGTGGCCAGGTCTCCGTTGTGCAGGTACCAGCCGTAGTAGCGGTTGAGCATGATCACGTCGAAGAGGTCGTTGATAACCTCCTTGTCCGGGTTGTCGAACATGACGTTCACGTAGCCCACGGGACGGGTGGGATCCAGCCGGCGGGTCAGCTCTGCCAGCGGCTGGAAGTACTCCCGCGCGCCCTCTTCCGAACCGTTCGGCTCGTTCGCTATGCTCCAGATCACCACCGACGGGTGGTTCTTGTCCCGGGCCACCAGTTCCTCGATCGCCTGCCGGTGGTTGGCGGCGGTCTTGTCATCGACGGCACCGGCCTCATAGGTCTTCTTGGCCATGGAGCCGAAGACGGCGCCGAAGCCCAGGTGCAGACCCACTGCGGCGGTTTCGTCGATCACCACAATGCCGTGGCGGTCTGCGAATTCCATGACCTCCTCCGCGTACGGGTAGTGCGAGGTCCGGAACGAGTTGGCCCCGGTCCACTCCAGCAACTGGAAGTCGTTGACCATCATGGTGTTGTTGTGGGCCTTGCCGATCGCCACGTGGTCCTCGTGCATGCCGAAGCCCGTGAAGTAGAACGGTTCGCCGTTGATCAGGAACTGCTTGCCCCTGACCTCCACGGTGCGGACACCGAAAGGCAGGGTGTAGCTGTCCGCCAGCATCCCGCCGTCGTACGCCTCCACGGTGAGGTTGTAGAGGTAGCCAGCCCCCGGCTTCCAAAGCACGACGTCGGCAATCTCCACGGTGCCCTCGGCACCTTCCGCGGTGGCCACTTCGCGGCCGGAGGCATCGCTGATGCGGATCTTGACGGTCTCGCTGCCCTTGCCGCCGGCAAGAACGGTGCGGTAGTTGACGATGCCCTTGCTGCCGTCGAAATCGGTGACGACGGTGATGTCGTCCACAGTGACGGCGGGAGTGCTGAACAGCCAGACGGAGCGGTGCAGGCCGGCGTAGTTGTAGAAATCGTGCAGGTACTTCTGCTGGCGGCGGCCGTCCTCGGTCACCTCGATGGTGCCCGGCGGGATGGTGGCCTGGGTGAGTTCATTGTTGACCGCGATGGTCAGCCGGAAGGCCTCCCCGGGCGTGACGTGCTCGGTGATGTCCGCGCTGAAGGGCATATAGCCGCCCACATGCTCGGCCACCAGCGTGTCATTGACGTAGACCATACCCTCATGGGTGGCGGAGTCGAGGCGGAGATGGATGCGCTCCCCCGTCCAGCCGCGCGGCACACGGACCTCGCGCTGGTACCAGACGTAGCCGACGTGGTCGCGGATCTTCTGGTCGGCGAAGACATCGTTGTAGCTGCCCGGAACACCCATTTCCAGGTCCGTGTCCAGTTTCCCGGCGAACCACTGGTCCTGGTGGCCGGCCCGATCGAAATCGACCTTGAAGGCGTACAGGCCGTCGAGGTTGATCAGTTCACGGGTGGGGCTGTTCTGGGGCTTCAGCATTGCTCGCCTTTCGCTGCGTCCTTGCGGCTGCACCCGGTCGGAAGGAGTCCGGACACCGGGCTGAAACTTGGTTGGAGTCATCTTAGTCACAACCAGCAGCTCATGGCAAGCGGTTGCCATCCATTGCTGGAAAGAGGCCGGACCGGTGCGGTCCGGCCTCCATCGACGCTCCCGGAAACCCGGGAAGCGTCAGGAAAATGTACCGGCGAAGCCTTCGATCAGCTCCAGCACGGAGGCTTCGGCGGCCAGTTCGGCGTCCAGCAGTCCCACCAGGGCCGCGGTGCGGGCGCGGCCCTGCAGGGCCAGGGCATCGCCGATCCGCGCGGTGTCGGCGTCGCGGATCTGCTCGCCCTTCCGCGCGGCTTCGGCCAGGAACCCGATCCAGGCCGCGATCATCCGCGCCGCACCCGCGCCCGTCCGCCCGGCCGCCCGCTCCGCCTTGAGGACCGGCACGGCGCGCATGCGCAGCTTGCTGCTGCCGTCCATGGCGATCTGGGCCAGGTAGTGCGCGATCCGCGGGTTGGCGAACCGCTCCAGCAGCGCGCTCCGGTAGCCCGGCACATCCAGTTCCGGTTCCGTCAGGTGGGCGGCGGCTTCGTTCCAGAAGTCCTCCACCCAGCCGGCGCAGGCCGGATCGGCCAGGGCCTGGGCCACGGTCTCGTGGCCGCGCAGCTGCCCGGAGTAGGCCATCAGGGAGTGTGCGCCGTTCAGGAGCCACAGCTTCCGCCGCTCGAAGTGCTCGATCTCGTCCACGAAGACCGCCCCGGCGTCCTCCCACCGCGGCCGGCCCGCGGGGAAGTCCCCGGACAGGACCCAGCTGCGGAACGGTTCGGTGACCACGGGGCTCACGTCGGCGTAGCCGGTCGCCTCCGCGACGTCCGCCATGTCCGCCTCCGTGGTGCGGGGCGTGATCCGGTCGATCGAGGTGTCCACGAAGGACACATTGGCGTCGATCCAGGCGGCCAGCGCCTCGTCCACCTCCGCGGCGGTACCCAGGACCGCATGACGGGCGGCGGTGCCGTTGGCGGCCAGGTTGTCGCAGCTGACGACGGCGATGGGGCCGGCCTGCGCGCGGCGGCGGGCATCGAGGCCGACCACCAGGCGGGCGGCCATGCTGGCCGGACGTTCCCGGCCGGTGTCCCCGGGCTGCGCTTCCGACAGCGGGGCCAGCGAGCCGTCACCTGACTCCGTGGCGGGAACTTCCCGTCCGGGGTCGGTCGTCATCCCCTCGGCCCAGGCGGCACGCAGCAGGGCAATGTCCTTGGCCACCACCGGCGAAGCCAGGTCCAGGCGGCCGTCGACCCCGAGGTAGTAGGCCGCCTCGGTCACGGTCATGGTGACGATCGCGGTGGCCGGGGCGGCGACCAGCCGGCTCAGGGAGGCGAGGTCGGCGCCGTCGTACGCTTCCACGATGCTGCGCAGCACCGAGAAGTTGTCCCCCTCGCCGGTGCGCTCGATCAGCGTGTACAGGCCGTCCTGGCTGTTCAGCTCCTCGGCTGCCTTGGGGCTGCGCCCGGTGAACGCGGCGATGCCCCATTCGCGGCCGGCATCGGCCTGGTCCGTGTACCATGCCTGGTGGGCGCGGTGGAAGGCGCCCAGGCCAATGTGGACGATCCGCACCGGAGCCGGGGACCCGGCGTCGTACGTGCTGCGGTTCAGCGGCCGCGGAGCGGTTTTCTGTTCAGATGAGGCAGTCACAGCTTGAAGGCCCTCCGCGGTGCGGCGTCAACGATGTCGACGATGATTTCGGCGGCACGTTCCTCGGTGATCCGGTGCTCGGCTACCAGCCGCGCCAGGAAGCCGGCCTCCACGCGGCGGGAGGCATCGTGGCGGGCCGGGATGGAGCAGAAGGCGCGGGTGTCGTCGATGAAGCCGGAGGACCGGGAGAAGCCTGCGGTCTCGGTGACCGCGGACCGGAAGCGGTGCATGGCGTCCGGAGCGTCCAGGAACCACCACGGCGCGCCGATGAAGACCGACGGGTAGAAGCCGGCCAGCGGCGCAATCTCGCGGGAGAAGACCGTCTCATCGATCGTGAACGGGATGAAGTGGAAGCCTTCGGCCGTGCCGAAGTCGGCCAGCAGCGGCTGCAGCGCCTCGGTGTAGTTGGTGGCGAAGGGAATGTCGTGGCCGGTGTCCGCGCCATACCGGGCGAATGTTTCCGGGTGGTGGTTGCGGTAGACACCCGGATGCAGGGTCATGACCAGCCCGTCCGCCACGGCCATGCGCGCCATTTCATACATCATGTGCGCTTCAAAGACGTCCGCGTCCTGGGCCGTGGCCTCGCCGCGGAGCGCCTTCTCGAACAGGGCCTTCGCCTCGGCGGCGTCCAGCTTCAGCGTCTGCGCCGTGCGGGCGCCGTGGTCGGAGGAGACCGCGCCGTGCTCGAGGAAGTACTGGCGGCGGTTTTCCAGCGCCCGGATGTAGCCCTCGTAGCCGGTCCGGCCGTCGCCGGCGGCGGCGATCAACTGGTCCACGCGCTCCGCCCAGCCGGCGGCGTAGAACTTGATGTAGGCGTCGGGGCGGAATGTCGGCAGCACCCGGCCCTCGAAGGTCGGGTCCGCTGCCAGCGCCGCGTGCGCCGCGAGGTCATCGAGCGGGTCGTCGGTGGTGGCCAGCACCTCGATGTTGAAGTCCTTGAACACCGCGCGCGGGCGGAAGCCGGGCTCGTCCAGCTTGGCCTGGAGCTGGTCGTAGATCGCGTCCGCGTTGGCTTCGCTGATCTTGCTGTCGTCGAGGCCGAAGACGTTGACGAACTCGGAGCGCAGCCAGTAGCCGGACGCGGTACCGTCGAACAGCGCCCAGGCCTTGCAGAACCGGCGCCAGACTTCGCGGGGCTCGACGGCGGTGCTGCCGCCGACCCGCAGCTGGTCCAGCGGCACGCCGCTGGCATGGATCAGCCGGGTCACATAGTGGTCCGGGCTGATCAGCAGCGTGGCGGGGTCCGGGAAGGGGGTGTCCTTCTCGATCATGGCCGCGTCCACGTGGCCATGCGGCGAGATGATGGGCAGGTTCTCCACCAGGCCTAGGAGATTCCTGGCGATGGCACGGGTGCCGGGATCTGCGGGGAGGAGCCGATTCGGGTCGGCGGCGATCGAC
>NZ_JBNHHC010000070.1:0-13498 GCF_059091865.1 Arthrobacter sp. B0316-1-20 | reverse complement strand
GATAGCAAATCCCATGCCATCAGCTCTAACACACGGAACGGAAACAGACGTGAGCTGCGATCCGCTTCTACGAGCCAGCGCTGCAACAAACAGAGCGCCGGTAGAACCAAAGCATCTCGGAGTCCTCGGTACGTAAGCCGCCTGTTGAGACGCTGCAGCAGCTGTCCGTACACGTGGTTTGAGAACGCCGATTGTCTATCTACTGGTAACCATGGAGAGAATCACCGAGGCAACGCATATTCCGGCAAGCACCCAGAGGATCGGCCAGTTGAGACGAGGCCAGTACCTTTCCTTTGGGTTCTTCAAGTACGCCAATATCGGTCGATATAAGACTGCGACAAAAATCAGTCCTGCAAGTCCGCTCAAGAGCGCGAAGAAGAAACTCCAGGTCATGGTGTGATCCTAATCGTCGCAACGTTCTTCTGGGCCGACTCCGAAGCGGCGCCAAACGGAACAGTGGTCAGGGATAAAGGCGTCGTCCTCTGCGGTCCCAGTCTTCCCTGCGGGCCTCTTCCTCATCCCAGAACGGTGAGTCATTGCGTCGAACACGGAGCAGATAACCGAGGAAGACCATACTGAGGATGAAAGCTGCACCAGCAAGGAGAAGGACGGGCCGGTTCCACTCTTCACCCTGCCCGGGCAGCGCAGTGAAGGCTAGCAGGCCGCTGGTGAGGACTTGGAATGCCCAAGCCCCGAGCATGAACCGGAAGCTGCCGCGAGTCATTCTAGGTTCCAGCCGCTTACGGCCGCCCGTATCCGACATGCTCGGAGCCTACAACCGTTTGCTCAGGTTGTCGCGGGCATTGACCCCGTCCCGGTGGGAGGGGTGGTTGCGCAGGGGCCCGAAGTTCCACGGCCGCACCTCTGGATTCCGGGCCCCATGTGGGCTTCCATGGAGTTATGGGCGGTTCGAAGGCGTTGCTCGCCATAGTGGTGCAGGCCGGTCTTATTGGTCTGGTGCTCGTTCCGCTGGTGTGGCTTTATGCCGCGAACGCTGGCTGGGCAGGTGCCCTGTGGGTGATGGTGCCGCTATGGTTCGTGGTTTCGTTCATCATCCCCTACATTCCGCGTTACGGGCAGCGCCGGAATGAGGCCCGGGGCCACCTTGACTGTTTTGTCCGCGTCATTGACGGCTCCATCCCGCCGCTGACCGCCAGGTGGAAGCCTGCTGTGGTCACACCGCGTGAGGGGCGGCTGGTGCTGGAGACCTCCCGCAGCGGCTACGGCGACATTGTTCTGACCCATGTTGGTGTTGTGGGTCAGGAGCGTGAGCCGACCTGGCCCGAGGCCCTGTTCCGATTCCGGCCCACGTGGCGGGTCCTCACGGTCCCTGCCGAGGAAGGCACGGTTGAGCTGGCGGTCTCGCCGCAGAACCTGAGCAAAGTGGTGGGCACGATCATGGAAACCGAGCGGCAGTAGACCGGGAACCGTGCGGGGAGTGACTGCTCGCCCGATCCCTTGACGGGGTTACCCGCATGGCTGAACAGGGGTGAGCACCACGACGGACAGCGGCAGGAGTGCGATGGGCAGGTGCGGGGACGGTGCTTTGCGGATTCATGGGAGTTGGATCCGGAATCATGTCTCGTAGGAAAAGGCCAGCAGGAAAATAACCGCAGTGGGTGCCGCGCTCATCGAAGGCTACCTCGTGCAGCTGCTGTCAGTGACAAAAGCGTCCCCTATTCTGCCTATTTCGGAACAACCAGAGGGAGGAATCGTCCTGAGAGGTAGTTGTGTTGCTCTGCGAAAACGGCGGCCTGCTGGCTTCGCCCGCCGCCCT
The DNA here is from genome assembly GCF_059091865.1 of Arthrobacter sp. B0316-1-20. Classification (NCBI taxonomy): domain Bacteria; kingdom Bacillati; phylum Actinomycetota; class Actinomycetes; order Micrococcales; family Micrococcaceae; genus Arthrobacter; species Arthrobacter sp. B0316-1-20. The sequence goes on along the minus strand of NZ_JBNHHC010000070.1, from coordinate 11,721 downwards.
ACTTTCAGAAGGGTGGTAGGACCGGACGGAGGACTGTAGCGTCTGTGTCACCTCAGAACGGATAAAAACAAGTCAGAGGACGGGCAGAACGACGTGAACCGGTTCCAGATGATCCGAAGGTTCCCACAGCCACTTAAGGCGCTGCATATCCTGTACCTGGTTGCCTTCACTGCGGCGTCCATCAGCATTGTCGTGATCGTGCTCCTCCGTTTGAACGAGTACATCGATATCATTCTCTGGGTCGTTGCGTTCTTCGGTGCCGTGCTCATCCTGTTGGGGCTGGTGATGGTCACCGATTACCGCGGCAGTACCCGGGCCTTCGCCGCTGCGCTGAAGGACTACAAGCCCAGGGGCGTCGACTACTCCCGGTCTTTTTGGTCCACCCCCCGAGCCGTGAGGCTGATGGGAGCGGGCTATCTCGTGGCGGGCCTCTGGTTCAATTACGGCGTCTTCTTCGGCTTCGGACTCGGCCGCTTTACCGACTGAGGTTTCCAGTCGGACTCTTGACCGGGCCACGGTTCCCGGTAGTCTCCGGTCATGGAGTTCCTCCAAGTGTTCAGCAGGTTTCCGCTGCTGATCCGGATTCTGTACCTGGCGCTGTTCCTATGGCAGGCACGGTTTTGGCCCTTACGGATCTGCGCGAACAGGCACAGTGGGCCTCCGCCGCTGCCGGAGCCATACTGGTCATCCTCGGGGTTATCCTCGTCCCGAATCTTTTCGGAACCGCACAGGCTATGGCCGATGCCATGAAGACCTATCGGCCTGCCGGCGTTGACTACTCCCAATCATTTTTGGCCACGCCCCTGTTCCTGCGGCTGTTCGGTGGTATGTCCATCGTCGTGGGCATCGCCTTCATGTTCTTCAGCCCCTTTACCACCAACGGAAGCTAACGCTGCAGGAGTGACTGTAACCGGTTCAACTGTCTCTGCCAGAACATCCCGGAACCAGCTGGTTGAAAATCTCCGAGACATCGATTTCAGCTGTGGTTTGGCTCCACCGCTGGGATGAATCTTCTGGCCTGCGGGTGGAGAAGGACGCCGGAGGAGCAAAACGGCGTTCTGCGGCGGATAACGTGGCGGGCATGGAACAGATTCTGAAATTCTTGCGTCGCTGGGGTGCGCCTTTGGCGGCTCTGGTGTTCTGCGTCCTTTGGACGGGCCGTCACTGGGGCCTCTACGGTTACTTCCTGGCCGAGCAGGGCAGGCTTCCGGTCATCGTTCTGGTCTCGGTGGCCATAGCGCTGGCGGGCCGCTGGGCCGCGGCGTCCCTCGCGGCGACAGCGGTGCTGCTGGTTCTGCAGCTGGTCCATCTCCTGGAACCGATGATCGCCACGCCGTGGCAGGTCTACATCGGTGCCTTTGTGGCTTTGGGTTTCATGGTCTGGACGGCATCGCCCCGGATGAGGGTGGTCGCCGGCGGTGTGACGGCGGTTTTCGCCGGTGTCATGGCGTTCGTCATGCTTTCGCGGCAGTACGGTATGGGGGCCTACTGGGCCTCGCCCCTGGTGATCGCAAATGCTCCGCAGAAAACGATGATCGGCCTGTGGTGGCAGTGCTGGGCGGTCCTGCTCCTCATCGCCGCAGGCTGCGCGGCCGTCGGCATCCTGCTGCGGCTGTATGAGGAGCGCGGCACGCTCTTCCATGCCCGTGACGAGGCCCGGGCGAGTCTCAGGGAAGCCGAGGTCGAGCTGGTCGTTGAGCAGGAGCGGACCAGGATCGCCCGCGACCTGCATGACGTGCTCGCGCACTCACTGGCGGTCATCGCCGCACAGGCGGACGGGGCCCGCTACATCGGCAAGGGACAGCCGCAGCCGGTGCTGGATGCCCTCGGGACGATCTCCGGGTCGGCACGCCGCGCCCTCGTGGACGCCCAGCGCGTCATCGAAGGGGTACGTGAAGACGGTCTGGCGGCGCCGCAGCCGAAGCTGAGCGACATCGAACCGCTGGTGCACCAGATGAGCGGCAGCCTCAAGATCCGCCGGACCGAAACCGGGGCACCGGTCGAGCTCGGCGCCGGCCAGCAGCTGGCGGTCTTCCGGATCGTCCAGGAGTGCCTGACCAATGCGCTAAAACACGGCGGCCGCGGCACGGCCGTACGCCTGCATTTGGACTGGTCCGGCCCGGGTCTGACCCTGCATGCGGCCTCGGCACTGCGCCCCGCCGCGGCGGGCCAGACCGGTGAGGGCGGTACAGCAGCAGAACGGGTGGGGCGGGGTGTTCCCGGGATGCGGGAGCGGGCCCACCTGGCCGGCGGCTGGCTCACCACCGGAGCCGACGGCGAGGACTTCCGCGTCACCGCATTCATTCCCTACGGCTCCCGCCCGCCGGCAGGCACCGCCACCGGTGCCTTGGTGCCGGCAGCGGCCGATGGCGATCCACGCCCCGCACTGGAGGCGACGGCGTCAGCCGGGGGGCCGGAGGAAAACCCCCGTGGCTGATCCGGCCAGGATCTCGGTGGCGCTGGTGGACGACCAGCCGTCCTTCCGCGCGGGCATCCGCATGATCGTGGAAAGCCAGTCGGACATGGAGCTGGCAGGCGAGGCCGGCGACGGCGAACAGGCCGTCACCCTGGCCGCTGACTGCCGCCCGGACGTGATGCTGATGGACCTGCGGATGCCGGTGCTCGACGGCGTGGAGGCGACCCGGCGGATCACGGCGGCGGCCGAGGCCGCCGGGACCGACAAACCTAGGATCATCGCCCTGACCACCTTCAACCGGGACCAGGCGGTCGTCGATGCCGTACAGGCCGGGGCCGCCGGGTACCTGCTCAAGAGCGCCGAGCCGGACTTCCTCCTGTCCGCCATCCGCACGGTGTATTCCGGCTACTCCGTGATAGCACCCGGCTCAGCCCATGACCTCTTCCAGCACGCGGCCCGGACAATGCCTGCGGCCGGACCCGACATGACAGTGCTCGAAGAGCTCTCCGTGCGGGAGCGGGACGTGTTCCTGCTCGCGGCCAAAGGACTGGGCAACACGGACATCGCAGGAAGCCTGTTCGTCTCCGAGGCAACGGTCAAGACCCACCTGCGCTCCGTGCTGGGCAAGCTCGGCCTGCGGACCAGGCTACAACTGGTGGCCTTCGCCTACGAACACCGCCTCCTGTGACAAGGAAACCGGCAGATACAGGGAAAAACGGGAAGTGCGCCGGCTTGTTCCGCTCGAGGTGATGATTGCCGTCGGCGACCCCGTCGATGAAATCCGGAAGTACTACCCGGACTATTCTCCAGCTGCCCGATAGCCTCGCGAAGGAACGTTCAAAGTACCCGGGTGGTGGGACGCCAGGGCAAGGAATGACCGCCGCACACGGCCGAACCGCCTCGTGCCTTCTAAGCGGTACGACAGAAGAAATTCGCTCACACCGGTACCAAGCAACTAGGCATCAGCCGTCTTGATGAAAGACCGGCTTAGTACGGGCGGCAGGCAAGACAAGGACACATGCGTGCCGGTAATTACTCGTTTCATCGAGAAGCAGTGCAGTCTCGCCTCATGACAGGTCCTAGTAGCCTGAATATGCTGGAGACGACCTTGCAACCTCCTACGAGCTGGCATTCCCCGGAAAGGGGCACGGCAATGGACAGTCAGAGGCAGAGGCGGAACCGTTTGGTTGCCGTGGTGGTCGTTCTAGCGCTGTGCCTGTGGTCTCTGATGATGGCCCTGCTGCGAGAAGCAGACACCGTCAGCTTTGGGCAGCGGGTACCACTAATCATCCTGTGTCTTGCCACCGGCGCCGTCCTTTTGGGCTACCTTTTGCGCGGCAAATGGAAGGGTGCTCCGCTGATCTTCGCTCCCAGAGGCAACTGGTGGATCACAGTTCTCCTCTGCGCCGCCATAGCCGGCTACGTCATCTGGTACACGATCCTGGGAACAGAAGCCCCATTCGGCCTGACTCCTTGGCCCTTGATCATTGGCGCGAACGTCGCCTTCAGTTTCAGGCCCCAGTCTGCGGAGACTCAACCCCGCGCTGTTCCCCGACCAGAAAAAGCTTAGGACGCACTTCGGGACTGCCGCATTCCAGCTGTTGTTGAAAGGTCGTCCAGCTGCCTCGACAGGTCGGGCATACATCTCGCACCTTCTGAGCTCGATCGTCAGAAGACTAGTTCTCCTGATCTAAGGAGCCGCTGCGTTCGGCCAGCTGCCGCCGGAGGGAGTCGATGCGCTCCAATCTCCGTTTCAATGTGATCGTCCCCCATGTGCCGAGACCGATGAAAATGGCAGCGCCGGCCAGGAAGAACGGCGCCCACTCGGGGACTAAATACGCATCGTAAAGCTGAAGCCCGACAGCACCGGCCATGATGAGGGGAGTCACGCGGACGTTGGTGCGCACCTGATGACGTCTGGCCGCCAGCTCCGGTCCCCAGTCCAAGACAAAGCTCTGGTTTGGAAGCACTCCGCTTGCAACAGCCGCCTCAAGGGCCGTCCCCTCAGTGGCGGCCTGGCGTGCGCGGCCACCGCGGGGAACGGAAGCTAAGTTTAGGACCACCGCGATGGTCACCCCGCTGCCGATGGCTATGGGGAAGAGGCCCCAGTCAGGGTTCCCTCCTTGTAGGGCCACGACCATGGCGATCGTTATCAGCGCCGCGACCAAAGCCTGAACAATGATCAGGGCCCACCAGGAGCGACGCGTGAGCAGGCCAGAGCGGGCGCTGTCAGATGCGCTGTCCTTCATGTCGGGAGCCTAGCCGACACCCAGTTCACGCGATAGAGCTTCCACACCTCCTGCGCCGACAGAGGATGTCTTTCAGGGCGTTCGCTGCAAGCCCCAAGGCAAAAGCTCACTACGAACACGTTCACCTTGGATTGGATGAAGGTGTCTTTCGTCTTGCGCAGTACACAAGCTGCGGCATGCAAAGCAGGCCTGTACCGAGCCGGACTACAATCAAGATCCCGGCCATCTGGTCCGAAGGCATACTCCGAAACCAGCGCGGCCGAACCGGCGAAAACAGGCTTAACCAAGCACTGCTAGATAACAAAAGAAGGTTGCCAGCCCCAGTGCTGCGCCTGCCAACGCCTCCCCCCATGTATGTTCACCGAGAGACACACGGCTAAACATCATTAATGGAGATAGCATCAACAGCCACGCCCAGGCGCCCCCGTACATGACGCATACCCACAAGGCAGCGAACGTAACAACTGATACATGAGCGGAAACGTCCAACCAGCGCCGGAAGAACACCAGACCCGCATTGCCCATGAAAAACGCTGCAACCGTCAACGGCACCGGTGGTCCCAGGGGAATCATGAAACAGGCAGCCGCACTCGCGAACGTCAGGGCGGCCAGGAGAATGATCCGCAGACGGTCAGGCAGACCCCACCGCCGGAAGAGACCCTTGGAGCACTTATAGATGATCCCTGGGACACCAACAATACCGGCCAGGAGAACCATTACGCCCAACGGGCCCATCCCCGCCTTGAACCCGGCAGCGACCACCAGCATTGCCAGTACCATGGCCGGCGCCAGGATCTGGGAATATCTAGACGACAGCGTCCGTGCGCCGGATAGCTGTGCCGTTTCGCTCAATTTTCTTGCCTATCTCGTCAATGATCTCTGTCTCCTGTGCAGACAGAAGATTGGGTTCCAGCACTCTGATGTCGCCGATGAAGATGAACCAGCGATACAGCTGGGTTTTGGACATGCGTGCATTCAGGGAAATCTTGGTAGCGGCCAGATGCCGCTTGCCTGCGGAAGTATGTGCCAGGCGTTCGACGATGGGTCTGAGAGTGGCCAGCGCCTCTGCATACTCCCTCCGTACGGCGAAGGCTGCCTTGAAGCGCCCATACGCCGGAAGGATGAAACCAACCGCAAAACCCACGGTCATCAGCGCGAGGAAGACGCGGTATCCGACGTTCAGAATATCCTGATAGGCCCCGTCATCGCCCAGCGCCGTCATCCCGATCAGGAACAGTTTCACCGCAGCCGCCAGGACGCCGACCATGCAGCCGGTGCCAAGGAAGTCGAACCCGACCCGGAACAGGCTTGATTCTCCGCGCCTGTTCCTGCGCAGTGATTCCATTCCCGTGTATCCGGTGATGATCCCGAACCACGCGAAGAACGTTGCCTGGTACAGAGCAATGGTCGTCATCTCACCAAAAGTCTCCGTGAAGTTGGCGGCAGATCCTTGGGTGTTCGAAACGAGCAGAAGTGCGGCCTGCGCCATCGCAAGGCCAATCCCCGCGCCGATCAGTACCTTGACATGGCTGCGGAACCGGCCGGTGGCTTGGAGCAGCAGACGGCTGAGTTCCGTCATGCCTATTCCCATGAGCAGGTGGACGATGAGATTGGTCAGATTCCAGCTGCCAAGCTGGTGATCAACGGCCAGATACACCGGGTCGATGTTCAAGGTTGCGCCCAGGGCCACCATCGATACGCCCAGGAGGATCCCGGGCCTCCAGCCAAACCGCAGGCCCACCAGGCGGATTGCTACCACCGCCCAGAGAATGACGATCGAGACTGTTTGCAGGACTGTCATATGAACGTTCGCTCGAAGTCACTGGGGCTCTCGGGCTCCTCGGGCAGCAGCGCCAGGGAGAGCAGGTAAGCAACGCGCTCAGCGGCCATTTCGCTTTCGTTCCAGCCCAACGACCGTGCCAGCATCCGCTTAATGCCGCGGTTCCTGCCAATGTGCTGAAACAAGGTGGGCATGGGAACGTCCGCAACGCCGCAGCCGTCATGGTTCAGAAGAATGTGGCCAAACTCGTGACACGCAGCGTGATTGCGATGCAGTCGGTTGTCCCCGGACGGCAGCAGAATGACCGACTTCTTATCCGCCTCCATCCAAAGACCCGTGACGGCCGGGATCATCGAGCTGTCTATTTCCTGCAGCTCTATGGGTTTTCCATGGGCTTCCGTGACGATGGCCAACAGCTCATCGAAGGTTATACGGTCAGCAAGATTGAGGGCGGCGACGACTGCTTTCGGGGTTGCGGGAGTTGCCCTCTTCCCGCTGGGGGACTTTCCAAAACGCACAGAAATCGCTTCCCATCCTTGCTTCACGCATGTTTCACTCACGCATGAGTCAATTGAGCCATCCCAAAGACTTGAATATCCAGAATGACACGCTTGTCACATGAGCGTGTAAACGGTTAAGGGGTCTTGGTAGTAGGGGTCGGCGAGTACTACGGCGCCCCCTTGAAGAGGTGTTGCCTTGAAATTGCTGGCTAAGAATCTGCGAGCAACAGTAGCCTGAGCCCAGAAGACGAAACCAGCGGAAAGGCGCCGGCGGCCAGGGGCTTCGGATGCTGCCGCGGACGCTGTATGTCGGTTCCTTGGAGGTTGAGATGCAGGCTATGCCCCGGTCTCAAAGACTTGTCGGAGGGCTGATCGCCCTTATCGTTCTCTGGCTCGCGGTAATCGCTGCGGTCTTCGCCATCGTGATCAGCTATGGAATCCAATGGAGACTGCTTCCCATGCTGGCGCTCCTGTTGATCACAATCGGCACCGGATTCAGGGGTCTGACGACACGGATTAAAACCCTGAGAGCCGTCTCCTCCGGGTCGCTGGCTGTTGTCTTCCTGTGGACGCGCGCCGACGCCTACGTGCCGCTGGATGGTATTGAGGCCTCGGAAGCCTTAGACCGCTGCCGGAAGATTCTGGACGATGCAACAAAATACGAGGAGCCATCAGCGGACAACGGAACGCTGCGGGCGGTGCTGAAATCCCGGTTCAAAAGCACCAACGCCCACTGCCTTATCACCGTGGATCAACCGGCCCAGGTTCTACATATCCGATTTGAGCCTGCAACGGGGAATGCAAGAGTTGAACGGGAGATACACAGGTTCGTCGAGTGCCTTAAACCGAGTACCTCCGGACAAGCTTGAGGACTGTTCCCCCCGCAGGGATCCCGCCGCGGAGGCCTGCACGTTCAGTCAGCGGGGTGGTCGGGTAAGCGCTCCGGATGCTTAGGGTCTCTGCCGCGATCCCGCCAGTACTCATCCCGTTGCCACAACGAAAACCGGATCACCGCCACGAAGTAAACGATGGTCGGAACAGCAAGGATGGCGAGCTTCACCCATATCCACGTCTCGGAGTCGATCGGCAGAAAGTTCAGAATCAGGGTGAGCAGGACTAGGGCCAGCCCGAAGTAACCGAGGCGGGTAAGCCTGCGCCTCACCTCTGGACTTGCGCTGGCGCCGGGCTGTCCGGGCTTTCTCAGGTATCGCGGGGGCATGGATGCACTGAACCATGATCGGTAAGAATCCGAAAGATCCTAGAGCAACCGGTCAGTTCCGGCAGCTTCTGCCCACACGATAATTTCCGTTACAGGGGTTTTGTCACTGCTGGCGGGTAAGTCGCGGGCTGTGAATAAGGTTGATCCCGTGGCAGCACGGAAGGGGTTTGAGAAGCAGCCTGTCAGGTCTGGCCACGCGAATGCCCAGAAGGGGAACTATGCTCGAAGCGGTTCTAGGAGTCGGCATCGTGCTCGTTGTGGTCACCATGCTCGGCGTGGTCCCCTTGGGGATCGCCAATCGGATAGAGCGGTACCAGCCGATGCCGGAAGACGTTTGGACTAGCATCGACACAGCCATCATCTACCGCTATCTCTCGCGGAGGGCAGCGCATACCGCGGCCGCCACCGATAAGCCGACCCTAGTGTCGGTCGATCTCCACCCCCGAAAGCAGGGGTTCATGGACTTTAACAAGCCAAAGGCGATCTATGCCTACCTCGGACACCAGGCCAAAGGCGGGTACCTAAACCATGCGGACGGCATGCTATCTCGCGAATGCCACGAGTCGGTGATCGCTTTCCACGGCAGCCAGCTAACCGCAGTGATAACCCGAGAGGACATCGAGTGGCGCCCGCACGACGGCGCGCTGGCAATCAAAAAGCCGGTCACCGTGCAAGCTCACCTCTATGGACCGGTCAACGCCTACCGCGCGCGGAGAGCGGACGATCCGCCGTTCGTTTTCTGAAGGGAAGGTCATCCCAGCCCCAGGTCGCGTTCCTGTCCTGCTCCGGGTCCGGACTTTCGGGCCTTGGGCGCACGGCTGGGCCCGCCCTCGACGGCGGCGCTGGGCGGGGTGGCCTGGTTGATGTCGGCGGCCAGGCGGGCGACGACGGCTTCATGGTCAGGGCTCCCGAAGGCGGCGGCCAGCTGGTCGGCCAGGGCCGCGCGGCGGTCCCCGGAGTCCCACAGTTGCTCCGCCTCCGTGCGCGCCCGGCCGGCGTCATCGGCGTTGAGCCGGTCCCCCTGACCTGCTTCGGCGGCGTGCAGCGCAGCCTGGGTGTTCTCGCGCTGGGCGTCGTGCTGTTCTTTGTGAGCAACCTCGTTCCCGTTCCCGGACGGAAGGTACCGGTCAAGGCCGTTGCCGCGCAGATAGTCCGCTACGCCGACCCCGTAGCGTTGCTGGACTTCGTGTTCGATGCGTCCCCGGGCGGAACGGGCCATGTCATCATGCTCCTGCCAGCGCAGGGCCTCGGTGTAGCGCTGGGCGATGTCTTCGGGCCGGGCTGCCTCCCACCACCGGTCCTGTTCAACCCCCGAGAGGCTGGTGCGCATCACGGCCCGTTCAGCCTCGAACCGTTCCTGCAGCTGCCGGACCCGTTCGGCCTGCTCGCGGGCCATCTCCTGCCGTCGCTCTGCCATGCGGCGGGCCATGGCCTCGCCGAGCCGGCCCGCCAGTCCCATGAGGGCCTGCAGGTCGCGGGAGACCATGTCGTTAATGCCGTCGGGCTGTGTTGCTGCGGTCATGGGTTATCGCTCCATTCCATGTCGGGGATTCACGGTGTGGTGAGCAAGCGTGTGCGGACGGGCAGTGGGTCCTTCGGTCTCGCGCAGCGGCCGGACTGGTCCGGCCGGGCCGGCATGAGATACCTCTGCTCCGGGGCCCTTCGGGACCTCGGGCAGCGGGGCGGCGACGATGGCCAGCTGCTTCTGCACGGTGTCGGCGATCAGCTGCTGTTCGCGCAGTTCAGCGGTGGCCTTGTGCATGTCGTGGATCGCGCGCGCCAGCCGGATCATCTGCGCCAGGATGACCGCCTGGGCCATCGGGGATGCCGACGTCGCAGCGAGCATGAACGCTGTCGTCCCCGTCATGCGCAGCGGCGGGTCGAGCCGGCTGGTGAGCTTCACTCCTGAACGGCGGGCGGAGCGGGCCAGTACTCTCGAAGTGTGGGCCAACGGCCCCGGTTCAGCCTCGGTGGAGCGAGACCAGGCAGCGAAGACACCGGAGGCTTCCCGTGCGGCGTGGGCCCATGTCTGGTGATCGTCCGGCGCGACGGTCGTCAGGCGTCGGCGGGCCTCGGCCAGTTCCTCGGCCATGCGCCCGGCAGTGGCCTCATCGAGGGCTACTGGATCGCTCTGGCCGTGGACGATGCGGCGGTGCCGCTTCGCCGCGGTCCACTCGTCTGCGGCTTCCTGGGCCAGGTGCACGTCGTCGGGCCACCGGGTGCGCAGCTGCGGCAGGGTCAGATCCTTGGCAAGTTTGCCCCCGCCGAACCACAACGGACGCATCCCGGCCGGGGGACGTTCGGCAACGGAGAACCCGGTGATAACTGACTGCCCGCCGTCGGCGAACCGTGGGTGCACCAGCAGTCCTGCCCGGCGCATCCTGCGCACAAACTGCGCCTCGTCAGGCGAGGACATGGCACACGCGCGTACGGTGCGTTCCAGCCGGAAGCGTGCCGGTTCCCGGTCCGACCCGTGCTGCTTTTCGGAGGGCTTGTAGCCGCGTTCGGAATGCTGCCCCAGCTGGAGCAGACCGAACTCCTTCTCCAGCTTCCGCGCCGCCTTCTGCGCCAGGGAAAAGTCCTGGCCGTCGTGCCACTTGGTGCCGTCCTCCCGCACCCGGGAGGCAACGATATGGATATGGTCGTTGCCCTTGATGCTCCTGCCGTGATGAACCGCGACCCATGAACAGGGCGCCTTTCCGCCGGCGTCGGTAAAGTCCATCTCGTCCATGAAACGGGCCGCGATATCGGACCAGTTCTGGCCGGTCAGCTCCACATCGTCGTCGCGCAGTGACAGCGAACAGTGCCACACGTGCTTGTCCAACTCCACATCGAACAGGGTGCGGTTCAGATCCAGCTCGCGTGCAATGGCCACCGCTGACTCATCGGTCAGCTGTGCGTCATCAAACCACGCCATGATCGTCGGTGAACCGGCCACCAGGTGCGGGTCGGTGTGCTCGTTCCGCTTACCCGGACCGACCAGATACTTCATCAGACCGACCGGCTTGGAACCCTTCGTGACGTTCGGAATCACGGCTTGATCTCCTGCACCAGCTCCAGGATCTGCTGCCCCACCTGCCGGGCCTCACGCACAGTCGCTGCCGTCTCCTCCGCCAGCTCACCGGTGGTATTGGCGTGGCGGGCGATCTGGTTCACGTTATTGGCCACCGTTGCCACCAGCCTGCGGATCTCCAGCAAGGCGGCAAGCTCGCGCTTACGCACCATCAACGACGCCGGATCCCCCGTGCCCAGCGCCGAGTCCACCAGGATCGCCGACGGCGACAAACCGGTCTCCAGCTCCAGCTGCATCAGCCGGACACGCTCGGCCTCGGACATGGACACCCTCACGTACTGCGTCTTGCCCTCAATCCGCTTCCGACGCGACGTCCACAGCCGGCGCGAATTCTGCTCCTCTTCGGCCACAGCATCTCCTCCCCTTGCCCAGCGCAGCGCCCCTCCCACCGGGAGGCCCCACACGCCCCAGTGTGTCACCGCCGGGACCGCAGGTCCAGCGCGGAAGCGCGTTTATGGCACATAAACGCATAGCTTGCTCCGTC
>NZ_JBNHHC010000069.1:0-14203 GCF_059091865.1 Arthrobacter sp. B0316-1-20 | reverse complement strand
GCGGCCCACGCCAGGGGAACCGACGCAAATGCTTCATTGATCTCATACGTATCGAAGTCACTGATCCGCATGCCCGTGCGCTCGAGAACATGCCTAGCGAGGGGGTGAGGATAACTGTCTCCAATGCGCATCCTCACAACCGAAAACTTGCGCGCAGCACGTAGTCGCCCCGCTAAACGCAGGCTTGCGGTGACTAACGCCGATCGAAGAGACGTCCCTGAGCAGCTCGACCAATGCTAAAGCGTCGAATTGCCGGCTGTATCGCGTCTCATCTTCGAGACTACTGAGCGCTCACTAATATAAGCTGGGCTGCGAGGCGGGGCAGGAACGCGACTATTGCCGCCATAGGAAACGATCACACTCACTCAAGGCGGAGGAAAAACTATGAGCCTGCGAACAGTACCCGGGCAGGCGCTCCCTGAGATCTTGGAAGTTGCGCTGGACGAGTTCACTACGCACGGATATGACGCGACGTCTGTGCGCACAATCGCGAAACGGCTGAATGTGAGCGTACCGGCGCTCTACTATCACTACGAGAACAAACAGGCGATTCTCACCTCATTGTTGACCCACGCAATGAATGTCCTCGAAGCGATGGTCAACAAGGCCGTCGCTGAGGCCCTTGACGAACCACGGCCCCGCCTTGCCGCGCTAGTTGAGGCAGTTATCCTGTACATCACTCAGCACCGCGACCTCGCGTTCCTCGACCGCGAGATGCGTAGCTTAACACCCGAGAATCACTCACACTACGCAAAGCGACGCGACTACATTGAGCACCTCGTAACCGAATGCATCGACCGCGGGTGCTCCGACGGCTCCTTCGCCACACTCCTCCCCCGCGAGTCGAGCCGAGCGATTCTCAGCATGTGCCTCAGCGTCCCCAACTGGTACCGACCGGACGGAACCCTGACACCAGAGGACCTCGCCCAGCGATATGTCACGCTCGCGCTCGACATGGTGCGCAGTGTGGCCAAGGAGCCGCACGAGCACCCATCCGATCCCCACCCTGCCGCTGATTGAATCTTCTCGTTGCTGAGATCCATCGGTAATGCGGTAGAGGGACATCCGCCGTTCCTCGCGTCGGCGGCGTGAGGAGCCACCGGTTCGGAGCCAGTGGATGGTTGCCTTCCCGGGTGTACGGGGCACACGGCGGAAGAGGAAACCTCAGTGCCACGGAAGACCAGTGCCGAGTTCGTACCCCAGTTTCGGGCCGAGATGCTATCTGTGCGGGCGATAGCAGTCTCGAAGTCGATGCTTGGGGAGACTACGTCGCCGAAAGCGGACCCTGCAGGCGGACACGTACTTCCCTGCTGACGGACACCTGCCTGTTGGGGGTCATCGGGCAGGTCGTGTTGGTCCAGACGCCAACATCCCTCCTGGGCGTTGCCTGGGGTCTCCTACCGCTACAGGCAAAAACCCATCAGAGGGATGCATAGGACACCGACGCTGATACTCGTGGTGTCCGTGGACGCACTGACCCGAAGTCTGACTAATCAGCGGCCCAGCTCACGTCCTAGCCGTCCTCCACGATAAACATGGCCAGGCAGCTTGACATAGAAGTAAGGTAGAAGACCTCCGTGGTCAGGATCGTGAGTGTGGTAGCCCACATCCTGAACACGGAGGTCTTTCCCTACCTCAGCCGTTCATAGCTTGTCGGACAGTACGCTTAGCCCTTACCCCACAGCTCGAGGTATTGATCGCGGAAGCCCTCGGGACCTTCCCAGTCGTTCACGTCGGGACCCAGATTGTTTGTCGTAAACATCTGGTAGGGCCGCACCGCATGGTTCTCCTGGTCGACGTCCATGCCGAGTTCGTGGCGGGCCATCTGATCGACCACAGCGTAAATGGCGTCAGGTATAGCGTAGGCAGCTCCGATGTCGTAGCTTCCGTCGCGAATACCCTCGAACTGGTCAGTCGTCGGGTAACCGACGCCGATCTTGACGTCGTTCAGACCGGCGGCGTCCAGCGCCGTACGCAGGCCGACTCCCGCGAGACTGATGTCCATCGTCACATATTTGATCTCCGGATTTTTCCGGATCTCCGCGACGATTGTTGACGTGCTATCCCCATTCACCACCTGCGGGGTTGAGAGCTCCAGGACGCTCAGCGAACACTGTGGGCAGTTCTCTTTTAATCCTTCCTGAACCTGGGTGCCCGACGCTGCTAGGACGGGAACGTCGGGGTAGGTCACGAACAGCACACTTCCCGCACCATCGCTGTCGGCGATCACCCAGTCCATCAAAGACAGCCCGGAGGCAGCGATGTTATCCACGTTAGCGACATTGCCGTAAATACCGTTCGCCTCGCCTTCGACATCACCCACTGAGGAATTCAGGAAGATCGGAACGTCTGCAGCTTTCGCCGCCTCGAGCCCCGACTCGATCGCATCGACACTGGTCGAGTTGATCATGATGTAGTCGGCACCACCGGCAATTGCTTGCTCGATAGCGTTGCTGGTGCCCTGGGGGTCCGCTGCGTCGGTGGCCAAAACCCGGCCCTCCCAACCCAGGGCAGCCGTCGCTTCCTTGAAGGGTTGATCCATGGGCGTAGCAGTCGAGTTGTTGAGCCGAATCAAGTAGCCGACCTTCCCCTCCTCCGGGGTACCCGATAGGGGCGCCGGGATGCCGATGTCGGTGATCGGCTCGAGCAGAGGATCCAACCTCTCCGATGCTGCGGCTGCAGCCTCCGTGCCCGAGCCGGCCCCTTCCGTAGCTGCTCCAGCAGCTTCGTTGGGCGAACCGCTTCCACATGCTGAAACTGTGAGCAACAGTGTCGCGAAGCCAGCGACGGCGATTGCCTTCTTCATTGCACTGTCTAGTGTCGTAGATAGCACGGTCGTTCCTTACTGTTAGTTGGGTGCAGCTCTGGCACCACGCTCGCAGGAGAGCAGAATGGGACTGGGCGCGCCTAACCAAGGATTAATCTTTGGTTCCTGGTGGCGAAAACGACTATGACCGACCCGAATCAACCGCAGCCTCGTTGGCCGCTGGCCTGTTGTCGGCCTCACCGCCAGACGGCGCGGTCAAAGGCTCATCATTTGAAGCCGTCTTGGGCCGAGTGTTCTGGCGGGCACTGAAGACGACAGCGAAGATCAGAGCCAACCCGTTGAACATTGGGGTGATCCAGAACCCGCCAGCGTCCAGGGAGAGTTGCAAGCCTTGCACGCCCAAGGCCAGTGTCATGATGGCAAGGAAGGTGCCCCACACGTTAGGTCGGCGATTGAACTGCGTTGCGCCCAGGAAGACTGCAGCGAAGGCAGGAAAGAGCATCGGCATGCCGATCGAGTTGGAGAACGTGCCAACTTGCGCGGCATACAAGACTCCGGCGCTACCGCTGATCAATCCGGATGCGACGAATGAACCTATGACGAGACCGTCAGTACGCACCCCGGACAACCGTGCTGCCTCCCGATTCATCCCCGTGGCGAAGAGTTGACGCCCGAGCTTGGTCCACTCCAGGACGTACCACAGGACCAAGCAGACAAGCACCGCAGCCAACAGCGGCACCGGAATCCCGAGAAGACGGGCTTGACCAAAGTCAGAGAACCCCTGAGGGAAGACGCCGCGCACCTGCTGGTTGTCAGAGATATTGAGTGCAAGAGCGGCCACGACCTGGCTAACGGCCAGAGTGACGATAAATGACTGCAACCGGAGCTTGACCACCAGTAGTCCATTCACCAACCCGACCACGCCACTGGCCATGACCGCCATCACGCAAATGAGGAATAGGCTGCGGTCGGGGTACAGCACGGTCTGGGTGCAGACGATTACTAGCGAGAGGGCCATATTCGTGCCGATCGTGATATCAAACTCGCCGGCGATCAGCGGTAGCATCGCCGCCAGGGCAATCAAGACTACGACCGCCTGACTCGAGGCCACGACCTGCATGGTCACCGAGGAGAGGAACAAGTCCGGGATAACTAGTCCGAAGATAAGGACAATTGCTGCCAAGAGGTACAAGACGCTGATCCTGCGGACGCTAAACAATCGCGCAGTCCGTCGTAGCGCGGTGGTGTTACTCATAGTCGGTCCGCTCCTATACTTTCTGTTGACGAGGCCTGTGCGACCGCCAGCTGTTCTTCTTCGATTCGCTCCGGGGTGATGTCCGCGCCTTCTAGCACCGTGGCGACGCTTCCCTTTTTCATCACCAATACCCTGTCCGCCAGGGCCGCAACCTCATTTTCATCCGAGGAGCACACGACGACTGCGGCTCCTCCGGCCGCCACCTGCTTGATCAGGTGATGGATCGCCTGCTTCGCCCCAATGTCGACACCTTGGGTAGGTTCATCGAGTACCAGCAGTCGCGGATTCATCCGGAGGAGTCGACCGAGCACCACCTTCTGCTGGTTTCCGCCAGAGAGCTCAATTGCAGACTTCTCGACCTGCCCGGGTCGGACGTCGAGGACGTCGATCCACTTGCGAGTCTCGATCCGCTCCAATCTCCGCACGACACGCGCGAAGCGACTGACGGAGTCCAAGTTTGATATCACCGTGTTTTCCCGGATGCTGGCTCCCGCAAAGAGGGCATCACGACGACGTTCGGCCGGCAGGTACTGCACGCCCGCCGCGAGTGCCGAGCGCGGATGACCCGGCTTGACCGTGATGGAGTCCACGCGCATCGAACCACGCCGATCAATCTGACCCGCCAACGCAGGTGCCAGTTCCTCACGCCCCGAACCCGTCAACCCGACGAACCCAACAATCTCACCGGCTTGGACCTCGAAGTCGACCCCCTGGGTCAACGGGGTACGCAAACCATCGACCACAAGGACGGCGGAACCGTCCCGCCTTCGCGATGAAACTGCCTCACGCGCTGACGCCTGTTCCCTGGCCAAAGCACGGCCGAGCATAAGGCTCGCTAAATCGGAGTTGTTCATGCCCCCGGTCTCGTGGGTCGCAACATTACGACCGTCACGTAGGATCGTCACTCGGTCGGCCAACCCCAACACCTCATCCAGATGATGGGAGATGAACAGGACCGAGCGGCCCTTGGCCGCCAGTCCCCGCAGTGCCCGATACATGATCTCGGCATCGGCCTGGGGCAGTGAGGCTGTTGGTTCGTCAAGGATCAGTAGCTTGGGATCATCCCTCCCAGCGGAGACGGCGCGAACTATTGCGACTGCTGTCCGCTCTGCCGCAGTGAGGTCCTGCACGCTCAAGGTCGGGTCAATGTGATATCCAAAGTCACTCAGAGCCTCACCGGCACGCTTGACTTCATCCCGCTTCGACAACGGCCGTACCCACCGGCGCCCCGACGCAAGATGGAAGTTGTCTGACACCGACAAGTTCTCTACGAGCCCCAGATCCTGGTGGACGAAACGCAGCCCCGCCAAGTCCGCAGCCTTCACCACCCCCAACGGGAAAGGTCGCCCCTCCACCAAGGCCTCACCGGCGTCCGGCGAATGAAAACCGCCCAGCACCTTCACTAGCGTTGACTTGCCCGAGCCGTTTTGCCCTACCAGCGCATGAATCTCGCCCGCGCGAACATCCAGGTCGACTTCCGCCAACGCACGCTGTGCACCGAAGGTCTTGCTGACCGAACGCAACTGCAACGCGCACGCAGGCAACGCACCACTATCAACAGGCGCAGACACGTGGCCTCCTCATATTGTGAACCGACGGCAATAACGACAGCGCGATAAACGAAGAGAGCTTCAGGCGTGCCCGCCTCGTGTCCGCTTTCCCCAAGCGCCGGTTGCGCCCGTGGGCAACAGGCGCGGACTGGGTGAATACCCCCACGGCGACGTCGCTTCGCCGTGGGGGTGAAACTGCACTCGGATGAGGCATTTCAAACTCCTGGAATTGGTTGGGGCGAACCGCTCGCTCGACCCATGACATGGATCACACGGTAGCGGGTTAGTGAGCGCTATATCAATAGCAGGCCGCCACATGTTTCCGGACTTATCGCCGTCGAAGGTGCTGCGGGCCTGGAGAAATACGTCGTTGCCCCTGCCTTACCTGAGCGCCCCAGCACCAACGGCTCACCGAAGCCACTTGGGACTGCCCACCTTGTTCAACTTAGCCAAGAGGGCCAGCTCCGCCCCCTCGTCCGCGTGCCGGTTCCAGCGGCATTCGACAACTTACGTCCACTGTCAACCGCTCCGCGCCCCACAGGGAGGCCGATGGACGCCGACCCTTGCAGGCATTGTCGGCGCCTAACCGTTGACATAGCGTTCGCTATATTGCATGCTGGAGAGCACCAGCCGCACTAGCTGTCCCGGAGCTGAATATCAACCGGCGCAAGGTGAGATATGTGTCACGCGCACGAATAGTTGAAGGTGCTGTGGCTGATATCTCCCGAGGTGGATCCGGGCCGAGCTATTCACCGTCCAAACAATCCAGGAGCATTTGCATGTCCCGTTCAACGGAAGAGTCAAGTAAAGTTTCATCCTCTCCCCGGTTTGACGCTGTCGTGGTGGGCGCCGGAATTACGGGGATCTACGCCCTCCACCAGTTTGTTGAGATGGGCCTTAACGTCAGGCTCGTGGAGGCCGGGTCTGGAGTCGGGGGCACTTGGTACTGGAACCGGTATCCGGGGGCGCGATTCGACTCGGAGAGCTACTCCTACGGGTATTTCCACGACAAGGAGCTGCTGCAGGAGTGGGACTGGTCGGAGGAGTACGCCGGTCAGCCTGAGATCGAGCGGTACATCAATCACGCTGTGGATCGGTGGGATCTGCGCAAGCACATTCAGTTCAACACAACGGTCACGGGGGCTGTCTACGACGAGTCCGCCGGTGAGTGGGAGATCAGTCTGTCCAATGGTGACTTGCTGCGTAGCCAGTACTTTGTCCCGTGCGCCGGCCTGCTCTCGGCGACTTATACGCCCGATTTCCCGAACCTCGACTCGTTCGCCGGGGAGCTGCTTCTGACCTCGCGCTGGCCAAAAGACCCAGTCGACTTCAAGGGAAAGAGGGTCGCCGTCATTGGCACCGGTGCCACCGGTGTCCAGGTGATCCCGAAAATCGCGGAAGATGCGGAATCCCTGACCGTCTTCCAGCGCACGGCGAATTGGGCCCATCCGCTCAACAACCGGCCTATCTCAGCCGAGGAAATGGCGTCGATCAAGGCCTCCTACGACAAGATCTGGGAGAAGATGAAGGGGGTCTGGATGAGCTTCCCCCATGACCCCGATCCTCGTAAGACATTTGAGGTCTCGGACGAAGAGCGGTTGGCGAAGTTTGAGGAGCTCTACTACCGGGCCGGGGGTTTGCGCACGGTCTCAGACCACTTTGTCGACATGGCCCGCGATGAGGCAGCGAACGCGGCCTGGTGTGAGTTTTTCGCGGAGAGGATCCGTGAGAGGGTCAAGGACCCGGCCGTCGCCGAGAAGCTGATTCCTAAGCACCTGTTCGGCAACAAGCGCCCGCCAGGGGAAACTAACTACTACGAGACCTACAACCGGGACAATGTCGAATTGATCGACGTCAACGAGACGCCGATCGTTACCTTCACTCCCGACGGGATCGAGACGACGGATCGCGCCTTCGACTTCGACGCTGTCGTGCTCGCCACCGGGTTCGACGCTGTCACGGGTGCCGTGTTGAACCTGAACATCCGGGGCGTGGACGGCCTCGACCTCAGGGAGGCGTGGCGCGAAGGACCCAAGACCTTGCTCGGGGTCGGCACGCCCGGCTTCCCGAACCTGCTCATCGCTGGTGGACCGCACGTCGGGGCCGGCAACGTGTTCCGCGCGACTCAGCTTCAGGTGGATATGATCTGTGCCGCCATCTCCCGCGCGCAGGCCACCGGCAACACGACGATCATGGTCACGGAGGAGGCAGCCGCCGATTTCACCAAGCATGTGCTCGAAGCCGTAGAGGGCCTGAACCTGAATTCAGACAGCAACTGGTACACCGGCGGCAACATCCCCGGCAAGGTGAAGGTCTTCACTCAGTACTCCGAGGGCATCCCCGAGTATCGGCGGCGTATTGACAAAGAAATCGCCGAGGGCTTCCCGGGATTGGTGTTCACGTCGCATCAACTTGCTGAGGCTAACTGAGAAGGAGGGAAAAGCACCTGACTCATTGCCCCTTGATTCCGGCGTCTCGAGGCCTGGATCGCTAATACTTGGAGGGCGGCGTTCTACGCTTGCGGGCTGATTTCGTCATCGGGAGCAGGCCCAGCCAACAAACGCGCTTCGACTTAAAAGGGGGGTAATACACACCCAGGGTGCGAGACAGTTTCATTAACGAGATGCCCTTTTGGGCGGGTGATACGGAGCCGAAAAACATCGTGTCTTACCCGCCTAAAAGGGCATCTCAATCTTAACCCTATTCTCATTCACAACTCATATTGGAGAGCAGAGTGAACCGCCCAAGGTCTGCGAGAGACTCGCTCTATGAGACTCCAACCAGGATCTGATCGTTCCGGTGCGTAGCGTAGAACGTCTCCTCGAACACTGCACGTCATCCAGGTAGCCGTGCAGCAGTGGTTGTGCAAGTAAACCCAGCAGAGGGTGGCGCTCGACGGTCTTCCGCGGCCAGCCCTCACGCGGCAGGTCCACGGATCAACTCGGCCTTGTAGCAGTAGCCGTCCACGGTCTCCGCGAGGGCGTTGTCAACGCTGTTGCCCACCGTACCGATCGAGGGCACCGCCCCGATCTCGGCCAGCCGCTCCCCGTATCGAATTGACGTGAATTGCGGCCCTGCCTCACTATGACAGCAACGCTGCCAGCCGCGTGCCACAGGGCCAGCGGCCATCTCGATCGCATCCCACACCATCGAGGTCCTTGTGTGGGAAGCGACCCGCGACCCCACGAGTAGGCGTCGATAATGAGGCAGACGTGGGAAACCGGCCCAGGTCGGCACGTACGTCAGGTCGGTGACCTACAGCTGATACGTAGTTTCCATTGTCAAGAGGCATAGGTAGGCGGCTCTCCGGGCTCGTTGAGTTAGAGAGTCGCTCCTTGTGCCGATGGGTTGGGCCGGGCGGATGGGTGGACTGTTGTCCACTGGCATGGTCAGGCTGATACTCGCGGATGGGTTGCCGCATGACGATGTGTTCGGCTGGAGACTACCGGTGTCTAGGATCGCGAATCGTAGGCCCCGTGCTTGTGAGGCCTCCTGTCCATAGCTGCAACTCGGGTTAGCTCCACGTGCTGCCCGTGCCGTCCGGCGGGTGCCCAGATCGTGGGCACGTTCTTGGTCAGGCGGTGTTCACGTGGCGCTTTCTTGGACCGGTGCGGCCAGTGACCAGCACCAGCCGGCGAGTTCGTGGGCGATGGCCGTGTTGGTCTTGTTTGGGGTCTTTTTCCGGGCGTCGAACTGTTCCCAGCGGCGGTGCAGCCGGTGGTTGCCTTCCTGTGCCCGCAGGCGTGCCGGATCGACCTGTTCCCACTGTTTGAGGGGCCGTTCGCCCGGGCGGATGTAGGGCCGGCGGTGGGTTCTTGCGGCTTCGACGAGGAGCCAGCGGGCATGCGTGTTGCCGGCCTTGGTGATCACGCCTTGCCTCCTGCTCTGGTCGGAGGAGTTCTCCGATGGGACCAGGCCGAGGTAGGAGGCGATCGTTGCTCCGGTGAAGCGTGTCCAGTCATCGATCTCGGCAGTGAGGCCGAAGCCGGTGGCGCTATCGATGCCGCGCAGGCAGGTCAGGGCGTTGATCACCAGGGTGAATTCACAGTCCGCGGCTGCAGTAGCCACGAGTTTATCCAGGCGTTTGCGGCGCTGAACGGCCATCGATTCGGCTTCGAGGAGGGAATCGAAAACAGCTTGCGCGGTTGGTTGGTCGAAACACTGACAGCCCAGCCAGATACCGTGTCCACGAGTCCAGCGGGAGTCCTTCGGATAGACCGTTCCCTGGCGCAGCAGCATCGTGTTGATGCGCTGGCGGGCGTGGGTGAGGTCCTTGACGGCGACTGCGTGGGCGCGGGAAAGGTCCCGCAGGGCTTCCTGAGCGGCGGTCGGCACGCGTACCGGCACGATCTCCCCGAGCCGGAGCGTGCGGGCCAGGACCAAAGCATCGCGCTTATCGATTTTGACCCGGTCCCCGAGCGCGCGCAGCAGCCGTGAGGGCGCAGCGACCTGGCAGTCGATGCCCGCACCGGCAAGCGTGTGGGCAAGCCGGAAGCCGGTCAAGCCTGCTTCGTAGGTCACCGCGAGCGGGACCGGGCAACCGTCTCTAGTTCGGCGCCTCAGCGGTGAGCTTCCGGCCCACCAGGTCAGGATGGCCGGCCACCTCCGGCATCCGGCCGGGTGGTACGTACCCTCTTGGCACGCCGCACTCCTTCGATCCACTCTGCCCGCAGGAGTCGGGCGACCCGGTCGCGCCCGTTGGTGGCCGGGCGCGTTGGACGGCCTCCCAGGTCTTGCGTGCCCCGTAGACCCGGTAGCTATCCTTCCACAACGGCGGCACGACCGGGGTTATCACCCATCCCGCTGCGCTCGTGCGGACAGGACTTCGCAACCTAATACGTACTTGGGACCACCGACAACACTCCTGCCTGACGCAGGACAGTGCAAATGGGCACGACCGAAGAGGAGCGTGCGCCCCTCGAAGAACACGCGCCGGTGGGCGACGATGAACGCGACTACCTCTTGTGTTGGCTCATCGAGCACCGACAGAGAAGAGCGACCCAGCCCACTTGAGGATCTCGTTGGCGCGGCGCAGCTCTCGGTTCCCCTGCTCCAACGCCAAGATCCGCTCCGAATCATCGGTCGTGACGCCCGGAGCGTTCCCGTCCTAGATATCAGCCTGCTTGACCGAGGTCCGGTTCGACTCAGTGCCATACCCCAACTGTCCGGCTACCGGCTTCACAGTGCCCTGAGTGGTACCCACTTCAGCGCACAGGGTGCGCATCACCCGCACTGCGGCGGCTTTCTCCTCTGCGCTGCACTGACGCATGGTCGGCTGATCCTGAGAGATGGCCGTCGGCATGACCCCATCCTCGTTTCCAAGGTCAGGAGTCTCCAGAAAACCGAGAGCGATTCATCGAGCTCCCGGATCCGCCGGCGCATCTTGCTCGGTTTTACCCTTCAATGCGTTCCGTGGATTCGAATCCGTTCTGATGCAGGCTGGCCTCGTTCCCCACACCTGCAGCGCGGACTTCGACATCCCAAGCAGACCTGCTTCTGGGGCATTCCTGCTAGAACAGTTCCAGGGCGCTGGCCTTGAACTACTTCGACCAGATCTTCGGCATTATGACTATCCTCTCCGCTCCGCAGAGCAGTCAAGAAGTCAGCTAAACCTTCAGCGGGCCCATCGATCGTCGGCATGCTGCCCATCCTTCCGGACTCAAACAGCAGCGGCATCAAATCTGGGCGGTTCAAACCGTGAAACGTCATCCACAACGCCGGAATGTGAAAACGTCCCACGACTATTTAACACGGCAGAGCCTCCGGGGCCCCCTCGACTAGGAGGCCGCTGAACAAATTGCTTCTGTAACTTGGGGAGTTTAAGGCGCGCCTGCTGGACTCGTCCGCTCAGTGGTTAAGACTGGTCTTATGCAGGGACGTAAGCAGGAGCAGCGGAAGCTGTTGGACGTGGAAGCGCTGGCCGGGGAGCTATTGGCCCCGGGCAGCGTTTTCGCGTTTCTGGCCGGACATCGGAACCGGTTGTTTCCGGATTCGATGATGGAGGACTTGTTCCCCTCGAAGCGGGGCCGGCCCTCGGTGCCGGCCTCGGTGATCGGTTCGGTGCTGGTCCTGCAGGCGCTCGAAGGGCTCTCGGACCGGGAAACTGCGGACGCGTTGACGTATGACCTGCGGTGGAAAGCAGCGTGCGGGTACGGGCTGACGGACACGGCGTTCCATCCGACCACGCTCACGTACTGGCGCAGGCGTCTGGCTGCGAGCAGCCGCCCGCACCGGATCATGGATGCCATTGCTGAAGTCGTTGCCGAGACCGGGGTGCTCAAGGGCAGGCGGCGCAGGGCCTTGGATTCCACCGTGCTGGATGATGCCGTGGCCCGGCAGGACACGATCACCCAGCTAATTGCCGCGGTGCGCCGCTTCGGCCGGGACGTCCCTTACGGGTGGGACCTGATCGAGGCCCACGCGGGCGGCTATGACTACACGCGCACCGGGAAGCCGGACATCGCCTGGGACGACGCCGAGGCCAAACAGGCCCTGGTTTCGCGGTTGGTCAACGACGCGTTGGCGCTGCTGGCAGCCATCGATCCGGGAAGCCTGGAGGGCAAAGCCGCCGATGCGTATGCGTTGCTGGCGCTGGTCGCGGGGCAGGACGTGGAGCCGGCAGAGGGTTCGGACGGGACGGACGGGCGGTGGCGGATTGCCCGGAACGTCGCCAGGGACCGGGTGATTTCGACCGTGGACCCGGACGCGCGGCACGCGCATAAGACCCGGTCGGACAAGCGCGATGGTTACAAGGCCCATATCGTCGCCGAGCCGGAGACCGGGATCCTTACGGCCGCCGCCGTAACGAAGGCAGCCGGGCCCGGCTCCTCCGATGCCGAAGCCGGAGCGCTGCTGCTTGATGCCGATCCGGCCGTGGCAGCAGGGATGCCGGTGGATGCCCTGGCCGACTCGGCCTACGGGACCGCGGACATGCTCCGCGCCCTCGCCGCTGCAGGCCACCGTGCCCTCATCAAACCCAAACCGCTGGCCGCGGCCGTAGAGGGCGGTTACACGCTCGATGACTTCTCCTACGACCCGGACGCCGGAACGCTGACCTGCCCGAACGGGCTCATCCGCAAGATCACAGACAAGGGGTACGTGACGTTCGGTGCCGCGTGCCGGGCCTGCCCGCTGCGCGAGAACTGCACGACCGCGGCCGGAGGCCGCAAGATCGAACTGCACCCCGGGCACGCCCTGATGCGGGCCCACCGCGCTGCCGCGCAGGAGAAGGGCTTCCAAACCGATTACAGGCAGCACCGGCCCATGGTCGAACGCTCGATCGCCTGGCTCACCGACGGGAACAACCGGCGGCTGCGCTACCTCGGAGTGGCGAAAAACGATGCCTGGTTCCGGCTGCGGGCCGCTGCAGTGAACCTCAAACGTCTCTTATCACTCGGACTCACCGTCCGAAACGAGGCCTGGGCCCTCGGATAAGCCCGCCGGAGACACCCGGTCCCCACCCAGGGCCGGCAGGAGCCCCACCAGAGCGCCCTGCACTGCGAAACGCCCGTCGAAAGCATCAATCACCTGCCCGCTCCTTCATACCCAGAAACGCCGAAGGGCTGGTTCGAGCGTCAATTCGCCCTCACCAGCCCTTCAAATCGCCCCTTGTTCAGCAGTCTCCTAGGCGGCGGCGCTGACCTGGATCAGCGTCTTCCACGGATCGTCGAAGCGCAGGGTGGCGCCGTCATGCCGGGTGGCGATCCCGTGGCCCTTCAGGCGGGACTCCAGCGCGGCGACGTCGTCGAGCGTGGGGACGTCGATGTTCACCTGGCCCAGGCCCAGTGCTGCGGCACGCGGACCGGCACCGGCACTGTTCCAGACATTGAGGCCGATGTGGTGGTGGTAGCCGCCGGCGGAGATGAACAGGGCGGAGCCGACGTCGGACATCAGCCCGAAGCCCAGGGTGTCCACGTAGAAGGCGCGCGCGTGCTCGATATCACCGATCTGCAGGTGCACGTGGCCCAGCTTGGCGTCCCGCGCCGTGGGCCTGGCCAGGTTTTCCTGGGTCAGATTATTCTGAAGGTAGGCATTCGGGTCCAGGAAGTTCGTGGCGACGCTGAGCAGGCCGTTGTCCTCGTGCCGCCAGGTCTCCCGCGGCCGGTCGGTGTAGAGCTCGACGCCGTTGCCCTCCGGATCGTCGAAGTAGAAGGCCTCGCTGTACAGGTGGTCGGCGCTGCCGGTGAAGGAATGCGGTGCCTTGGTGGCCGCATGCGCCACGGCGGCGGCCAGCGCCGCGGCGTCTTCGAACAGAATGGCGGTGTGGAACAGGCCGGCCTGTCCGGGCTTGGCCGGCGGCAGGTCCTTGACCTGCTTGAGGGTCATGGCCGTCTTCCCGTGCCTGCCCAGCACGGCGGTGCTGCCGCTGTGCTGCAGGACCTCCAGGGTGATCGCTTCGGTGTAGTACTTCAGCATTGCGTCCACGTCATGGACCAGCAGTTCGACGGCGCCCATCGCGGTCCCGGCGGCCAGCAGCTCGTCGGCCTTCCGCTGGCGCAGGTGGGCGGGGTTCGGGTTCTGGGGGAAGATCGGCATGGTTCCTTCGGGGATTGATGCGGGTGGAAGCGGAACTGCTGTCCCGCCCGGCCCGGCTTTCGAGGGTCAAGGTGCGTGCCGCCGTCGGACACGCCG
>NZ_JBNHHC010000068.1:0-14580 GCF_059091865.1 Arthrobacter sp. B0316-1-20 | reverse complement strand
AGCGGTTGAAGGTGGTCAACGCTTTCCTGACCACCACCAACTCGCCGCTGGGCATGGTGCTGGACGCCGTTCCGGTGATCCCGCCGGAGCTTCGCCCGATGGTGCAGCTGGACGGCGGCCGCTTTGCGACCTCCGACCTGAACGACCTGTACCGCCGCGTGATCAACCGCAACAACCGCCTGAAGCGGCTGCTGGATCTGGGTGCGCCGGAGATCATCGTCAACAACGAAAAGCGCATGCTGCAGGAAGCTGTGGACTCGCTGTTCGACAACGGCCGCCGCGGCCGTCCGGTCACCGGGCCGGGCAACCGTCCGCTGAAGTCGCTCTCCGACATGCTCAAGGGCAAGCAGGGCCGCTTCCGCCAGAACCTGCTGGGCAAGCGCGTCGACTACTCCGGCCGTTCCGTGATTGTGGTCGGTCCGCAGCTGAAGCTGCACCAGTGTGGCCTGCCCAAGCAGATGGCGCTGGAGCTCTTCAAGCCGTTCGTGATGAAGCGCCTGGTTGACCTCAACCACGCGCAGAACATCAAGAGCGCCAAGCGTATGGTCGAGCGTTTCCGCCCGCAGGTGTGGGACGTGCTGGAAGAGATCATCACCGAACACCCGGTGCTGCTCAACCGTGCACCAACCCTGCACCGCCTGGGCATCCAGGCGTTCGAGCCGCAGCTGGTGGAAGGCAAGGCGCTGCAGCTGCACCCGCTGGTTTGTGCAGCCTTCAACGCCGACTTCGACGGCGACCAGATGGCTGTGCACCTGCCGCTGAGCCCCGAGGCGCAGGCCGAGGCGCGCATCCTGATGCTCTCCTCGAACAACATCCTCAAGCCGTCGGACGGCCGTCCGGTGACCCTGCCCTCGCAGGACATGATCATCGGTCTGCACCACCTGACCACCAAGCGCGAAGGCGCAGAAGGCGAAGGCCGTGTCTTCGCCAGCCCGGCGGAGGCCATCATGGCCCACGATGCCGGCGAGCTGCACCTGAACGCCGTCGTCAAGATCCGCGTGCCCGGCTTCGTGCCGAGCGTGGACCAGCCGGCGCCGGAAGGTTGGGAAGAGGGCCAGGAAGCGCTGATCGAAACCTCGCTCGGCCAGGTCGTCTTCAACGACACCCTGCCCGAGGATTACCCCTGGGTTGAGCGCGTGGCGGACAAGGGCCAGCTCTCGGCGATCGTGAACGATCTGGCCGAGCGCTACCCGAAGGTCATCACCGCGGCAACGCTGGACAACCTCAAGGATGCCGGTTTCTACTGGGCGACCCGCTCCGGTGTCACCGTGGCAATCTCCGACATCGCCGCTCCGGCCGAGAAGGCCGCCATCATGGAGGGTTACGAAACCCAGGCGGCCCGCGTCGAGTCCCAGTACAGCAAGGGCCTGATTGCCGACGACGAACGGCGCCAGGAACTGATCGACATCTGGAACAAGGCGACCAACGAGGTTGCCGACGCGATGCGGAAGAACCTGACCAAGGAGAACACCATCAACCGCATGGTGTCCTCCGGTGCCCGTGGTAACTGGCTGCAGGTTCGCCAGATCGCCGGTATCCGTGGTCTGGTGGCCAACCCGAAGGGCGAAATTATCCCTCGCCCGATCAAGTCCTCCTACCGTGAGGGCCTGTCGGTGCTGGAGTACTTCATCGCCACGCACGGCGCCCGTAAGGGCCTGGCCGATACCGCGCTGCGTACCGCCAACTCGGGTTACCTGACGCGTCGTCTGGTGGACGTGTCGCAGGACGTGATCGTCCGCGAACTGGATTGTGGCACCGAGCGCGGCCTGACCACGGTCATCGCCGAGCCCGACCACAACGGTGAACTGCGCCGGCACGAAGAGGTGGAGAACTCCGCCTACGCCCGCACGCTGGCCACCGATGTGGTGAACTCCGAGGGCACCGTGGTGGCCGCGGCAGGCTCCGACGTCGGCGATGTGCTGATCCAGGAACTGATCGATGCCGGCATCACCGAGATCAAGGTGCGCTCCGTGCTCACCTGTGAGTCCGCCGTCGGTACCTGTGCGTTCTGCTACGGCCGTTCGCTGGCCACGGGCAAGACCGTGGACATCGGCGAGGCTGTCGGCATCATCGCCGCACAGTCCATCGGTGAGCCCGGCACGCAGCTGACCATGCGTACCTTCCACACCGGTGGTGTTGCCTCCGCGGAAGATATCACCCAGGGTCTGCCGCGTATCCAGGAGCTCTTCGAGGCCCGTACGCCGAAGGGCGTCGCGCCGATGGCCGAAGTGGCCGGACGCGTGACCATCGAGGACGGCGAGCGCCAGATGCGCGTCATCGTCACCCCCGATGACGGTTCGGAAGAGATCGCCTACCCGGTGCTGCGCCGTGCTCGTCTGCTGGTCGAAGACGGCCAGCACGTGGAGGTCGGCCAGCAGCTGGTCACCGGTGCCAAGGACCCCAAGCAGGTGCTGCGTATCCTCGGCCCGCGCCAGGCCCAGAAGTTCCTGGTGGACGAGGTCCAGAGCGTGTACCGCAGCCAGGGCGTTGGCATCCACGACAAGCACGTGGAAGTCATTGTCCGGCAGATGCTGCGCCGCATCACCGTCATCGAGTCGGGCGAAACCGACTTGCTGCCGGGCGAGCTGGCCGAACGCAGCCGCTTCCAGGCGGAGAACCGCAAGGCGGTTTCCGAGGGCAAGCAGCCTGCCAACGGCCGTGACGAGATGATGGGCATCACCAAGGCGTCGCTCGCCACCGAGTCGTGGCTGTCGGCCGCGTCCTTCCAGGAGACCACCCGCGTCCTGACGCAGGCGGCCATGGAAGGCAAGTCCGACCCGCTGCTCGGCCTGAAGGAGAACGTCATCATCGGTAAGCTGATCCCGGCCGGCACCGGCCTGGACCGGTACACCCAGGTGACGGTGGAGCCGACGGAGGAAGCCAAGGCCAACCTCTTCACCGGCCCCAGCGCCTTCGGCGACTTCGACTACGCCGGCGGCGACGGTTCGATGACGCCCGAGTTCCACGCCATCCCGCTGGATGACTACGATCTGGGCAACGACTACCGCTAGCGAGTAGAGCGCTCCCGCGGTGGCGACTTCGTCGCCACGGCGGGGCCCCCGAGCCCTACCCTGAGGGGCGCTGCCGCGCCCTGGCTTGAAGCAATGAGCCGCCTCCTGCTCCCCGATACCGGGGCAGCGGGAGGCGGTTCGGCGTTTAAGCAGCGTCGTTTGCCCTTCACGCCGGCGTGAGAACCTAGGAGCATGGCCAATTCCCCGTCCGGAGACTCGATGCTGGACCGGCTGGTGCGCATCCTGTCGGCGTTTGAACCGGACAAGCCGGCAATGAACGTCGCCACCTTGTCCCGCCGCGCGGATGTGCCGTTGGCAACGACCTACCGGCTGGTGGACGAGCTCTCGCGGCACGGGCTGCTGACCAAGGAAGGCACCGGCGAGATCCGGTTGGGCCTCCGGCTGTGGGAACTGGCCAACCGGAGTTCGCCGGCCGTGGACCTCCGGCAGGCTGCGATGCCGTTCATGGAGGACATTCAGTCCGTGGTGCGCCAGCACACCCAGCTGGCGGTGCTGCGCGATGACGAAGTCCTGGTCATCGAGCGGCTCTCCAGCCGCGGCTCGGTGGTCAACCAGGCGCAGATCGCCGGCCGCATGCCGGTTCACCGGACCTCGATGGGCATGGTGCTGCTGGCCCATTCGCCGAACCACGTCCAGGAGGCCTATCTCTCCCGCCACCCGGAAGCCGTCACCTCCGGGGACTCGGTCTCCTTCGACCTGCGCCGGCACCTGGCCGACATCCGCAAGCGTGGCTATGCCACGTTCGACGGGCGCATCGATGTGGACACCACCGGCGTGGCCGTCCCGGTGGCGGGTCCGGCCGGCTGGCCGGTGGCAGCCCTCGGCATTGTGGTGCCGCTGGGCTTCGAGAACTTCAACGCCGTGGTGCCGGCGCTGATGACCGCGGCACGCGGCATCTCCCGCGCGATGGGCGTCGCGCTGCCCTGACCAGACCGGGGCGGCTGGACGGATAAGACCGGAGCACACCGCCGTCGTAATTCTCATTGAATGAGAACGCGGGCGCATTCGGCTTGTCGGCCGGGTCACACTGGATCAAGACGCGACCAATACGGCTTCAGGAGACTCACTTATGGTGCAGGCGCAGATCATCAAGACCAAGGTCGGCATTGTCGGCGGCGGACCGGCCGGCCTGATGCTCAGCCACCTGCTGGCCAAGCAGGGCATTGACAACATCGTGTTGGAATCGCGCGATCACGAGACGATCCGCAACACGCACCGCGCCGGCATCCTGGAGGCGGGCTCGGTCAAGATGCTCACGGACACCGGCGTTGACGGCAGGGTGCTCACCGAGGGCGACGAGCATGAGGGCATCGACCTGCGCTTCAACGGCGAGTCGCACCCGCTGGACTTCAAGGACCTGGTGGACGCAACGGTGACGTTGTACGCGCAGAACGAGGTCTTCGTGGACCTGGCCGCGGCCCGGAAGCGCGACGGCGGCGACGTGCGTTACGAGGCCGAGGTCACCGAGGTGCTTGATCTGGAGACCACTACACCCAAGTTCCGCTTCACCGAGAAGGACGGCACCGCTTTCGAGGTGCACTGCGACATCCTGGTCGGTGCCGACGGCTCCCGCAGTTTCTGCCGCCGCGCGGTGAAGGGGGAGCAGGACTACAAGATCGAGTACCCGTTCGCGTGGTTCGGCATCCTGACCGAGGCCCCGAAGAGTGCGCCGGAACTGATCTACGCCAACTCCCCGCACGGCTTCGCGCTGATCTCACAGCGCAGCGAGACCGTCCAGCGGATGTACTTCCAGTGCGACCCGACCGAAAACGTGGACGACTGGAGCGAGGACCGGATCTGGGCCGAACTGCAGAAGCGGGTGGACGGACCCGACGGCTTCGAGCTCAAGCAGGGCCCGATTTTCGACAAGACCGTGCTGGCTTTCCGGTCCTTCGTCCGTGAACCGCTGTCGCATGGACGCATGTTCCTGGCCGGCGACGCGGGACACACCGTGCCGCCGACCGGCGCCAAGGGACTGAACCTGGCCTTCGCCGACGTCAAGGTGCTGTTCGAAGCCATCGATTCGTTCTACACCACCGGCAGCGACGCGCTGCTGGAGGGCTACTCGGACCTGGCCCTGGAGCGGGTCTGGAAGGCGCAGAACTTCTCCTACTGGATGACCAGCATGCTGCACACCCGCAAGGACGCCTCACCGTTTGAAGCCAAGCGTGCCCTGGGCGAACTGGCCACCGTGACCGGATCCCGGTTCGGACAGCAGTACCTGGCCGAGTCCTACACCGGCTGGCCGCACAAGTAACCCACCGCCTGCCGCGTGAACCCAAGGCGGGCCCGTTGACCCCGAACTGCTAGACCCGTAAATCAGAAAGGAGTTCTCGATGAGCGACGCTACTGCTCAGGACGAGGCTTTCGACGCCGAGACGTTTGACGACAGCCACGTGCTGGATCCTGCCGCCACCGCGGATTCGCAGGACCAGATCAGCCAGGAAATTACCGATATCCACGAAACCTACCGCAAGGGTGTGGAAGCCGGCGAAGCGCAGGAAACGCAGCCGCGCATTGACTTTGCGCCCTACCGTTCTTCACTGCTGCGCCACCCCACCAAGGACCTGCACCATGCGGATCCGGAGACCATCGAGCTGTGGAGCCCGGCGTTCGGCGAGCGGGACGTGCACATCCTGGAGTCTGACCTGACCATCCAGCACAACGGCGAACCGCTCGGCGAGCGGATTGTTGTGCAGGGCCGCGTGCTCGACGGCGACGGCCGCCCGGTGCGCAACCAGCTGGTGGAAATCTGGCAGGCCAACGCGGCCGGCCGCTACGTGCACAAGCGCGACCAGCACCCGGCACCGATCGACCCGAATTTCACCGGCGTGGGCCGCTGCATCACCGGCCCCAACGGCGAATACAAGTTCACCACCATCAAGCCGGCGCCGTATCCGTGGAAGAACCACCACAATGCCTGGCGTCCGGCGCACATCCACTTCTCGCTGTTCGGCACGGACTTCACCCAGCGGATGATCACCCAGATGTACTTCCCGGGCGACCCGCTGTTCCCGCTGGATCCGATCTACCAGGCGATCACCGACCAGGATGCGCGCGACCGCCTGGTTGCCACTTACGACCATTCGGTCACCAGCCACGAATGGAACACCGGCTACCGCTGGGACATCGTCCTCTCCGGCAGCAACCGCACCTGGATGGAAGAAGGCGAGGAGCACTGATGAGCGAGTCCACCACCAAACTGGTAGCCACCCCGGGCCAGACCATCGGTCCGTTCTACGGCTTCGCGCTGCCTTACGAGAAGGACAGCCAGCTGGTCCACCGCGCGCACCCCGGATCCATCCGGCTGCACGGCGTGGTGACGGACGGCAACGGCAGCCCGATCCCCGACTCCCTGCTGGAGATCTGGCAGGCCGACGAACACGGCGAGATCTCCCGGGAGACCGGTTCGCTGGTCCGCGACGACCACACCTTCACCGGCTTCGGCCGGGTGGCCGTGGACAACGTTGGCTACTACACCTTCACCACGGTCAACCCGGGCGCCACCGAGCAGGGCAAGGCCCCGTTCATCTCCCTGGTGGTCTTTGCCCGCGGCCTGCTGAACCGTCTGTTCACCCGGATCTACCTGCCGGAGAACACCGAGGCGCTGGCGAATGACCCGCTGCTGTCCTCGCTGCCGGAAGAGCGGCGGAAGACCCTGATCGCCGAGCGCGAGCCGAACGGCGACCTGCGCTTCGACATCCGGCTGCAGGGTGAAGGCGAAACCGTCTTCCTGAGCTACCCGGGAGTCTAGGAATCCATGAATCCAGCGGACCACGCTGATTTCGGGCTGCTGTCTCCGGCTTCGGCCGGGACAGCAGCATCCCGTTTAACCAGCGACTACCAATTCATCCAAGCCATGCTCGACGTGGAGCTCGAATGGACGCGCGTGCTGGCCAACGCCGGTTTGGTGCCCGCAGACGCCGTTCCGGCCGTCGAGCAGGCCTCGCGGGCAGACCTCTACGACGCGGCGGCGCTGGCAGAGCGTGCCCAAGGCGGCGGCAACCCGGTCATCCCGCTGCTCGCCGACCTGAGGGCGGAAACCAAGAAGCACGATCCGGCCGCCGCCTCGGCGATCCACCGGGGTGCCACCAGCCAGGACATCCTGGACAGCGCAATGATGCTGATGGCGCGCCGCGCGCTGGCCGGCATTGTCACCGACCTGAAGTCCGCCGCCGCCGCGCTGGCACGGCAGGCGGACGAACACCGCGGCACCATCACGGTGGCCCGGACGCTGACCCAGCATTCGCTGCCCTCCACGTTCGGGCTCAAGGCCGCGAACTGGCTCTCCGGTGTGGCCCAGGCCGGTGTCCGGCTGGAGCAGGTGGCCGGCGGCCTGCCGCTTCAGTGGGGCGGGGCGGCCGGCACCATGGCCGCGCTGACCGACCTGGCCAACCGGCCCGCCCACCTTGTGGGCCAGACCGCGGCGCACGGCGAAGCATCTGCCAGCACTGCGGCACACGCCGCTGCCCCGAATGACGACGGCGGTGCGCTGGCTTTGGCGGCCCGCCTCGCCGCACGGCTGGGGCTGGCCGATCCGGTGGCGCCGTGGCAAACCAACCGGCTGCCGGTCACCGAACTCGCGGCGGCGCTGGCCGATGTGTTGGCCGCCGCCGGGAAGGTCGCCAATGACGTGCTGTTGCTCAGCCGGCCCGAGCTGGGCGAAGTCTCCGAGCCGGCCGCCGAGGGCCGCGGCGGTTCCTCGGCGATGCCGCAAAAACAGAATCCGGTGCTGTCCGTGCTGATCCGCAGCGCCGCACTGGCCGGGCCCGGGCATCTGGCCCAGATCCAGGCCGCGGCCGCCGGCGCCATCGACGAGCGGCCGGACGGCTCCTGGCATGTGGAGTGGCAGGCACTCCGCCAGCTGCTCCGGCTGGCCGGCGGGGCAGCCGCCAAGCTGGCCGAACTCTCCGCGGGCCTGGTGGTCAGCGCGGAACGGATGCGCCGCAACCTCGCCATCACCGGAGACCTGGTGGTCAGCGAACGGATCATGGCCACCGTGGCGCCGTTGCTCGACGGCGAGTCCCCGGGCACCGGCAAGACCAAGGTCCAGAGCCTGGTCAACCAGTCGCTGGCCAACCAGGGCACGTTGGCGCAGCTGCTGCGCGAGGCGGTGCCCGTCGACGAACTGAGCGATGCGGCACTGGCCGAACTGCTGGATCCGGCTGGCTATATCGGCCAGAGCAGCGAACTGATCGACCGGATCACTTCCCACTATGCAGAATGGAGCCATTCGTGAGCATTCCCGACATCACCCCCACCCTGCTGTCCGAGGGCAAAGGCAAGCCCGTGCTGTTGGCCGGCGCCGGCCTGGGCACCGGAGCCAAGGCACTCTGGATCGATGCCGTACCGTATCTCCAGGACTTCCAGGTAGTGGGAGTGGACCTGCCCGGCCACGGGGCCAGCCCCGCCTCGACCGAGCCGTTCACGATGGCCGAACTCGCCGAGGGCGTGCTGGCCATGCTGGACAAGCTGGCCGCGGCCGGCGACATCGACGCCGAAGCCAAGGTCTACTTCGCCGGCGTCTCGATGGCCGGCGAACTGGCACTGCAGCTGGGCCTGGACTACCCGGACCGCTTCGCCGGACTGGGTGTGGTGTGCTCCGCCGCCAAAATCGGCGAGCCGTCCGCCTGGCTGGAGCGCGCGGAGACCGTGCGCAATGCCGGTACGCCCACCATGGTGGCCGGCTCAGCGCAGCGCTGGTTCGCGCCGGGCTTCATCGAGAAGCATTCCGAACGCACCACGCGGCTGCTGCACACACTGCAGAACGCCGACCGCTTCGCCTACGCGCACTGCTGCGAGGCGTTGGCCGGCTTCGATGTCCGCGAACGGCTCGGCGAGATCAGCACCCCGGTGATCGCTATTGCCGGCGGTATGGACCAAGTCTGCCCGCCCGAGTTCGCCAAAGCAGTGGCCACCGGCGTGCAAACGGGCAGCTCCGCCGTCGTCGATGTCGCTGCCCACCAGGCGCCCGCCGAAGCGCCCGAAGAAACCGCGGCGCTGCTGCGCGATTTCTTCCTGGCTGCCTCAACGCAGCCGCACCGATGACTGAAACTAGCCAAGGAGTACCCGCCGTGAGCGAGAACCGCACCTTCGATCCTGCCAAGACCCAGCAGGAGGTCTACGACGACGGCATGGCCGTACGCCGGCAGGTCCTGGGCAATGCGCACGTGGACCGCGCGAACAGTTCGATCGACGAGTTCACCCAGGATTTCCAGGAACTGATCACCCGCTACGCATGGGGGACCATCTGGACCCGCGAGGGGCTGCCGCGCACCACACGGAGCGCCATCACGCTGACCGCCATGATCGCCAAGGGCCACTGGGAGGAATTCGCCATGCACGTCCGCGCGGCGCTGACCAACGGCATGACCCGGGACGAGATCAAGGAAGTGGTGCTGCAGTCCGCGATCTACTGCGGGGTGCCGGACGCGAACGTGGCGTTCAAGGTGGCCAAGGGCGTTTTCGCCAGCCTTGACGAGGATCACAGCGCCTCGATATAGTTCATATAACGTACATGCGTTCGTGAAGCGAACACATCCGGGGTTTAGCGGATGTTTACCGGCCCTGTCCAGGGCCCGGTGAAGCCGGCCCGGAGGGTTCCTGCG
This sequence comes from Arthrobacter sp. B0316-1-20, assembly GCF_059091865.1. Taxonomy (NCBI): domain Bacteria; kingdom Bacillati; phylum Actinomycetota; class Actinomycetes; order Micrococcales; family Micrococcaceae; genus Arthrobacter; species Arthrobacter sp. B0316-1-20. The sequence continues at coordinate 4,940 of NZ_JBNHHC010000068.1, read as the reverse complement.
CGGATCCCCATCATGTCTATGGAGCGGTCCGGTCCAGCCACAGCGCTGGACCGGGCCGTTTGCTGTAACCCAAGGCGCACGCCAGAAGTGCGCCACAAAGGAGCCTCGAATGAACCAGGCATATTTGTATGACGCCGTCCGCACCCCGTTCGGCAAGTTCGGCGGTGGGCTGGCCGGCGTCCGGCCCGACGACCTGGCTGCCGAAGTGGTCAAGGCGGAAATTGCCCGCGCGCCGGGCCTGGACCCGGAGCGCATCGATGAGGTGATCTTCGGCAACGCCAACGGCGCCGGCGAAGAGAACCGCAACGTCGCGCGGATGGCCACGCTGTTGGCCGGCCTGCCGACCTCCATTCCGGGCACCACGGTGAACCGGCTGTGCGGCTCCAGCCTGGACGCCGCGATCATTGGTTCCCGCCAGATCAACGCCGGCGAAGGTGACCTGGTACTGATCGGCGGCGTCGAATCAATGAGCCGCGCGCCGTGGGTGCTGCCCAAGACCGAGAAGCCCTACCCCGCGGGCAACATGACCCTGGCCTCCACCACGCTGGGCTGGCGGCTGGTGAACAAGAAGATGCCGCAGGAATGGACCGTCTCCCTGGGCGAGGCCACCGAGCAGCTGCGCGAGCGGCACGGCATCACCCGGGAGCGGCAGGACGAGTTTGCCGCTGCCTCGCACCGCCTGGCCGACGCGGCCTGGAACGAGGGCAAATACGACTCGATGGTGGTGCAGGTTCCGGGCACCGACCTGACCCGCGACGAATCCATCCGCCCCACCAGCACCGCCGACGTGCTGGCCGGGCTGAAGACCGTCTTCCGGCCGGTTGCCGACGGCCCTGAGGGCGGTACGGTAACGGCCGGCAACGCGTCGCCGCTGAACGACGGCGCGTCCGCGGCGTGGCTCGGCAGCGAGGCTGCCGCCGGGCTGCTGGGAACCGAGCCGCTGGCCAGGATCGCCGGCCGCGGCGCCGCCGCGCTGGAGCCGCAGTTCTTCGGCTTCGCACCGGTCGAGGCCGCCAACCAGGCCGTCAAGCGCGCCGGCATCAGCTGGTCCGATGTGGCCGCCGTCGAGCTCAATGAAGCCTTTGCCGCCCAGTCGCTGGCCTGCATCGACAACTGGGACATCGATCCCGCCATCGTGAACGCCTGGGGCGGCGCCGTGGCCATCGGCCACCCGCTGGGCGCTTCGGGTATCCGTATCCTCGGCACGCTGGCGCGCCGGCTGCAGGAGTCGGGCGAGCGCTGGGGCGTGGCCGCGATCTGCATCGGCGTGGGCCAAGGCCTCGCCGTCGTGCTGGAAAACGTCAACTCAACCAAGAACTAAGGAGGTAAGCCAGCATGGCAAAATTTGCTGCTACTGCCCAGGATGCCGTGGCCGGCATCCAGGACGGCGCCACGGTTTTGATCGGCGGCTTCGGCAACGCCGGCCAGCCGATGGAACTGATCGACGCGCTGATGGACTGCGGCGCCACTGACCTGACGGTGGTGAACAACAACGCCGGCCAGGCCGACGCCGGCCTGGCGCTGCTGATCAAAGAGCGCCGGGTCAAGAAGATCATCTGCTCGTTCCCGCGCCAGTCGGACTCCTGGCACTTCGACACCGCCTACCGGGCAGGTGAAATCGAACTGGAACTGGTGCCGCAGGGCAACCTCGCCGAGCGCATCCGGGCAGCCGGCGCCGGCATCGGCGGCTTCTTCACGCCCACCGGCTACGGCACCATGCTGGCCGAGGGCAAGGAAACCCGCATGATCGACGGCAAGGGCTACGTGCTCGAGTCCCCGATCTACGGCGACGTGGCGCTGATCAAGGCGCTGACCTCGGACCAGAAGGGCAACCTGGTCTACCGCAAGACCGCCCGCAACTTCGGTCCGATCATGGCCGCCGCCGCCAAGAAAAGCATCGTCCAGGTCTCCGGCATCGTGGAGACCGGCCAGCTGGATCCCGAAGTCATCGTGACCCCGGGCATCTACGTTGACACCGTCGTCGAAATTGCGCCGCAGGCCGCAGAAGGAGAGGCACACTAGTGAGCGAGAAAATCAGCCGCGAGGACCTGGCCAGGCTGGTCGCAAAGGACATCCAGCCCGGTTCCTTCGTCAACCTCGGCATCGGCCAGCCGACCTCCGTGTCGAACTACCTGACCGCCGAACAGGACATTACGCTGCACACCGAGAACGGCATGCTGGGGATGGGTCCGGAGGCACAGGGTGACGAGATCGACCAGGACCTGATCAATGCGGGCAAGGTCCCGGTCACCGAAGTGCCGGGGGCGTCCTACTTCCACCATGCAGACTCCTTCGCCATGATGCGTGGCGGCCATCTGGATGTTTGCGTGCTCGGCGCGTTCCAGGTCTCCGCCACCGGTGATTTGGCGAACTGGCACACCGGCGCCCCGGACGCCATCCCCGCCGTCGGCGGCGCGATGGACCTGGCCACCGGCGCCAAGGACGTCTACGTGATGATGTCGCTGTTCGCCAAGGACGGCACGCCCAAACTGGTGCCCGAATGCAGCTACCCGCTCACGGGCGTGGGCTGCGTCACCCGCGTATACACTAATGACGCGGTCTTCCTGCTGACGCCGGAAGGCGTCCGGGTGCGCGAAACATTCGGGACCACGCTGGAAGAGTTGCAGTCCAAGATGGACATCAAGCTGCTCCCGCCCACCGAGTAAAACCCACGTACAGCTCGAAGGAACCATGACCGAGACCAAAACGCCCGGCGATCAGTTCGTCCAGTCACTGGCCCGCGGATTGACCGTGATCAGGGCGTTCGACGCCGACAACGTCACCATGACGCTCAGCGAGGTCTCCAAACGGACCGGCCTGACCCGCGCCACGGCGCGGCGGTTCCTGCACACCCTGGTGGACCTGGGGTACGTGCGCACCGACGGCCGCGTTTTCGAGCTCACCGCATTGGTGCTCCAGCTGGGGTATTCCTACCTTGCCGGGCAGAGTCTGCCCCAGCTGGTGCAGCCATTGCTGGAGGAACTGTCCGCCCAGCTGCACGAATCCACGTCCGCCTCGATTCTCGACGGCGACGAGATTGTTTACATCGCCCGCATCCACACCCGCCGGATTATGACCGTGGGGATCATGGTGGGCACACGGTTCCCGGCCTATGCCACCTCAATGGGCCGGGTGCTGCTGGCCGGCTTGCCGGCCGAGGAACTGGAGGAGCGCCTGGCCTCCACCAAGCTGGAGCAACTGACGCCCCGGACCATCGCCGACCCAGTGGAACTGAGGGCGGAGCTGGACAAAGTCCGCAGCCAAGGCTGGTCCTTGGTGGACCAGGAACTGGAGATCGGCCTGCGCTCGGTGGCGGTGCCGGTCCTGCATCCGGACGGCACCGTAGCCGCAGCGTTGAACATGTCGATGCAGGCTTCGCTGGCGGACGGCACCCGTGATGTGGACGCGGTGCTCGATGAGGCGCTGCCCAAGTTGCGGGCGGCCTCGGCCCAGATCACCGAGGCCCTGCGCGCGCAGCAGTAAGGCAAGCCCCCGGGCGTTTACCCCGCGGCCAACTTTCGTTGTCCTTGGCGTGGATGAATGTCCGGTGATGGAATCTGTGACCTCGCGGCGGAAGTTTCTGCCGGAACTACCGGGACGTGAACCATGTAAGCGGCACCTACATGAAGACGCTGGCCGAGCCGCTGGAAGCCGCCCTGCTGCCGGCCATGGGGCAATGAAGGCAGTGCAGGCAGCTCCCGCCGGGCTCCGTCCTCCGGCGGCGCGATTCTCTGATAGACTTTTCTTCGATTGTTTTGTGTGGCAGTGGATGAAGGCCGTTCCGATTCAAACCGGGGCGGGGCCTGTTTCCGGTCCGCGGGGTTCTTGCGCGGAGGATGCCACACTTTTGCACGCCTACGGTCGCTTCGATTCGGCAGCGGGTGCGAAGACGACCGACAGTGCCTGGCCCTGCAAGTGAGGCGGGGCAAAGCCCAAGAAAAACGGAGAACACGAAAGTGCCTACGATTAACCAGCTGGTCCGCAAGGGCCGCTCACCTAAGGTCAATAAGACCAAGGCGCCTGCCCTTAAGGGCAGCCCGATGAAGCGCGGCGTTTGCACCCGCGTTTACACCACCACCCCGAAGAAGCCGAACTCCGCGCTCCGCAAGGTAGCCCGCGTCAAGCTCGCCGGCGGCGTCGAAGTAACTGCTTACATCCCCGGTGTAGGCCACAACCTGCAGGAACACTCCATCGTGCTGGTGCGCGGCGGCCGTGTGAAGGACCTGCCCGGCGTCCGCTACAAGATCGTTCGCGGCGCGCTTGACACCCAGGGCGTCAAGAACCGCAAGCAGGCTCGCAGCCGCTACGGCGCGAAGATGGAGAAGAAGTAATATGCCTCGCAAGGGTCCGGCCCCCAAGCGGCCGCTAGTTGTAGATCCCGTCCACGGTTCCCCGCTGGTGACTCAGCTGATCAACAAGGTTCTCGTTGACGGCAAGAAGTCCACCGCAGAGCGCATCGTTTACGGTGCCCTCGACGGCGTCAAGGCCAAGTCCGGCGGCGATCCCGTTGCCGCCTTGAAGAAGGCCATGGACAACGTCCGCCCGACCCTGGAGGTCCGGTCCCGCCGCGTTGGCGGCGCCACCTACCAGGTTCCGGTTGAGGTCAAGCCGGGCCGCGCCACGGCGCTGGCCCTGCGCTGGCTGGTCGGCTACTCGAAGGCCCGCCGCGAGAAGACGATGACCGAGCGTCTGATGAACGAGATTCTGGATGCGTCGAACGGTCTCGGTGCCGCTGTGAAGCGTCGCGAAGATACCCACAAGATGGCTGAGTCCAACAAGGCCTTCGCCCACTACCGCTGGTAAAGAGCCGGTACGACGACGGCGCCAACCGCCGTCGTCGTACCCCTCACCTACAAAGGGAGACATTGTGGCACTGGACGTGCTAACCGACCTCACGAAGGTCCGCAATATCGGCATCATGGCCCACATCGATGCCGGCA
>NZ_JBNHHC010000067.1:0-14600 GCF_059091865.1 Arthrobacter sp. B0316-1-20 | reverse complement strand
TTTCTGTTAGGAGCTCATCACCTGGTAGGCCGGCAAACCAGTACAGGTGTTGAGCTTGGACTTTTGAAGAAGGCCCGCCTTGTGCGGGCCTTCTTACCGTTAAGAGGCCATTTGCTCGAGCGGCAGCCTCTCCTGATTGTCTTTATCGAAATCCAGGGACTTCAGTTTGTCGTCAATCATGGCCGCCACCCATTCGCTCACGTTGGAGTAGCCCTCCATTGCAGCGGCTTGCGGAAGCAGATCATGATTCTTCACCGGTACGCGGGTTCCCACGAAGCGGCGTGCGCCCTTACTCCGTTGCCCGCCTCCGCGGTTTCCTGTAGCAGCCATGTTTTCCACTGTCCTTCGGATCTTGTGCCGGGTGCCCGTTTCTTCCGGGGTAAACCGGTTTCGCAGGCGTGGCCGGCGGCCATGCATTGATTCGGATCGAACAACCGGAATCCGTCCGGGTGACGCCTGAGCGGTCACCTGTAACTTTTTCCAGATGTCCTGAACCTACCACCGTCGAACCATCCCTGGACGCAAGTGAAAAAGTTTCCACCGGTGTGTCGCCCCCGTCACGGGGAGGCCTGACGCCCGGCGGTGTTACGCCATCATCGCAGGCACAAGTTTTTGACCCACCAATGGTGATTTCGGTGTTTTTGGTGGGAATGGAACCAATATGCCGATTTCGACTTCGTCGGTCACATATCCACCTCATATAGGGTGCTGGGAGCGATGTTTCCAATGGAACTTATGGAACCAATCGCTCTAAGGCAGCCCAGAAATTTACCATTGTGTTATTGACCGCCCCACGAAATCGGCCCGGGCTGTCGGCTGATCGCGCCAACTGGCCGGGGCAAAAATTCTTGAAAACTTTTCCGCCCCGGCGTGTCGCACAGGTACACCTGCGGCCACCGGCGAGCTGCACCGGCGGAACCTGGCGCCGGAGACCAGTGCATTGCCGCCGATGAGGATATCCGTGGTGCCGCCGGTGGGCTTGCGAACGGATCCAGGCCAGCAATGCAATGTCCACCGCCAGGTTATTGCGCTGGTTGGTCAGCTCGTTGGCCGATTCGCGCGCAGCCGGGCTTGAGCGGATGCTCTTGTTCAGTTGGGCCCGGAAGGCGCCCTGCTCACGTCTGCGGCATTGAATCCATGCCGGCTCGGGCGGCTGCCACCGGGCGTTGAGCCCGGAGTATCCGGTGGATAGCTGAGTGCGGGGCAGCGGCATCCTGCAGCAGCACTCCGCAGGGGCAGCCTCACCGGCTGGTTAACGCCGTTCTGCCCGGTGGACCGAAAAGGGCTGCAGTTTGGCCGAGAACCCATGCTCACCCGGCTCCTGAAGGACCTGCTCGATCCAGTGCAGCGCGTTGGGGCGCGCGCGACCGGGCGTCGACGGCGGTTTCCGGACTGTCCGAGGTGATCGCCGCATTAGCTCACCACTCGCTTCAATAGGTCCGATTATTGCATACGATAATGCCCGTTTATGCTACTAATCACCGGGCAGCCCCGTTTTTCGCCCGAAACCGCGGGAAACCGGGGAGCCGGTGAGAATCCGGGCCTCGCGGTGCCGGATCAGCGCCCGGCGGGCCCTGGACAAGGCAGCCGGGATCGGCGCAGCGCGGAGCCGACGGTCACCTGACCCTGCCGCTGGAGCAGGCTGCCGAGGGTGACAAGGCGATGGATGAGCGCCGGGCCACGAAGGTGGTCCTCACGCTGCGAGCCGTCCACTGAAGGTGACGAATACGGCTGTTTCGACACTCGATCGAGGCAGCGGCCTGACCGCACCCAGTGCAGGAGCCCATAATGGGGCTGGACCCATACTTCACCAGCGGCGGCAACATCAGGCAATCGCCGTAGCGAGGGAGGACTGATGGCGCGCATTTTTATCACCGGCTCCACCGACGGGCTCGGACGGGCCGCCGCGCAGTCCCTCCTGGGCGACGGCCACCATGTTGTCGTGCACGCACGCAGCGCCGGCCGTCTGGCCGCGGTACAGGATCTCCTTGACTGCGGCGCGCTAAGTGTGGTCGGTGACCTGTCAGACATCGGGAAAACGCGCGACGTCGCCGACCAAGTGAACCGACTCGGTCCGATGGATGCCGTGGTCCACAACGCCGGCGTGCTCAACGGTCCGCATGTCTTTGGGGTCAACGTCGTCGCACCCTACCTGCTCACCGCCCTCATCCCCCGCCCGCACCGGCTGATCTACCTCAGCAGCGGCCTACACCGCGGCGGCCGCGCCGACCTGACCGGCCTGGGCCGCAGCGGCGGGGCACAAAGCGTGTCCTACTCGGACAGCAAGCTCTACGTCACCGCTCTCGCACTGGCCGTCGCCCGGTTATGGCCGGACGTTCTCAGCAACGCTGTCGATCCCGGCTGGGTGCCCACCAGGATGGGCGGCCCGAACGCCCCGGACGACCTGCGGCTCGGCCACCTCACCCAGGAATGGCTTGCCACCAGCGAGGACCCGCAGGCACGCACGAGTGGCGGCTATTGGCACCATCAGCACCTCGTGCAAGCACACCGGGCCGCCTACGACCACCGGCTGCAGACCGAACTGGTGAACCACCTGGCCCACATCACCGGAGAGCGCCTTACCTAAACCTCATCCCGTGCCGAACCGGGGCACGAGGATGCCTAGCCGTGCGGGCAGCTACGCGGCCGGTGTCCGGTTCCATTCCAAGTCCGGCGGAGGCACCTGCTGGTCCTACTGGATGCGCAGCACCGATGACGGTCTTGGCCCCGAACCCGGCTCACCACACGGCTGAAAATCACCGAACATATGCGCCGTTATCGGCGTTTGTGCCGTGAATTCCCGGTGACAGTTGATGTCTCTCGCATCGCCGAAACCTTCGGAACAGAGGGTTGCCCGCCGGGGCCTGGCTCCTTGGAGAATCGCCAGCCGAGCTCGCACTCAGGAATGATGAGCTCCGTCGCTACCTTAAAATCCATGCCATCAACGTGACACAGCCTGCGAAGCGCGTAGCCGTAATTCCCTTAGAACAGCGGCCAGGGCACCGCCGACATCTCACCGCTCGGAGCCGGAAACCGCCCTGCCAAGCGCAACCGGGCGCAGCGCGCGGCGAGCGATGCGATTTCTTCGGCGCTGAGCAGGTCCGCCAGGTTTCGGCCCAGCCCACCGTGCAGTCCTTCGCTGACACGATCGATGCCGTCGCGTTCCTCGGCGGTCAGAGCGTCTCCCAGCCACCCCCACAGCACCGTGCGCAGCTTGTGGTCACGGTGAAAGGTGAGCCCATGGTCCACGCCGTGCCGGTGTCCGTCCGTCATGGCAAGAATGTGGTCGCCTTTGCGGTCGGCGTTGTTGACGACCATGTCGAACACCGCCATGCGTCTGAGCACTGGCGAGTCTTCGTGAACGAGGGCGATCATCCGTCCGTTCTCATCTCGTCCCTCGAGAACGTGTTTCCAGCCCGTCTCCGGCACGTGGTCCGTCGCGACCAGGTTCACGGCGCTTTGGGCGGGGTCTTGCTCCTGCCAGAGCTGCACCATTCCTTCGCCCATCGGACCATCGCGCAGCCAGGTGTGCGGCACGACGTCCCAGCCGAAGACCTGCGAGACCAGGTAGGCGGCCACCTCCCGGTGAGCCAGGGTGCCGTGGGGAAAATCCCACAGCGGACTTTCGCCTGCTATCGGCTTATAGACGACCACCACGTCGCCGATGCTGCCCAGGAATGTAGCGTTTGAAGCCGTCGTGATGCGGCCGGTGAGCGTCAGCTCGGCGGTCACTAGGTCCGGCGCTGGCATCAGACCTCGGGAAGGGTGCAGATGTGCCCGTCGGCGTCTATGGGGTAACCGCAGAGCGAGCACGTCGGACGCCCGGCGCCCACGATCTCACGGGTGCGCCTGGCGAATGCGCGGGCGGTGCCGACCGGCATTCGCACCAGCAGCATTTCGGGCTCGTTAGCGCCGTCCTCATCAAGCGATTCGTCGTTGTCATCAGCATCGGCATCGGTGATGGAGTAGGCCTCTATTACGACCTGCGCCGTGGTTGGGTCCCAACCTAAGCTCATGGCGCCGGTCCGAAACTGCTCCTGAACGGCCTCGAGCTGGTCATTGTCGACAAGTTCAATGGGAGTACTCGTGGGAACACTGAAGGGGTTGCCCTCGACGGTGATGAGCTGGTCGAGAATTTCGTCGATCTTCTCCGCGAGCAGAGCCGACTGCTGCTTCTCCAGGGCTATACTCACGATCTGCGTCCCTGCGCGCACCTGCAGGTAGAACGTGCGCGCCCCCGGAAGGCCAATGGTGCCAACGACGACCCGATCAGGCCAGGCAAACTCGTGAACACGTGTAGGCATGTCAGTATTTTAGGCACATGAGGTTCATGGCGCCTGTTGCCCTGCACCGCCGCCCACCGGCGCATCGCCGGAGTGGATGCCGTTCGACAGCCACGACAGATCCCCCGCGTCGGTGTTGGTCGCGTAGACGCTCGGCCGACTAGCGCCGTAGCGCACGATCGATACGGAGGCGGGGCCCACGTTAATACGCTGGAACAGGTCAAGGTGCATGCCGAGCGCATCGGCGAGGATTGACTTGATGATGTCACCGTGACTCACCGCCACCCACACGGCCCCTGGCCCGTACTCGGCTTCAAAGGCTGCATCGTGGCGTCGAATCGCTGCCACCGACCGAGCCTGCATCGCGGCCATGGACTCACCGCCGGGAAAGATGACGGCGGACGGTTGCGACTGCACAACCTGCCACAAATCCTCGGTCGCGAGATCACTGAGCGTGCGGCCCTGCCACTGGCCGTAATCGCACTCGGTGAGATCGAGATCGACCGGCGCGTACGGCGTGCCAGTCTGGCGATCGAGGATGAGCTGGGCGGTCTGCTGACAACGCTCAAGAGGGCTCGACACCACCCCGACTAGGGGCACGGCCGCGAGCCGGTCTCCGGTCAGAGCCGCCTGGCCGCGCCCGATCTGGTCCAGGCTGACGCCGACGGCCCGACCGGCCAGCAGTCCAGTGGCATTGGCTGTGGTGCGGCCGTGCCGCACGAGAATAACTGTCGCCATCCACCCAGCCTAACCACCCGCTCGATGGCGGTGTGAACCGTACCGGGTCGCGCGTCGAACAGGCAGATAAAGCACTGGCGGAACCCTTCAAGCACGCCGACGCGCTCAAAGCCGCCCAGACGGACTCGGCACGCATTGACCAGCTCATGCCGACGCAGCAAAACCGGAAGAACCGGCACAGCCAGAACCCCCGGCCGAACTCGACCCCCGCATGGAGAACGTCCTGTACCCGCTCCGCGTCGGATCCAGTAGCTCCCGCCCTCTCAGAGCGGGTCGTGTGCCATTGGTTGTGATGGACCACACCGACCCCGCGCTGTGCGCCCAGAACCAGGGCGCGGCACTCTTTGGAGAAGACGGCGGGCTACGCGGCCCGAACGGCCCGCCTCAAACGCCCATCAGATGGCGGCTTGCGCCAGCGCAGCGCCCATCTTGGTTCGGAACTGCTCGAACTGCTCGCATGCCTGGCGAAGAGAAGTCACGATGGACTTCATGTCCGCGACGCAGGAGTGGGTCATAAAGCGTGGGGGAGCGTTTTGCCCGTCCGGTTGGGGCATACGCTGGGTCCTTCGTGGCGGGGGAGTAGGTGTATTCGGGGTGCTGGCCTTGACGTTCTGGTAGTCGAGGTAAAAAGCGTGCTCGGCGCAAGTTCCTCCTGAAGACTCTCGACCCTGGTTCGGCCCGGTGCTGGTGCCGTGGGGTAGGCCCCCCAGGCACCGGGGCGTCCGGCCCTGCTGCGCTTTACCCGGGGGCAGAGTCACGTGCTGTTTAGAACCAGGTCTCTGCCAGTAATTGCAACGAGCGGTCGCGCACGGCTGGATCAAACGCATAGGTCGAGGTGATGAGCTCATCGGCGCCGGTGCGCTCGACGAACTCCTCCAGCTGCGCCCTCACCGTCTGCGGGGCGCCCACGGCCTTGACGCGGAGCATGGGATTGTCCTTCCCGCCTTGCCCGACCAGCGTGTCCGGGTCCACCGGTGGTTGGATCTTGCGGCGCTGCCCGGTCAGGGTGTCGTGGAACATCTGCTCGACCACCGTGAACTCGCGCTCGGCCTGCTCGTCGGTGTCGGCCACCATGACGTTGATGCCCGCCATCACGTAGGGCTCGTCGATCTGGGCGGTGGGAACTTCGGCGGTGAAGGCCTCCCGGTACACCCGGATCGCGTCATCGATCTGGTTGGGGGCGAAGTGCGAGGCCAGGGAGAACGGCAGGCCCAGCTGGCCGGCGATGGAGGCTCCATTGACGGTCGACCCCAGCACCCAGATCGGCACCTCGGTCCCGGCGGACACGGCCGAGACGATCGGCGTACTATGCGCGGTGCCAGAATCGCTGAACCAGCCCTGCAGATCATGGATGCTTCGGGCGAAGGCCTGCGGTTCGGCCGAAGACCGGCTCAGCGCCTGGGCGGTCATCCCATCCGTTCCCGGAGCGCGCCCCAGGCCCAGGTCGATGCGGTCCCCGTGCATGTTGGCCAGCGTGCCGTACTGTTCGGCCACCATGAGCGGGGCGTGGTTGGGCAGCATCACCCCACCGGAGCCCAGACGGATCCGCTCGGTGACCGAGGCGGCCTGGGAGATCAGCAGTGCGGTGGCGCTGGAGGCGAGGTTGGGGGTGTTGTGGTGCTCGGCGAACCAGAGCCGGTGGAAGCCCAACCGATCAGCACTGCGGGCCGAATCCATCGAGGCGGCGATGCCGTCCCGGGCCGTGGACCCCTCGGAGATGGAGACCAGGTCGAGAATGCTCAAAGGCACAGACATTGTCGGAGTTTCCCTTCGTTCGCACAGTGGGTGCATTAAGCGGTGACAACGATCACCGCTGGTGGTATTTCTGTCTCCCGCTGAGGCCCGTGACGCACTCAGCGGGGCCGGTCAGGCGACACCGGCAGCGGGATGGTGTTCGACGTACAGAGTGTGGCTGCCCGCCCCCGGGGGAGGATTTGGGGTGGTTTGCCTGAGTCCTTCGGGATCTGGCAAATGGTGCATGGCCCCCGGGCCCCGCCGACCTGACCATCGTCAAGGCAGCGGACATCAGGCACAGTCCGGTACCGGCCGGTGGCCGCCATCTTCAGGGTTGCCCCTAGCCGGCGGCCCAGCCGTAGCGGAGCACCGTGGGCAGCAGGTCCGAGGTGGTGCTCTCTGCCGTCGCGGCCTCTGCTGCCCACACCACCGCCAGCGCCCCGAGGTAAAGGTCACGGCCGCTCAGTCCCTCCCTGGCCTGGCCGTCCCGCTGGGCCCTGCGCAGGAAGTCCTCGGTCGTGTCAATAAGTCCCTGGCACGGTGGGTGTCAGCGGAGACGTGGGCGTCATCCAGGCCGCCCGCAGGGGCTCGGGCAGCCCGTGGTAAACCCTGATCCAGTCGCCGAGTGTTTCGAGCCACCGCTGAAGCGCTTCGCCGGAGTCTGGGTGTGGTCGCCGAGGCGGTGGTAGGTGCTGGCATCTGTGACGTTCTTGGTGGTCATGGGTTTTTCCTTCCTCGGGGTTCGGTCAGGGCAGTCTCGGCGGCCCTCGATGAGCGGGCCCTGGGCCGTGCCGGTGCCGGCCGGGCTGGGTCCGTCAAGGCCGACGATGCTGCGGGATGGGCAGCTCGAGGTTGCCGCGCAGCGTGGTGGATTCGTAGTCCGTTCGGAAGATGCCCCTGTCCTGAAGGATCGGGACGACCAGGTCAACGAAGTCCCTCAGGCCGGTGGGGTGGTCCTGCCGGACCAGCAACATGTCCATCGCCCCTGCCTGATGCCATTCCTGGATCTGGTCGGCCACGTTCTCGGCGGAGCCGAAGAACAGGGGTCGGGGGAGCGGGTACGGGCGGTTCAGATCCTGCATTTCCTGGAACTTCGCTTCGGCTTCCTGCTCGGTTCTTCCGACCAGCGGCGTCTGCGACAGTGCAATGACGAAGTCCTCCGCTGATCGCCCTGCTGACGCGACCCGGTTTTTGAGCTCGGTCGCAGTGGCCTGGGAGGATTCAAGCGATTGCCCCAGAATGAAGGCCCCATCCGTGTATTTCGCGGCGTTCTCCATGAAGTTGGCGGAGGACCCTGCCGTGAACAGCACTGGCCGGCCTTGTGCCGATCGGCTGATATTCAGCGGACCGTCCACGGAGAAGTATTTGCCCCGGTAGCGCACGGGGTGCATCTTGGCCGGGTTCAGGAAGATGCCGCGTTCCTTGTCCCGGATGAAGGCGTCATCTTCGTAGGAGTCCCACAGGCCCAGGGCGATCTCCATGAATTCGGTCTGCATGGGGTACTGATCGGCCTTGGTCAGGTGCCCCCTGCTGTAGTTGACCATTCCCCCCGGATTGGACGTGATGGCATTGAGCCCTGCCCGTCCCTTGCTGATCTTGTCAAGAGACAGGATCTGCCGTGCGGCGGTGAATGGATCAGCGTAGGAGGTGGCAATCGACGCCGATAACCCGATGCGGGTGGTCGCCATGCTCAAGGCGGACATGATGCTCACGCCCTCGAACATGCTCAGGTAGTGGGGGATGTTCCCGGGGCCGACGTGGCTGACGTCGACCAGGAAGAGCGTGTCGAACTTCCCCGACTCCGCGATCTTTGCCTGTTGGACATAGTGGTCAATGTTCTCGCTGGCATCGACCGGCATATCAGGGTGGCGCCAGCCCGTGAAATTCCATCCAAGGCCTTCAAGGACGGCGCCCATCTTCAACTTCTTTTCTCTGGCCACTGCCGGGCACTTTCCCTTCGAATAATGGGGCCTCGAGGATTCGAGCCCCGCATGCTTCATGGACATATGGACATGGGGCGTCAGATCAGGAGTTCCTTGGCCAGCAGGTCGTAGGCCCGCAGACGGCCCTCCTGGTCTGCATGGAAGTCGACAATCATGATCTCGTCGGCCAAGGCATCACCGGCCAAGCCCCGCAGCGTTCCTGCCACCGTCCGTGGAATTCCTCAGGGCCCCGGTCGGCGTACTGCCGCGGTAGATATACGTGACGTCCAGAATGGACAGTTCGGGAGCATCCTGTACTGCCGTATCGGCCATGCGGTCGTCTCTCCTGGTTACGGGCCGACCCACGGATGGGGTCGGCCCTTGCTTCCCGGACCCTGTGGCCGGTTCTGCGCCCGGGTCTGCGGGTCCAAGCCGGTTCTGCGCGGAAAGGCCGGCCGAGGGGTTGGAGAGGTGCCACACCCACCCCCTCGGTCCGCACAAGCGGACACGTTCTCCACTTCAACGATTGCTACTATAGGCGGAGACACACTCCGATTGTCAAAACCGTAGATGTAGGGGACCGCATTGCTCACCGGCTCGAAACCAAGGCGCGCAGATGCGCGGCGTAACGAGGGCAGGATTATCGAGGCGGCGCTGACCCAGTTTTCCCGGCGGGGGGTCGCGGCGCCGCTGGACGAGATCGCCAAGGGGGCAGGAGTCGGCCCCGGCACGCTCTACCGGCACTTCCCGACCCGCGACGACCTGATCGCCTCGACCCTGCGAGAACGCCTGGACGAGCTCAGGGCCATGCGGGATTCACTGGCGCAGACCGGGGACGCGTCCTCGTCGCTTCAGGACTGGCTGCGCGGATTGTGCGACTATTTCAAGACATTCCAGGGACTGGCCGACCCCATGCTTTCCGCAGTCAAGGAGCAGACTTCGGCGCTGTCCCTCACGTGCATGGAGTTGCAGGACATCACCGCGGAGTTCCTCCAACGCGCCCAGGACAAAGGGATGGCAAGACCAGATATCAGCGCCAGGGACCTTTTTCTGGCCCAACTGGCCCTCGCATGGGTCGAAGATGTGGCCGCGGAATCCCATGCCGGCGTTGAGCCGCTGGAATCCCTGCTCCGGGAAGGATACGCAGCCCCCACCGTCACCCCGTGACTGCAATCGCCGCCGCGCCAGGCCCGCACGCCATAACACCCGTCGGGATGCCCGGTCCCGCCTGGCATCCCGCCCCCCTCTGCCCGCGATGGTCATCGGCGACCCTCGGATGCCCGCTGCACCACTTGCCTCAACATTCGTTCGTTGATGCGACACTCAACCTGGGCAGCGGCCGCCCCCAAGCGCAACGCTGCAGATCCTGGCCGGATCGACGTAACCTGCCCCGGGGGTGGCATGCGCCGCCCTGGGACCAGGTGGAGAACCCGGGTGGCCGGGACCGCCATGCGCGGACCGTGAGACTGTCACCGGCTTCCCGCGCCTGTTCTGACCCCGACTGGAAAGGATCACACCATGACGACCCACTACCACTCCCCGCAGGACCTGGACCGGCTGGGCGAGTTCAAGGAACTGGCCGGACCCGAGTTCACCGCCTACGCCAAGTTCGACGGGACGATCGGCCGCGAAGACGGGTCGATTGACCCGCTGAACCGCGAGCTGATCGCCGTCGGCGTCGCGATCTCCTCCCAGTGCCCGTACTGCCTCCAGGTCCACGTGACCAAGGCCAAGCAGGCCGGCGCCACCAAGGCCCAGATCGCCGAGGCCACCATGATCGCCGCCGCCCTGGGCGCCGGCGCGGCGGTCACCCACGGGACCCTGGCCTTCCGCATCTTCGACGAAGCCGACGAGGCCTGAGACTCCACGTCGCACCGAGGGTCGGCTCTCCAGGCCAGCCTCCGTCCTAGGCGTTCAACCAACCGTTGCCTCACACCCAGCACCCGGTCAGGGGCGGTCGCTACCGTTGCAAGCGCCTCATCAAGGTGCCAGTGATGCGATGCAATCAGTATGCCCGGCACTTTTAGACTGATTGCAGGTGCTCACACGAAGCACATAATGACGTCGCCCGACGAGCCGAACTGCTAACCACTCAGTCTCGCGTAAGCCGATCCTCCAATGGTTGGCAGGCCAGCGAAATAGAAGACCACGTAGAGCCGGTCTCCACGGTTATTGCAAGCTTATGCGACAAATCCCCGGCCGGCCCCGTCTTTCGGCCCGAAAACGCGGACCGCGTGAACAACGGGGCTGCCCACGGGCCGGGGCCCGGGCAGGCAGTCCCCGGTGCTCGGCGGTAACAGGGCCGGTGCCGCTCAGCGTCCGAGGGGTCCGACGCTGAAGACTTCATGACACGGTGAAGAGCGGCCGCGGGCCGGAGAGCCAATGATGCGCAGTCACCACTGTTAAAGGCGTACCCGGAGAGCTTTCCCAGCGGGTTGCGGCGTTAGCCGGGCTCGTGGTGGCGCTTTGGGCCGCTGTGTTATGGATTCTCGGGCAGCAGGCCGTGCCGGTGAAATAGGCCCGCCTTCCGGGGGCGTAAACACGGGGCCGAGCCACTTTGTCCCCTGTAGGCGCTGTTGTCGGTGTCCGTGGATAAAGATGGGCCCGAACATTCCTGGACCCGCCTTCGGCTCCTCCACCCGGGCGGGGCCGTATCGTGAAAATCGCTGTGACCTGAAATTTATGAGGGGCATAATTTCATAACGTTTTCCCAAGGGATGATTGAGAAAATTCCCCCGGTTTACGGATGGGAATTGAATTAGCGCTGCATTTGCCGCTTGGACCCAACCGTTAACGGCTGCAGCGAGAAGATCCGCAAACCCGAAAAGGGTGCCGATCGGCACTTCGAAAACCATGTTTCGGAGAAGACCATGCAGAGCAAGACCAGACAGATTATCGGAACGGCGGCGGTTTCCAGTGTATTTCTCGCCGTCGGAGTCACCGGAGCCCAGGCAGGCGGAGACATCGAAGAGACCACCGGTGTTGCCACCGAATCCGTAATCACCGACGCCACCGCCGTGCAGGACCCGCTCGGGGCTGAGGAAGAGGACCCGTATCCGGAAGAGGAAGAGGAAGAAGAGGAAGAGGAGCCGATCGAGGACGAGGAAGAGGAAGAAGAGGAAGAGGAGCCGATCGAGGACGAGGAAGAGGAAGAAGAGGAAGAGGAGCCGATCGAGGACGAGGAAGAGGAAGAGGAAGAGGAAGAGGAAGAGGAAGAGGAAGAGGAAGAGGAAGAGGAAGAGGAACCGATCGAGGACGAGGAAGAGGAAGAGGAAGAGGAACCGATCGAGGACGAGGAAGAGGACGAGGAAGAGGACGAGGACAAGGTTAAGGACAAGAAGGACAAGGTCAAGGACAAGAAGGACAAGGTCAAGGACCGGCGCTAGGCTGACGGCCAGGATCCAGCCAAGGATCTTCTGCCGGGCCTCAAGGGCCAGACCCTGCGCATCCGCAGGTTACCGGGTCTTCCGCACATGCGGAAGACCCGGCATTTTATGCGGTGGCTGTGCAGCAGGAGTGCGGCTGAAAAGATGGTCTGTTGTACCTGGGGGGCAGGTTCGGCTGGTTGCTCCGGTCCGCCCGCTTCGGCAATTGCGTACCGGAGCCTATGCGGCGGAACTCTCTGAAGGGGAACGCCCGTCGGGACGCTGCGCTGCGTCCGGCCCATCCGGGGGTTGGCCGTGGTCCGCTGCGCAGTGTTTGTCGGCTCTGCAGGGGCCGGGCAGCGCATCTGCCGCAGCTGGCCGGTCAATCCACCAGCACCGGACCGGGGCCGGACGGCTTCAGGGGGCTGCCCTTGTTGGGTCCCCTGGCAATAGTCTCTCGTGAAAATTTTGCCTGCTCTCTGATGGTCTACCTGTAGGGACTGCAGGTAGAAGAGCCGCGGCACCATCCGGGTGGGCTGCTTAGGAGATTTCGGACAGCGGATTAGTGGTTTTCTCTACGCTGCCGCGGACGGCTGCTGGTAACTGTAGTGGACCTCGTTGGGGTACCGGTAAGCCAGTGCTAAGGACGCTGTGCTGTGCCCTCGCCGGACCCGTCAGCCCGGATTGGAAGCAGGCATTGGGGCTTCTCTGCCTCCGGTGCCGGCCTGCTCGTTACCCGGTTGCTGCTGAAGTCTTATCCTCTGCTGCCCGCATCGCCCGGTGAGCGCACACCTGCCCTGAGCCCGGCCGGAGGAAACCGGCCGCCGGGTCCAGGGAACCGGCAGCGCCTGGCCTTCTAGGATGGGCCAAAGGGCCGGGACGGGCACAGGCACGCGATACGGCTGCCGGATACCCGCTACCGGCCGGTGAAGGGAGCAGAGATGGAGCCGTCGCTGTCGGTGGTCATTCCGGTGAAGGATGATGCCGTGATGCTGGCCCAGTGCCTGAGCCTCATTGGGGGCCAGAGCGTCCGGCCGCTGGAGATCGTGGTGGTGGACAACAACTGCGCCGATGACAGTGCTCGGGTCGCCGCCCGGTATGGTGCCCGCGTCGTCGTCGAACCGGCTCCCGGCATTCCGGCCGCCGCGGCGGCCGGTTACGACGCGGCGGCTGGCACCGTCGTGGTCCGTTGCGATGCTGATTCGGCGCCGCCGGTCCACTGGCTGGAACGCATCCAGGACGCTTTCACCGCCGACCCGGCCCTGGATGCGCTGGTCGGCACCGCGGATTTCTACAGCCTGTCCCGCCCCTGGGTACGGGCGGCCGGCGCGCTCTACCTGCAGTCGTACCTGCTCGGGATGCGACCGGTGTTCGGGCACGTGCCGCTGTGGGGATCCAACATGGCCTTCCGGCGCGCCGCCTGGCAGGAGGTCAGTGCGGCGGTGCACCGGGATGATCCGGAGCTGCACGACGATGTGGACCTCAGCTTCCACTTCGGCCCGCACCGCACCATCCGGTACGACCCCGGACTGCGGGTCGGGATCTCGCCGCGGTCGCTGTACGGGTTCCGGCAGAACCTGCGGCGGCTGGACCGGGCCCGCCGGACCGTGGCCCTGCACTGGGGAACCGAACGGCCCTGGCAGCGGTGGCGCCGCCGCCGGGCCGGCTGAAACCTGCAGGGGACTGGACCCCTGGCCGAGGGCACAGCGGGATGGCAGGAGCGCGGACAAACCAGAGGTGATGACACCGGTTGCACCCGGCCGTGCCGCCCAGCCGCCGGCCACGCAGGGGCAGTCTGATTTTTCAACCTACCCGGATCCGGTAACCACGTAAGGACGCCATTGACTGTGCTCAGCATGCCCTATGAGAGCCGGGTGCATCGTCGGCTGCCGGTTCCGGGACCGCTGCGGAATGTTTGAGGTCTTCGGGCCATCGCCGGCAGTTCACTGCGGTTGCACCCGGCCGTGCCGCCCAGGCACCGGCCGATTCGGTCGGCAAGCCGGCGGGCGGACTGGCCGATTCCGGTTTCAGTCCCTGCCTGATGCGGCTGATCCTGTTGAGCGGCGCGTGCGGATCCGGCGTCTGACCGCAGCGGACCGGAACGAGGGCTTCTCCAGCTGTTGCAGACGCTGACGCGGTGGGACGATGAAAGCGGCAGCCCCGGAGGCTGCCGGCAGGTGTACGGGAGGGCAGGAGAGGGACCATGGGCCTGGACGACAAGATCAAAAACGCCGCCGAGAAAGCTGCCGGCAAGGCCAAGGAAGCAGCGGGCAGGGCCGCCGGGGACGAACGCCTGCAGGCCGAGGGGCAGGCCGATCAGATCAAGGCCGACCTGAAAAACGCCGGCGAACATGTCAAGGACGCCTTCAAAAAAGACTGACCGGACCGGACACACCCCCGATGCCGGCAGCCGGCGCGGGGGCCTGCCGGCCACAGGCCGGTCACGGACAGGCTCCGGTGAAGGCGGTATTGCTTTACCGGGGGAGAACATTGACCCGTCCGTGTGCAGAGGCCAGCTCTTCCTTCGCCGCCGTTTATGGGAAAAAATATGCATAACG
>NZ_JBNHHC010000066.1:0-14742 GCF_059091865.1 Arthrobacter sp. B0316-1-20 | reverse complement strand
ATGCCCCGCCACCACGGAACATACCCCAGCCTCTACCCCCCCTCACCTACCACGTCTTATACCCGGGGTTATACCCAGTCCTATATCCACTCAGCTACTACCCCATCCACCCAGACACAACAACCTCACGAGCGCCATGCGCCCCCCACGGATACCAACGCCAAGGAACCCAGAGGCCGCCCCCGGCCGCCGCACCGGGCGGTCAGACAGAAACCGCAAAGGCAGACCGGAACACCCAGGTAAGTCCGTTGGCTTAAACTCACTACAAACCACCCCGACACCCAGCCCCGGGATGAGCACGCCCCGAGCCCACCACAGGAGCACAACCAACCATGAGCACCCTCACCGGCTGGTGCATAACCAAAAACTGCGACACCCCCACCAACCGCGGCGGCTGCCCCATCCAAACCACCAACAACCCACCCTGCCCCTGCCACCAAAACACCACCAACCCCCGCCCACACCAACCCACCCCCCACACAACCCGCTAACACCCCGCGGGGCCGGCCACCGCCAGTACAGCCCCGGCCCAGCCAGCACCTGCCGGCCCTAAGGTCTGGCCCAGCGCCAGCCCAGCCCGACCCTTACGTTCGGAATTCCGAACGCAAGACCACTGAAGTCCCAGACACACCAGAAACACCGGCGAACGCAGGAAGCCACCGAGCGACCCCCGCAATGCTCCTGCCCCTGCTCTCCACCTCCCCACGATCAAGGAACACCATTGACCCAGCACTCTTCCACCGTCCACTCCGATCGCCCGATCCGGGTCGGCATCATCGGCGCCTCCACCACCGGCTGGGGACGCATCGCGCACCTGCCCGCCCTGGCGACCATCCCCGGCCTGAAGGTGAGCGCGGTCAGCACCACCCGCCTGAACTCCGCGAAGGCCACCGCCGAGGAGTTCGGCATCCCCGAGGCCTACGACAACCCGGACGAGCTCATCGGCTCGGACGCGGTGGACCTGGTCATCGTCGCCGTGCGCGTGGAGCACCACTACGAGCTGCTGCAGAAGATCCTGGCGGCCGGCAAGCCCGTCTACAGCGAGTGGCCCTCCGGATCCACCCTGGACCAGACCCGCCAGCTGCGCGATGGCTTCACCACCGCCGGGGTGTACGCGGCCACCGGCCTGCAGGCCCGGGCCCGGCCCGAAATCCGCTACCTGCGTGACCTCATCCAGGACGGCTACCTCGGCCGGGTGCTGTCCTCCACGCTCGTGGGCGAGGGCGGACCCTGGGGCGACGTCGTAGACCCGTCCCAGGCCTACCTCCAGGACGACGCCCTCGGCGGGACGATGATGACCATCCCCTTCGGCCACACCATCGACGCGGTGTGCACCGTCCTGGGCGAGTTCGACACCCTGACCGCGATGACCGCGATCCAACAGCCCCTCGTCCGCCTCGCCGGCACCGACCAGACCGTGGAGAAGACCACCCCGGACCAACTACTGCTCTCCGGGCGGCTCGCGGACGGGACCATGGTCTCGGCCCACTACCGCGGCGGCAAAACCGCCGGCACGACCCTGCACTGGGAGATCAACGGCACCGAGGGCACCCTGGTGGTGACCGCCCCGAACGGCAACATCCAACTGAGCCCACTCACCCTCCACGGGGCCACCGCCGGGGCAGCCGAGCTGGAAGAACTCCAGGTGCCCGCCTCCTACATCCACGCCGACACCGCCCTGCCCGCCCTGGCCGCCACAATCGCCGAGACCCTGCTGGTCGTCGAACGCGACCTGCGCTACGACACCCGACTCGCCCCCAGCCTCGACGACGCGGTCACCCGCAAACAGATGCTCGCCGCGCTGCGCCGCGCAGCCGACACCGGCACCATGCAGAACCTCACCTGACCATCCGCCGACCCCCGGCGGCCACACCCGACAACGTCCACGCTTCCGTCGCACCGGCCCCGCCCTGACACCACACGAGCACTTGAACGGTGTCAGGGCGGATATACCCTCTGTCATTTTCAGGAGCCGACCGCACTCTCAAGCTGGCTATCTTGCGGGTAGTGCCGTCAGCTCCAGCTCCTGCGGCCCCGAAACCCTACCCGCAACCGGTCACCTACCTGCAGGCGGTCGTGGACGTAAATGGAACCGCCCGCGGCTTCAACCACCTGCTCGACGACCAAGGGCCGCCGGGACTTCACCTCCGAGATTCCGGGAACCCGTGGTCGGCGACATCACCTGCCCGCGAACCGGCTAGGCTGGTTGTTCCAGGCCACCATGATCCACCTGCGCACCGGTATGGTCATCCGCCGGGCCATGGACGGCACCTGCGCGTCAGCCTGTGCGCCGCGGCGCTGCGCTGGGCCGCCGCCACGGGCACCCGCCGAGAACGCCGTCGTTTTCGACGACCGCTCCCGCCAAAACTGGTTTGACGGCGGAACCCGGTGAGGTGTTTCCTTTATCTGGGGGTAAACAGCCGTTTACCCCTAGCGACAACCCGCTCCCGGAGGCCCCTCCCGTGCCGCTTCGCTCCGTCCCCGCGTGGGCGACAACCACCGTCCTGGCCCTCTGCGGCATGGTGGTCGCGCTCCAGCAGACCCTCGTGATCCCCTTGCTGCCGGACTTCCCCCGCATCCTGGGTGTCTCGGCCGACGATTCATCCTGGCTGGTCACCGTCACCTTGCTCAGTGCTGCGATCTTCACCCCGATCATTTCCCGCATGGCCGACATGTACGGCAAACGCAAGATGCTGCTGCTGGCCCTGGCGGTCATGAGCCTCGGCTCGCTCGTCGCGGCGATCGGCGGCACGTTCCCGGCACTGATCGCCGGGCGCGCCATGCAGGGCTTCGCCTCCTCTCTGATCCCGGTCGGGATCTCGGTGCTGCGCGACGAACTACCCAAGGAGAAAGTGGCCTCGGCCGTCGCCCTGATGAGCGCCACACTTGGCATCGGCTCGGCGCTGGGAATGCCGTTGTCCGGGCTGCTCTACAACGCTTTCGGGTGGGAGTCGCTGTTCTGGGTCTCAGCAGCGCTCGGTGTCGTGTTCCTCATCGGCGTCCTGCTGCTGGTGAAGGAATCCACACTCACGACTCCCGGGCGCTTCGACATCGCCGGCGCGCTGATCCTCTCGGTCATCCTGACCGCCACCCTGCTGGCCATTTCCAAGGGGTCCAGCTGGGGCTGGACCAGCCCGCTCGTTCTGGGCCTGCTGGCCCTTGCACTGGCCCTGCTCGCGGGCTGGATCCCGCTCCAGCTACGGGTCAACCAGCCCATGGTGGATCTGCGGACCTCTGTAAAACGACCGGTGCTGCTGACCAACATTTCCTCGTTCTTCATCTGCGTGGCGATGTTCGTGAACATGCTCATCACCACCCAGCAATTGCAGATCCCCACCGGGACCGGGTACGCGTTCGGCCTCTCCGTGCTGGTGGCCGGACTCGCGATGGTACCTTCCGGGTTGGCCATGGTCGCCCTGTCCCCCGTCGCCGGGGCCATGCTGAACCGCTGGGGCGGCAAGCCCACCTTGATATTCGGCGCCGCGATCATGGCCGTAACCTATGTGGCCCGGGTCTTCCTGGACAACACGGTGTGGGAGGTCATCGCCGGCGCCACCCTGGTGAACGTCGGGGTTGCCTTCGCCTTCGCCGCCATGCCGACGCTGATCATGAGCGCGGTTCCGATCACTGAAACCGCGTCGGCCAACGGTGTTAATGCGCTCATCCGCTCGATGGGCACCTCCGTGGCCAGTGCCGTCGTCGGGCTGATCCTCTCCACCCTCGTCATCGACTACAACGGGGTTCCGGTCCCGTCCCTGAATGCGCTGCACCTGTCCTTCTGGCTCGCCGCCTTCGCTGCCGTGGTGGGCATTGCCATCGCACTGTTCATCCCCAGCGGCGGCCGCACCCTCAAAGCGGATAACAACGTGCAGGAGACGCTCGTCCACGGGCGCGTTCTCATGCGCGGCACGGGCGGCCCCCAGCGGCCGGCCGTCGTGACCTTCATCCGGGAGGACGGCGTTCCCGGGGACTGGGCCCGAACCGACCACGACGGCTTTTTCACCGCGGCCCTGCCGGGACCAGGCCGCTATGTCGTGGTCGCCAATGCCGGGGGCTGGGCGCCGCGTTCGCAGCTCGTGACCTTTTCCGGCGGCACCACCGAACACGACCTGGAACTGCTGGAGGAACTCTCGCTCGACGGCGTCATCAAGGCCAGCGAAGTCCCGCTGGAGGGGGCACTGGTGACCATCAGCGCCGGCGCCGGGGACTTCGTCGCCGCCACCCGCACCGACACGCACGGCCAGTACACGCTGGCCCTGCCACCTGTCGGGACCTACATCGTCACCGCTGTCTCCCCCAACGGGGAAACAGCCTCCTCAGTTAAGGTCATCCTGCGGGCCCGGACAGAACGGGTCGACATCGAGCTGCCCGCATGACCCGGGGCGATGGCCGAGCGCGCATCCGCCACGCTGCCGCCACCCTGTTCGGCGAACGCGGCTACCACGACGTCACCGTGCGCGAGATCGCCGACGCCGCCAAAGTCTCCCCCGGACTGGTAATCAAACTGTTCGGCTCGAAGGCCGAGCTGTATACCGTCGTCGGCCTGACCGCGGTGCCGCTGGTCGAACTGGACCTGCCCCGGGACCGGCTGGGCCGGGCCCTGGTGCAACAGGTCCTGACCCGCCGCGACGCCGGAGCGAACGAGCCCTGGGCCACCCTGGTCTCGCGGATCCGGCAGTCCCCCACGCCGGAGGCAACCCGACATGACGTCCTGGCCGGGGTGGCGGCCATCATCGGCGACACGACCCCCGACCGGCGCCACGCCGCAGCCGTGGCCTGCCAGCTGGCGGGGCTGGCCGAGGGGATTCGGTTCGCGGGCTATTTCGCCCCGCCGGACATTAATTCCGACGACGTCGTGGACCTCTACGCCGGCGCTGTCCAGCACCAAATCGACCAGGCCGGCTAGTGTGAGATAGCACCGTTCGGCAGGGCCAAGGCCATGAGGGTTCAGGTCCCGTAAGCCGTGCTGTTGCGCGACAGCCTTATCCGAGAACTTATGCGTGGGCCTGATGACGGAGGCTGCCCTAAATTCTGGCCCTGTCCTACCTCGTTTCCATCCTGTTTGGGCATCCTCCACCGCGACACTTTCCCGGGCAGACCTAACGCGACGAAGTCTAGGGGTCACCGCCCCAGCCGAGGTGTCAGTTTCAGAAGCCGCCTACGCTGGATATCAGAAGGCGTCTGCATCGGACAGTCACCCTTCAATTTCGCCCCGAAGATAAATGAAGGCAGCGCTCGAGGGGTCGCCATAGTGCCCGGGAAAAATCAGAATCTTCTATATCTCGTCAAGCCGCGTTCGGGATCGCATTGTCAGGGGCGTGTAGAGCGTTGAGGGTGCGGTAGAGGCGGCGGGCGAGGTAGCGCTTGAGGCATCGCCGGATTTCCCGTGGAGTTTTTCCTTCGGCCTTGCGGCGTTTGGCGTAGGCGCGGGTGTCGGGGTCGTGGACGGTGCGGACGACGGTGGCCATGTGCAGTGCGCAGTTCAGGCGCCTGTCGCCGCCTCGGTTGAGTCGGTGGCGCACGGTGTTCCCCGAGGATGCGGGGATGGGGCTCACGCCGGCGAGGGCTGCGAAGGCGGCCTCGGAACGCACCCGGCCCAGATGCGACCACGCCGTGTAGACCACGGCGGCGGTGACGGGACCGATGCCGGTCTCCTCGAGAAGGGGCGCCGCGGGGCTGGCCTCGAGGAGCTCGGTGGTACGGGTTTGGTTGTCCTTGAGCTCGCCGTCGAGGACGGTGATGCGCTTGGCGAGCCGGACCGCCTCCGCACGGGCAGTGGCGGCGGCGAGGGCCTCGTCGCGGGCGCGCCAGTGGGAGACCTCGGTGATCCTGGTATCACTGAGGGGCTTGCGGGCGTCGATGCCGAGGTCGACGCTGCGCAGGAGGGCGGTGAGGGCGTTGACCTTCGCCGTGCGCTCGACTGTCATCTGCTCCCTCGCGGCGACCAGGACCCGCAGCGCAGCGCGGACCCCCTCGTCCTGGCGCGGAATGCGCAGTTGGTCCTCTTCGAGCGGGAGGGCGGCTGCGGCGATCGCGGCAGCGTCCAGCGGATCGGACTTGCCGGTTCCGCGACGAGCTGGGGCGTAGGCCGTGACCCTGGGCGCTTCGGCGACGCGGTAGCCGGCCCGTGCGACGGTGCCCGCGAGCAGGGCCCCGTAGCTTCCCGTGCCTTCGATGACCCAGAGGGCTCCGAGGTCCCCGCCGGTGCGGCGGGCTACGCAGGCGATCGCACGGGCCCTGCCCGCGTGGGTGTTGGGGAAGGCCTCGGTGGTGAGGTGCTCGCCGCTGGCGGCAAGCACGGCGTAGGTATGCGTGCGGGCGTGGGTGTCCACGCCGATGACGAACGGACAGGAGTGTGCGACAGTGGTCATCGCGGCCGGGGGTTCCTTCCTCACGAACGGGCAGATGCTTCTGGCCGCGGTGCGGCCGGCGTCGGCCCGGGTGAAGGTCACTCCGAGGCATTCCTGTGATGGGTCACAGCCCCCAAGGGGGGCTGGGCAGTCTTCTGATCAAGCCTTCGGTGTGGGCCGGGCAGGCGCCGGCCGCTCACCCCAGTAACGGGCAATTCCGATTGAAGGCACGTTTGAAACGGCCAGGCGGATATCGAGCCACATTCCCGGGGCAGGCGACCGACACCTACCCTGCCAGCCGGTCCCGGACCAGCCACAACAAGACTCACAGGCGGATATGGCTGACCGGGTTGATCCTGCAGTCCTGGTTCCAGGGCGTGGAGCCTGGTCCCTGGAAGGCATGTGGAAAATCTGGTCAGCCTCGGACGTGAAAATCTACGGCGGGGCGTCTCCGAAGTCGGCTACCTAGACAAACCCTCCCGGTTAATCGGCCAATACAGCTACATCACCATCTCCCGCAGCCGCAGCAAACACTGGTCCTCCTCTTCACGGCAGCAAGCAAGGACGAGATCCTGTCCGTGGCCGACCTGGGCGGACGGTGAGAAGAAATGACTGAGTCTCCAGGCGACGGGCACAGCCAGACCGAACCTGAGCTGATCTATAAGAATTGGTCCGGTGCGCGTCCGGTGAGGAAGCAGCGGTGGTCGTTGGTGGAGCACCATCGGCAGGAGTGAGCGCCTCCGACTTCGGGATTCGCGGCATCGGGTCTGCCGGGGCGGTGGTTCCGGGGACGGCCCGGAACCACCGCGTGCGACGCCCGGGCGTCCGAGACCGCCTCCTAGTCGCGCCCGTTAGCTGCCGAGAATGAAGTCGGCCGCGCGCTCTCCGATCATCATGGCAGGGGCATTGGTATTGCCTGTGGTGAGCGTCGGGATTACCGACAGGTCCGCGACACGGAGTCCGTCGAGGCCGTGGACGCGGAGTTCGGGGTCGACCACCGCGAGGCTGTCGACGCCCATCTTGGCGGTGCCTGAACCGTCACGGGTTTGATGCCGCTTCCTTTTGTGACAAGGATGGCGACTATGCCCAAGCAATACCCGGCGGACCAGCGTGAGCGTGCGGTGCGGATGGTCCTGGACCATCTGAGCGAGTACGCCTCGGTGAATGCTGCCTGCAAGGCCATCGGACCGAAGCTGAACATCGGCAAGGAAGCCCTGCGCCGGTGGGTGCTCCAGGCCCAGATCGATGCGGACCAGCGGCCGGGTGTCACCAGCGCCGAACAGGATCGGATCCGGGAGCTGGAGCGGGAGAACCGGGAACTGCGCGAGTCCAACGAGATCCTGAAGCAGGCATCAATTTTCTTCGCGAGGGAACTCGACCCTCGCCGCCGCAAATAGCCGGTTTCATAGACCTGATGAGGGAGCGCGGCCACGGGGTCTAGTCGGTCTGCCGGGTCCTGCGCGAGCAGGGCCTGCAGGTTGCCCCGCGGACGTACCGGACCTGGAAATCCTCCCCGCCGGCAGCGCGGGCCGTCTCGGACGCCCGCATTACCGATGCACTGCGGGCCACCACAGGCACCCCCGAATCGCTGTACGGACGACGGAAAATGACCGCCTGGCTGCGCCGGACCGGCCATGAAGTGGCGCACTGCACCGTGGACCGGCTGATGCGCGATGAGGGCATGTCCGGGGTCGTCCGCGGCCGGGCCCACCGGACCACCGTGCCCGGCAGGGACGGGCAGCGGGCCGGGGATCTGCTCAACCGCCAGTTCACCGCCGACCGGCCGAACTATGGATGGGTCACCGACTTCACCTATGTTCGGACGTGGGCCGGCTTCGCGTACGTGGCGTTCGCGATCGACCTGTATTCGCGGGCGATCGTGGGCTGGCACGCGGCCATGTCCAAGGACACGGATCTGGTCCTGACTACCCTGAAGATGGCCCTGTGGCGGCGTGACCACGACGGCCACAGGGTGCCGGAGGGGATGATCCACCATTCCGATGCCGGCAGCCAGTACACCTCCATCCGGTTCACCGAAACGCTGATCCTTGAAGGGCTGGCTGCCTCGGTCGGAAGCGTCGGGGATGCCTACGATAATGCGCTGGCCGAGTCGACCATCGGTCTCTACAAAACCGAGTGCACGGCCAGGAACAGCCCGTTCCTGACCGGTCCGCTCAAGACCCTCGCTGAGGTCGAAAAGGCCACTATGGACTGGGTCCACTGGTACAACACCGAAAGGCTCCACGGCCACCTCGGACTCATCCCGCCGGCCGAATTTGAAACCAACTACTATGACCAGGAAAGCGCCTCAGGAAACCCTGAGGCGCCTCGTATGAAGACGGCCTAAAACTCGGGACGGTTCAGCCCGAGGGGTGGTAGGCGCTGGTGGTCGTTGCCCGCGCGTAGGCACGGAGCTGCTCCCGGCTGGTCAGGTCCGGGCCCGGCCGTGCTTCTCCCTTGACCACGTCCTTCAACGCGGGCTGTTCACCGATGTCGCGCAGCTGTTCGAAGCTGTCGAGCAGGTTCTCGAGGTCGGCCGGCTCCAGGTAGAAGTTCGGGTTGGCCAGCGGCAGGTCGAACGGGTTCGTCGAGCGCAGCGTGAACGTCAAGGACCTGCATATGCTGCTCCTGGGTCGTCTCCGAACGGATCTGGTCGGCAGGTTGCTGGCTTGCGGTAAGGGCTTCCTCCGTCTCCCACAGGGTGATGGATATGGATTTGTTGTCCTTGCCCTTCAGGTACTGGATTCCCAGGCATCCTGAGAGTTCAAGCACCCGTCTGACGGTTTCCTCCGTTGGCGCGCCCGTGGTGCCGGGACTGGTCCTGTAGGTGGAGACTCGGGCGAACATGTGCATCCGCAGGAATGTCGAAGTACCGAGAGATAATCGGCGTGACGACACCACCGGGCAAGATCGCGTTGGAGCGGATGCCGGACCCTCTGGTCTCCAAAGCTGTCGCGCGGACAAGACCTAGCACACCCGCCTTCGAGATCGAGTAGGCAGCTGCTGACCATCCGGCTTGCAGGACAGCCGCGCTGGCTGTCGTGATAATGGACCCACCGGTCCCTTGCAGCAGCAGCTGACGGGTAGCGTGCTTGTGCGCGAACACATGTGACTTCAAGTTGAGGGCGAGCGCCTGCTCCAGTCCCTCGGCCGACAGTTGCGCCACGGCCGACTGATCCCCGCCGGCACCTGCGTTGCTGAAGAAGATGTCGAGCCGGCCAAAGCGCTCCACAGCATCTGATACCAACGCCGCGACCTGCTCTTCCGAGGTGACATCGGTGCGGACGAACGCCGCCCGATCACCCAGTGCGCTGGCCAGTTCGTCCCCGGCCTGTTCGTCGATGTCCGCGAGAACAACCGAGGCCCCCTCACGGATGAATGTCTCGGCCGTTGCGTACCCCATACCGCTCGACGCCCCAGTGATGATGGCCGACTTGCCATGGCATTGATATGAAGCTGCGAGCCGCCTTCATTTTGCCAGCGGTAGCACTCTTCCTGGTCATGGCAATACTTGCGGCTTCCTTTCCAGACCTCTTCAGACCGATGATGTTCGCGCCTGTACCGCCACCGCCAGCCTCATCCAATGGGCCGACGACACCCTCACAGTCCACACCCGCTGGACGCCCCCGCCCAACACACACCGGTGAGCCCCGGAAAACCGGCACGGAAACCACCTGCCCAAATAATGCGGTGAGCGGGTCCGTTGGTTCGATCAGGGGTATGTCCCTGCTACTGCCGCTCGTCTGCCTCGTCACCTACCGTGCCTTATACCCTGCGTTATACCCATGCAGCTACTGGACCCTCGAGCGGTGGCTCGAGACCCTCGCCGAAATTCGCCGTAGAGGGTTCGCCGTCGCGATCCACAGCCCGGCGACCTTGAGCTCCGGAGAGCCACCCATACGCTCATCGGAGTGTCGCGCGGTTACACCCTCGGCATCACTGACCCGCTGAGGAGTACCACCCGAACTTTGTAGGGGCTCCGATCTTCGACCCGGACGGTCGGGCAGGTTAGCGCTCTCGGTAATAGGCATGCCGCCGGTCCAGGGCGAGGAAATCGTCCGAGTCGGGCAGGCCATCGCCAGAGCCTGCATCGCGGTTGCCGGTAAGCGCCGCGACGCGCAGGACCGCTCACCGCGGCCCCAGATCAGGAGGGCGTGAAGGTCGGTGTGACGACGACGTTGATGGCGTGTTCGCCCTCGACCTTACCCACCAGCGTGTCGAGCGCGAGATCGAATTGGTCGAATCCGAAGACGTGCGTGCGCATCCGGTCGAGCGGGATCGCCCCGGACGCAACGATGTCCGCCGCGATCTGATATGCCTCGTTGTTCTGCCCGGCGGCACCGAGGAGCCGGATGCTGCGCGTCGTAAGCATGCCGATCGGAAAGCCGTCCATCGTCGGGGCCTTGACGCCCGCGGACACGAGCGTGCCCCCGAACCGGAGCATGTTGAGCCCGTCTAGCGTCGGCTTCGTCGTGTGCGGCGTGGTGTCGACGACGATATCGAAGCCCTCGCCGTCGGTGAGCTCCATGGCGCGCGTGTGGACATCCTCCTGCTCGACGTCCACCACTGCGTCGGCGCCGAACGCGAGGGCGAGGTCGAGCTTGTGCCGGTCCTTGGTGAGCCCGGTCGCAAGTACGAGGCCAGCGCCCGCGAGCTTCACGGCAGCGACGCAAGCGAGGCCACGCTGCCCGGTGCCGAGGATCGCGACCTTGCTCCCCGGTCTCGTGCCGGGGGTGAGCACCGACCAGCTCACGGCATTAGCCATCGGGTTCCATAGAGTCGCAGTGAGCGGGTCAATCGTGCTCGGCATCTTGTAGAGCAGTGTGGCCGGGTCGATATAAAGGTGTGTGGAGTAACCACCCCAGAGGCCGGATCCGTGTCGGGTCGGGATAAAGCCGTAGACCGCGGGCGCCCACGGGTGGCTACGACATAGGTGGTTCTCGCCGCGTAGGCACGCCCGGCACTTCCCGCAAGGAATGAACGGGTTCACAGCGACCCGATCGCCGATGCGCAGGTTTTTGCGTGGGTTAGGGCCGAGGTCCTCGATGATGCCGACGATCTCGTGCCCGTTGATCCGCGGGTAGGGCGAGCCGCCATCTGCCGGCACTGAGCTCACGGTGCCGTTGATCGATTCGGCGTCCGTGCCGCAGAGCCCGTTCGCTTCGATGCGCAGCAGCGCCGCGCCCTCCCCGAGGACCGGGAGCGGTAACTCCTGGAATTCCTGTCGGAATGGCGCCATCTGGACAAGGGCCGTGGCGTAGCTGGACATCGCGTGTCCCTTCGTAGTCGTGTCGCGGTGACCCGCTAGCGGAGGGTCACAATGAGCATATCTGTAGTGCAATCACTATGTATATTGTGCATTAAGGTAACTAGGTCACAATCCCCCGGCGCACTGGCGCGCCATCAATTAGGAGCGGAACATGTGACGACACGGACTCCCATACACGCCGGCCATCACGGCTGCGGTCGAGGCCTATCGAGCAGCGGGGCGAACCCGTCGATTCTCCCGACCCTGGGGCATTAGGCATGACGGTGGCGCACCGGATCGACGGGCCGCTCCCCTGGCTCAAGTGGATCGATCGCACAAGTCTCGTCGCCTCAGTGCTGGGCGGCATGGTCATAATCCTGCTCATGCTCAACGTCGTCGCAGACCTTATCGGCCGGAGCTTCTTCGGGCGCTCCATCCCGGGGACGTTGGATCTCGTGCAGTTCGCATGGATGCCCGTGCTCGTGTCGCTCGGGATGGGATATGCTCTGCTGCGGGGCGAGCACCTCCGGGTGAACCTCCTGACGGAGCAGACCGGGCCACGCGCGCAACGAGCCATCGAGATCCTCTCTATGTCGTTCACGCTCTTCGCCACCGCCCTCTTCGTGTGGTTCAGCGTCGAGAAGGCACTCGAGGTCACGGGCTTCGAGAAACGAGCGCTGGCCGTATCCTGGTTGACGATCTGGAACTACCGCTGGGTTGTCGCGGCTGGGATGGCCGTTTTGCTGTTGCAGACCGTCGCCATGCTGCTCCGGGCCATCACCGTGACAGAGTTCGTACCCGCCGACGCCGATGAGGTCTTCAACGCGATCGAGCGCGAGGACCCCGTGCTCGCCATCACCGACACCCACGAGGCGAAGGAACGATGAACGCGATGCAGACGCCCCCGGCACGGTGATACCTCCGCTGAAAACGCCTGAGCTGGTGAAAGAGGCGCTAACCGCAAGCCGATTCACGATCGCCCTCATCGTGGTCGGCGTCATCGCCATCCTGCTGGCTGTCTATCTGTTCGTCATCCCGTCGAGCAAGCTCATTGTCGGCTTGATGACCATTCTGCTGATAATGGCGCTGATGCTCCTCAAGATTCCCATCGGGGTAGCGATGTCGGTGGCGGCATTCCTCGGCCTCCTCGTCCCGTCGGGACCGAAGGCAGTCGAGAGCAGTCGCCAGGAGGTCGTCTTCTCCTCGTTCGCCTCCTGGTCCCTAAGCGTGATCCCAATGTTCGTGCTCATGGGTGTCGCCATGGGCAAGAGCGGACTCATGAACGGTGCCTATGAGACGGCGCGCAAGTGGCTCGGCTGGATGCCAGGTGGCCTGGCCATTGCGACCCACTTCGCGGGTACCGGGATGGCGGCGACGAGCGGGAGCACAATCGGGATCACTTACTGGATGTGAAGGCCTCGTTGGAGCGATCGGGCCTTGATCCCGGGCCCGTCAGCGTGCACGACAAGCGCTCG
Source organism: Arthrobacter sp. B0316-1-20 (assembly GCF_059091865.1). NCBI lineage: Bacteria > Bacillati > Actinomycetota > Actinomycetes > Micrococcales > Micrococcaceae > Arthrobacter > Arthrobacter sp. B0316-1-20. The sequence continues at coordinate 1,669 of NZ_JBNHHC010000066.1, read as the reverse complement.
CGATCGGGCTTTCGGCCCCATCGATGTCGGCGTTGTCGCGGATCTTCCGCGAAGCAGGTGTCACTACCGTCGAGCCGAAGAAACAGCCGCGCGCGTCATAGCGGCGGTTCGTGTATCCGCAGCCTCATTGCTGGCAGCTAGACGCGAAGCTGGCCGGCATCGGATTCACAGTCTCTCTGCTGGTGGCAGAGCCCAGCTTCGGCCTCGGAACTCCCGCCAACGACCACGCGAAGGTTCCTATTCTCGCAGCCTCATTGCTGGCAGCGCTGCTGGCCACGGTAGTGCAACGCACCCGCAACCGGCACTACCGACGCATCGAGGCCGAGGAAAAGATCGATGCAGACAGTGACGGCATTCCGGGTGTGTACCAGGAAGACGGCAACGCATAGCTGTACCGGTTCATGAACCTATTGAACGATATCGTCGCGTTCTTCGGGAAACCAGCCAGCGGGGGCCTGCTTGCAGTTGAACGGTTTTGGGTCATAGTGCCGAGCGGGGGTGCAGCTGTGGAACGTGCCGTCCGGATTGAGCAGCACGGCCATGAGGTGGTCGGCGTGATCGCGCCACCACACGCTCATGCCGGTGGCGGCATCGAGCCTGTAGTGTTCTCATGCCCGCCAGAGGGAGGTGACGCGGCTGATTGCTTCGGAGTGGAGAAACCATTTGGGGCACCATAAGCCGCTTTTGCCGTCGTTGCGCCGGTTGTAGGCGGGCAGCAGTCTCTGCTGCAGAAACTCTTCCGCCGAGCCGTAGACCAGTTCTGCCGGCTTGTCCGGGGCCGGGGGGTGCGGTTCCAAACCGGCCGGAGCTTCTCCGGGGGCCGGCAGGTCGGCGAACGAGTCCAGGTCATTCATGGCCTGCCGGCCTTTTCGCTCGATGCGCGGATCCACGCATTGCCGGTCGGGTTGCCCCCGGGTTTGGGTGCGTGTTCGGCGATGGAGGCTTCGACGGCTTCTTTGTGTTTGCCGGTGAACCAGGGGCGGGTTTTGATCAGTGTTGCCGGTGCGCCGGAGGCCAGGACCACGGCACGGCCGCGGTCGAGTCCGGCGAGGTTGGAGACGTCGAAGATCCGCTCTTTGCTTTCCTGCCGGGAGCGGCTGCGCCCGTTATTGCCGCTGGATTGGGAGATGCTGGCGTAGCCGTAGTCTCCGATCAGGTCAGAGAGCGCGCGCAGGAAGCCGTCTTCGGCAACGCCGCCGCCGTAGACCTTGATGTTGGCTGCTGACCAGATTTTGCGCATGTTCGCTTCGTTCCACAGCTCCACACCGTGGGACCATGACCGCAGGATGCCCATGACGATGATCCTGCGCGAGCCGTAGTGGTCCACTTGCGCAGCCGCTCGTGGGCGGTCTTCCACAGACCTTACCGTTCGGGCAGATCCCGCCACGGGGCCCCGGTACGCAGCTTGAACAGGAGCGCGTTGATCACCTGCCGGTGATCCCGCCACTGCCCGCCGTGTCCTGAAGCGGGCAGCAGCGGTTCAATCCGCGCCCAGGCCTTATCCGTCAGTTCACCTCTGCCAACCACCCGACAGGTCTACCAAGGCCCGCCGGGTGATTCACAGGACAGGCCCTAGTAGTACTTTGTTAGGTTTTCCGGCGAGGGTCTTTTAATCCGCCGGCGGTCCTGTTAATTTCCTGTTGTGGAGATGAACGGGACGGGGCTGCGG
>NZ_JBNHHC010000065.1:0-15760 GCF_059091865.1 Arthrobacter sp. B0316-1-20 | reverse complement strand
CGGCAGGTCACCGACCTCGATCCGGGCATTGGGCTGGGAAATGTCCCCTGATGCGGTCCTGCTACATCCGCACGGCACGGGCCCGGGTCTCCGCATCGTACTTCCCGGCTGCAGGCATCATCCGATTCTCCCAATCCTTGTTAGATCATGCCCTCCACTGATTTCATATCAAGTATTGGGTTGGGTTGCGTTGAGCACTTCGTCCAGCCAAGTGACTCGATTGGTAAAGCGCTTCGCCTTGCGTGGAGTGGTCCACCGGTAGAAGTCGTGCTCCCAGTTGATTATCAACCGCCGGCGGGACGTTAGAGCCGTGAAAGTGTGGACGAGCCAGGGAGTTCCCGAACCGTCAGCGACCACGATGGCCCGGCCTTGGCGGAGCTCCAGGAGGTCTTCGGCCTGCAATCCGGCTTCTTCAGATAGCTCTTCAAGAGTCTGCTGTTCGGGGGTCGCCCCGGTTTCCAAGAATCCGGTGATGCAGTGCCAAAGGCCGCTGTCGTGGCCAAGGTGGCGGCTCCTTCTGAACAGGGCAATCCGGCCCCGCCACTGGACGACGGCAGCGATGACGATGTGGTCCGGGTGGATTTCATATGAAGCGTCAGAGGGCAAACCCACGTCAGGGGATGCAGGGATAATGCGCATTTTCCTGTCCTTACCAAGTGCCCTAGAGGGCGCCCTCCCATACGTTTATAGACAAACGACAAACGTATGGGAGGGCAAAAGATTCTGCGGAAGGCCGCGCGTTCAACTACTTGCGCCACGAGCTGCTAGGCGTTGGGGGTATTGACGTAATCGCGTCGCGCTTCAGTCGGCAGGTACCTTTCCTCCGTGCTTGCGACGAATTCGGTCGAGGGCCGCCCAAGGCACGAGCCCCAGCCGAGATCGTATTCGGTGCCCTTGGCCTCATTCATTGTGGCAAGGTATTCCGCGAACGGAGTGGTGTCGCCGGCCTTCTTGATGTCTAGAAGCAGGCGCCAAACCTCATGGATGCCCGGCAGCACAAACGGCGCTATCTCGATTGCCTGACCCATTGCGGTCAGTTCATCGAGCGTCTTCTGCCCGAGGAGGTTCGGGCTCGGGATCACGTAGCTTGGTCCGGGCGTCTCTTTCAGCGCCAGCTCGGCCTGTTCCCACGTCTGGAGACCCTCGTAGAAGATGACATCAACTCCGGTTTCGGCGCAGTAGAGCTGCCCACGCCGGATTGCCTCGTCGATACCTCCGCCGGCAGCACCGTATCCGTCCATGCGGGCGACGATCACGAAGTCCTTGTCGTATTTGTCCCGCGCTTCGACGGCGGCGTTCAGCCGCCCGATCGCCTCTGCGTCGGATACCAGTTCAATGCCGGTGGCCCCGCCTGGCTTCTTCGGCTCACGCTGGTCCTCGATGTGGATGCCCGCAACACCGGCGTCGACGAACTCGGCGACCGTGCGCTGGACGTTGATGGGAGCCCCGTAACCCGTATCGGCGTCGCAGAAAACGGGAATATCAACGCTCCGGGCAACGCGTTTTGCGTGCGCTACTACCTCCGTCAAGGTCAGCCAGCCGGTGTCGGAGGCGCCCTCGGCCCACCACGCCGACATGCCCCCGAGACCTAGAACGCGTTGAAGCCTGCAGCCTGCGCCATCTGCGCGTGGACCGGCAAGGCGGCGAACGGAAGGACCGATGTCTCCTTGCTCTCGAAGACCGCGCGCAGTGCCTTACCCGGTGATGTCACAGCCATGCTTACAGCTCCTCTTTCGAATTGAATCCGACGGTCACGACGACGTATACGCAGTCCTCGTCGTAAGGGTTTCGCCAGGCGTGAGGTACGCCGGCCATGACAAGCAGGTCCCCCGGTACGAGAGTGCGCACCTTTCCACCCGGGAGTTCGAGATCGACCTTGCCCGAGATCACGACCTCGTAATCGATGGTCTCGCTGGCGTGCATGGCGGGATCGCCGCCATGCCCGACGTCCATCGCGGGATCGATCTTGTTCATATCGATCTCTTTGCCGGCCGAACGCGCCGGGATGCTATTGATCCCGAAGGTCGAACCGTTGGGCCCGGCGAGTTGGACGCTGGCGGGAGGCCGGCCAAAGTTCTCCTTACTGTGCCCGCCCTCGACGGCCCAGTAAAACGCTCCGTCGGCGACGTCCGGCACATCGATGACAGCCGGACCGTCAACCTCCAGAAAATCGGCCTCCCCTGACTCGGTCGGCCCCGCAACCACCAGCCGGAATTTTGCCGGGTGTGGAAAGGTCATTTATCTTCACTCCTTAGTAGAAAAACGATGTGCTTGGAATTTTGCGACCGCTCACGTTAATCCCCGCCCGGTTCGAGCGGTGGATGGAAAATGGTCGGCCAGTGAACATGACGATGTTTCCGGCGCACAGCGTGAGCCAGGGTCTAAAGTGCCCCTGCTCGGCTGCATGCTGACGTCGACGACGGCAGCATGCAGCCATGCCCGGAGGGTCCCTTGCGATCACTGCGCCAGTGGCGGCTGCATCAGCGCGAAGTCCTGTGTCAGGCGCGAAGTCCGGCGCTGCGCATCAGCGGGAAAATCTGCTCGTGCAGGCGGTCCAGACCCTCGTTGTAGTCGACCATCCCAACGCAGGTTCCGTCGATGCCTGCGTTGGATAGCTTCTGGAGCCCTTCGACGATCATCTCCGGAGTGCCTACCAGAGGTAGCAGATTGGCTCTCATGAAGGTTTTGATAGATTCATCGCCTTCGAAGTCATCGAAGTTGATGCTGCGGCCTCCCCCAGATTCAATGATGTTTTTATAGCGTGCGGCGCTCTCCCAGTCTCCCTTTTCCTCAACGACGTACTTCACGTAGTCCAGTGCTTCCTTCTCGGTGTCTTTGCAAATGATGTGGACGGGCGACCACAAAGATAGATCCTCCCGCCCCGCCTCGTCTGCGTTCTTCCGGAGTTTCGAAATGGCTGGCTTACTGCTCTCCAGATCGAAAAGCCCGGCAAACAGGATGTTGGCATGTTTGAACGCGAATTGCTGGCCTGCCGGACTCGAGCCGGCGCTCATGACCACGGGGCCCGGCGATTGAACGGGCTTGGGGTAAGCCTCCACTCCCTCCAGCTTGAAGAAGTCGCCGTCGAAGTCGAACCTGTACTCATCACCCTCGTCGGACCAGAGCCGCTCGACGATCGTCATCCACTCGTCCGCCAGCTCGTACCGCTTATCATGTTCGGGCAGGTCGAGACCGAACATCTTGTACTCCGGCTCGTGGTAGCCGGCGGTGGCGTTCAAACCCATTCGGCCGCCGCTGATGTGATCGATCGTCGCACTCATCTTCGCCGCCATGAGCGGGTGGACGAACGGCATATGGCAGGTGGCAAAAACCTGGATGTTCCGCGTCGCTGCCGCCAATCCCGCCGCCCACGTGAGCGTCTCGAACTGGCGGCCCCAGGGCCGGTCGGGGCCCGAAAGCCCCTGCCAGCGGGCGATCGGGATGAACCCCTCGACGCCATACCTGTCCGCTTTTTGGGCAAGGCCCTGCACCTCGCCCCAGTTGCCGAGCTTGATCATATTCTCGGCCAGCGTGAGACCGCCCTGCCCGGTGGAAACGTTCGCCCCGAACATTGCCATCTTGAACTTGTTCGGGCCGTCTATGATGGGCCGCTGGGCACGTTCAACCGTGTGATCGGCGACGAAGTCACGGTCAATGGTGCGGTCAGCGACGACGTCGGGCGATGTGATGGTCATGATTGTCAGACATCCTTTCGAGAAGACACAGATTTGGGTTGGTTATGTTCAGTACGGGTCATTGATTTTCTTCAGGCCTTTTGCCCCGGGTGCCGAAGCGCACCCGTGTCAGGCCCGCTTGAGCTCCGAGCCGAAGCTGGCAGGAGGCGGGATGCGCTTATCCGCGGTTGATGCCTTGCCTCTTGCCGGCACGGTTCAGATCTGCGATGCCTCTCCGAGGGCGTGCCAGGACCGGTTGTGGTAGACCAGAGGCTTTCCGGGTGACGCGTTTCCGGCCAGGCCCGGTGAGGCTTCAAGGGCCTCAACGGCCAGGATGGCGGACCCGCCGGCAGCCATGGAGTTCACGATCCTGCCCCGGATCCAGGCCTGGGCCGAGAGAAAGTAGGGTTCCCCGGTCTCAAGCCGTGACCACTGGGAGGTGTCGGCGAACCGGTCGATTCCGCTGGTCGCGCAGAGTTTCGCGATGTCCGCTTCTTCCGCGCTGAGCAGGTGCACCACGACCGTATCTGCACTGCGAATCGTCGGGGTGCTGGACGAAAACTCAGAGACCGAGAAGGCCAGAATGTTAGGTTCCACGCTGGCCGAAATCACCGAGGTTGCGGTCAGGCCGACCGGTCCGTTGCCGGCATCGGCTGTGATGACAGCGACCCCGCCGGGGTGGTTGCGGAACGCGGCCTTGAATTCCTCGGCCGTAATCGCCGGCCTGTCCATTTCCGCGAATTGAGTCCCCCCTGAAGCGGTGCGGGCGGCCGAGGCACTGCTGCTGATGCTCACCGGATCTCCTTTGATGTAGGTGTGCCGGCTTCTCTGCCGGCCCTCGTTCAGGAATAACGCTATGAGCGGACGACAGCGGCCCGGTAGGGTAAAGGACGCCAATCACATAGGAAAGCACGCTAAGCACGTTCCCTTTGTCCGGCGATGGCGCGAGATGCCAATCCTATGACATACTTCACAGGATGTCGGCGATTCAACCGCCACAGAGCTTCCGCAGCGGCAGGCCGGACCCTCCCGGCGAGGAGAGAGGCGTCCTGAGAACCGTTCCTCCCGGCGCCGGGTCGAACGTGCCATGCGGAGGAACGACATCCGGGCCGGCTTTACCGGGCTCCCGTTGGCTGGCCAGCTTTGCGTAGCGGCAAGGGTGGCTTTCTTAGGGGTTCCCGAACATGCCGGACCGCAGTGTTACGTCTGCGGTGAAAAGGGGGCAACGATGAAATTAAGCACGTATCAGAACCTGCGACTGCCGAATTTCAGTGTTCACGCAATGCGCGGGCTGCTCGAAGAGGCAGGTCTCGATTGGCGGACCGCCCTCGCGAATGCGGAAATTGACCCTGACGTGGTAAACCGTCCGGGAGGCACTATCCCTGCACGGAAGGAGCTGGCCTTTCAGCTTCAGTTCGTCGCTCTCACCAGAGATCGTGTCGATCTTTGGATGAAGGTCGGGCATGCCTACACACTGGGCTCTTTCGGCGTTCGAGGACTGGCGTTCTTAACGGCGCCGAACGTCGAGGCGTGGGTAGAAGTGGCCACCGGAATGGACTACGGCCCCGGCCTCATGGAGAGTGCGCCTCTGCGGACTCCAGATGGCGCGGTGACCGGGATGGAGATGACCTACCCCGAGGCCCCGGAAGAGTTGATCCCGTTCAGCGTCTATCGTGACTTCTGTTCCGCCGCCCGTACCCTCACGTGGCTGTACGGCGCCCCTTTCCCCTTCACCCGGGTCGAATTCCCTCTCGCAGAAGCCTCCCCCGAGGTTTTGACGTACATCCCGTGCGAGATCCTCTGCGGCTCCGAAGCCCTGCGGTTATGGTGGGACCCCGCAGTATCGACACTTGAGCTGCCCTTCGGTGACGCGTTCCAGCACACGACGTGGATGAAAGAAGACAGGAAGCTTCTCGATACACTCAGCGCGACCGGCGATTGGCGAGGCACCGTCGTGAAGGCCATTAGGGCCGCGCCCGAGCTCAACCGCAAACTGGCCAATGTGGCCGCAACGATGCAGGTCTCCCCACGCACCCTGCAACGCAAGCTCGAACTCACCGGTAGCGACTTCGCCCAGATACGGGACGAAACCTTGAGCGACCTCGCCGCCGATCTGCTCTCGAATACCGATCACTCCGTCGCACGAATATCCCGCACGCTGGGCTACACCGACCCAGCCAGCTTCACCGTCGCCTTCAAACGATGGAAGGGGATCCCGCCGAAAGCGTACAGGGATGCTTCTCACTACAGGCGGGGTCGCGGTCCGGAGGAATAGCTATACTCGTCTCTCCGGTCCAGACGGAGTGCCAGCCACCAGGTCTGCCCTTACAGGCAGCCGGAATGACGACCGCGGCGACCATTCTCACGGAACTGGGACACTGGCCCGGGGCTGACATTCATGGTGGCGTGCCTCGATTGGGCAGAATCGCCCGTGGCGGGGATCCTGCAGCAAGGCGCGCTTCCGGGGCCCATGCCCGCACCTTGGTTAAGCGCCCACCCGCCGCAGGTGGAATGCCGATCGTTTGGCGTCTCTTCGGACATCCGGTGGGGAGTGAGGGTTACGGCGTGGTGAGCACCGGATAGGGGGCCGGGGTCCCCGAGGATCAGTAGCGACCAAGCATGCTGCTCCAACACGAGGACCCCGACTTGTCCAACACACGGGGTGCGCTGCCGCGCCCACCACCAATCCCTGTTCCCGTTGCGATGTTCTGCTTGGCCTGGAAGGTGTCCATGCCGGGCCGTCGAACATGGCGAGGCGTTGATGACGGTGACCGTCTCCACGCCCTGGCAGCCGGTCTTGTGTCCCGGCTGCGGGGTTCCGGCCCCGAGCCGGGGCCGGCGGCTCCGGGTCCTGAAGGACGTGCCCCACGGGGAGTTGAGGGTCCGGTTGGTGTGGCGCCAGCGGACCTGGCGCTGCCCGGACCCGGGCTGCGCACGAGGAACGTTCGCCGAGCAGGTTCCGGACCTGGTCGCCGCGCAGGGGTCTGTCACCACCCGGGCCGTGACGTGGGCGGTGCGGCAGCTGCGCCGCGAGCACGCCACCATCCTGGGCCTGGCCCGCCGGCTCGGGACGGCGTGGAAGACACTGTGGCGCGCGGTCCGTCCCGTGCCGGAGCGCCTCGCGGCGGACCAGGCCCGCTTCGCCGGCGTCACCAGCCTCGGGGTCGACGAACACATCTGGCACCACGGCGATCCGCGCAAGCGGGGCCCGAAGGAGCTGACCGGGATGGCCGGCCTCACCCGCGATGCCAGGGGCAGGGTGCGTGCCAGGCTGCTGGACCTGGTGCCGGGGCGCTCGAAGAAGGCCTGCGCCGACTGGCTCGCCGAACGCGGCCGCGAAGCACCTCCATCGCCCCAGGCGCCTGGGGCTTCCGGAACTTCAGCAACTACCGGCTGCGGATGCTGCTCTCAGCCGGCGGCCACCGTCCGTACCGGCAGAAACCGTCCAACCACGCTTAAGTACGAAGAGCCCGTAATGCGGACTAGAGTCTTGGTGCTCGCGATGCAGTTCCTCGTCCGCCAACTCGTACTTTCCAAACCGAGTTGCGTGGCTCTGCGTGAAGAACGTCTGACTTTCGACCTTTCCGCTCGTGTTCATCGATCTACTTCCCTTCACAGAACAACCTCCTTGTCATCAATGATTAGCGCTCCCTGCGTCAAACCGAATTGAGGCCGCTTAGCACGGTTCATGCGGCACGACAGTTCATCAGAAGGAGCCCGCGTACGTATGTACTGACCGTCGATCACACACCCCTCCGCTTGCGTGCGTAGGAGTCCATGCCGACCGCGAGAATCAAGACCAGACTCTGGATGATGTTCGCGTAGCCACTGGACAGTGCGAGCGAGTCAATGACGTTCGATAGCGAAGCGAAAATCGCCAGACCGATCGCGGTGCGCCAGACCGCGCCCTCCCCACCCCAAAGCGACGTACCGCCGAGGACGACCACGGCGAAGCTGTTCAGCATCAGCGACGCTTCTGTCTGGACCATGTCGGCGCCGATGCCACCGAGCTTCAACGCCAACAAGACGCCAGCCAGGCCCGCCATCGTGGCGGAGATCGTGAACGCTGTGATTTGGAGGGTCGGCACGCGCATACCCGCAAGACGTGAAGCCTCGGCATTGCCGCCAATACTCATAAGCGATCGACCAAATATGGTGTGGCCCAAGACGAACTCGCCAAGCAGGAAGGCCGCAAAGAGAATGACAAGAACCAGTGACACCCCTAACAGATCGACATTAGCGAGCTGGAGAGCCGCGCTGTTCACAACTGCTTGTGATGTTCCCACGAACAGTATGACGATTCCGCTTAGCAGGCTGCCCATGGCGAGGGTCCCGATGAAGGCATTCACGCCGAGTCGGGTAACAAGCAGACCGTTGACCACACCGATCCCGACGCAGACCGCCAAAGCGACGAGGATGGCCATGCCAGCTGGTACTGATGAGGAGAGCCGCGCGAAGACCGCCGCCGACAGGATGCAGGCGCCCACGACCGACAAGTCGAATGACCCCGAGATGATGACGAACGTCAGCCCGATAGCAACGAGACCAAGCTCGACATTCTGGGTCAGGATGAGCTCGAGATTGCTCGGAGTGAAGAATCGTGGGTACGCTACTTGGGCGAAGATCAAGGTGAGCACGAGAAACACCAGCATCACGTGCTTTAACAACAGATCGAGCACCCGCGAGCCAACGGATCGCAGGGTACTGATCTGCGGTTTGGACGCCGGTGCCGGCGTCTTGAGGTCAAGCATGGGTTTTCTCCTCGGTCGGAATCGCAGTTGTCTCGCTGCTTATGGGAGCGGGTCCGGCGGACGCAGCGTCCGTGAGGCGATTGATGGCATCCGCAAGGGTTTGCGGGTCATTGTCCTGGGAAGCGAGGTCGAACTCGCCTGCGATGGCACCCGCGTGAAGCACCAATATTCTGTCGCAGACCTCGACCAGTTCCTCCAACTCGGACGACGCGACCAGGACGGCCGTGCCTTCAGAAGCCAGCGACCGCAGGGTATCGACGATGATCGACTTAGCGCCGACATCGATCCCCCGCGTCGGTTCGTCGGCCAGAAGGATCTTCACCGGGTGGTGCATCCACCGAGCGAAGAGCAACTTCTGTTGGGTCCCGCCAGATAAGCTTTCAGAACGTACGGCCCAACGATGCTCAGGAATGCGCAATCCCCTGGCAGCCGAGCGAGCAGCGGCACCAGTCCGCTTGCCAAGGACCCCAAACGTCGCGGCCGCTCCGAGGTCCGTGAGGACCGCATTTGTCGCCGCGGAGAGACCGGGGATCAGGCCAGAGTTCTTGCGGTCATCAGTGATAAAGCCGATCCCGAGCTTTTTCGCCACTCGCGGACTGCCGGGAACACCGATCTGCTCGCCGTCGAGAGTAACGCTGCCCGTCGTGCCGGGGAGCAGCCCGAACAATGCCCGCAGGGTCGACGTGCGACCCGCACCGACCAAGCCCGCCAGCCCGACGATCTCTCCAGGCCGGACCTGCAGATTAATCCCTTGGAGAATCCCTGGACAGCTAAGTTCACTCACTGTCAAACGGTCAGGGACGTCGCGGCCTCTTCCTGCTGCCTCACGATTCTTGTCAGCCCATGGTGAGGACTGAGTCCGTGATGGCAGGTGGTCAGGACCCCGAATGATGTTGACCAATTCGGATCGCGTCGTGTCAGAGGTCGGACCGGACCAGACGACACGGCCGTCTCGAAAGGCGGTCACGCCGTCGGCAAGATCGATAACCTCGGCGAGATCATGCGTCACCAGCACCTGAGTGCGGCCCTCGTCCCTCAGGGTCGCCATGACCGCTTGGAGCACACGTCGCTCGCGGTAAGTGAGTGCTGCCGTCGGCTCGTCGTAGATGATCAAGCGCGGCTCGTCATGCAGCGCCTTGATAATCTCCACCATCTGCCGCTCGGCAATAGAGAGCTTTCGCGCGGGAGTGCCGTACGGGAGGCTGCTTCCGAGACGCTTGCAATACCGCTCAACCTGCTCACGCATTGCCTCGTCGTCCGGTCGGCCTCCTCTCGACAACCACCGCCCGAGGAAGACGTTCGCCTCCACGGACAGAGCCGGAACGATCATCAACTCCTGGTAGATGGTTGCAACGCCCGCGTCGCGGGTCGCTTTGGGGCGCCCGAAGGGGGCCGGCTCGCCGAACAACGTCACGTCACCTTCGGTTGGCACCACGCGCCCGGAGAGAATTCCTGCCATCGTCGACTTGCCGGCGCCGTTCTCGCCGACGAACGCATGGATCTCGCCCACACGCACGTCGACGTTTACCGTTTCAAGAGCTGTCGTGGCGCCGTACCGCTTCGTCACACCTCGACATTGCAGTGCAAGCATCGGCACGTCGTTGGAGCCGACCATCAGTAATCCGACTGGAAGTTGTCGACGTTGGCAGAAGTTATCTTGGGCAGCGCCGTCGGGTTATCCGGGTCCTCGGGCCGCTGACCGTCATTAACCACCACGCGCGGGACCTCCTGGGAACCTTGCGAGGCTAAGATCAGCGATTCCGTCACCACGAACCCGCTCACCTTCGGGAAGTATGGAATGGTGAAGACAACTTCGCCTGCCTTGAGGGCCGGAATGATGCCGGCTTTGCCACCCGCGTCATAGACCTTGATCTTGCCCGACAGCCCGGCCTCTTTGATCGCCTTCAGTGCGCCGAGAGTCTCCTCGCTCGAGTTGCAGATAAGGACATCTAGATCGGGATGAGCAATCAGGAACCTCTGAGTGGCCGAGAGTCCGGCCTCAAAGCTGGGAGCTTGTCGGTCGATCGCAACAAGCTCGAAGTCCGTACCCTTCGTGGCTGTCTCGAAGTTCTTGACTGCCCCGTCCGCGCCTGTCTGTCCGACGGGTCCGACGAGCAGGACGGCCTTCGTCGGCCCGGGGTTGTCCTCCACTATCATCTGCGCGAACTTGAGGCTGGCGTCGTTCTGCGAAGTTCCACCCACGTAATTCACCGTTCCGGGAACCCACAGGTCTTTGTCGGACGAGAACGCGCGGCCGCACATGGCGCCGTTTACGACGGAGAGCGCCAGCCCCTTGTCCGCAGCGGTTGCAACGGTCGAACAGATGCTGTCGTCCACTGGTTGGATTACTCCGAGCCCGAATGTCCCGCTCGCGATCGCCGATGCAATCTGGTTCCGCTGTACGGAGGGGTTGAACCTGGCGTCGAATACGGTCAAGTCGTACCCATACTTCTCGGCCGCAGCCTCGGCCCCTTCGACGCCCGCTGCAGAGTAAGTATTGGAAGTGCCGTTCGCGAACACGGCGATCTTGGGCTTCGGACCAGACTTGCTGAACTTCACGCTCTTGCCCTCGCCCACATCGACCGTGATGGTGTCTGCGTCTACGGTGACGGGGACCATGGGGCCCAGAGACACCGCATCGGCCAGCGACGGTTCGAAGACAGAGGAGTTGCCCGAGCCAGCTGGGCCATCGTTGCTCTCTGGCGCGGCGCACCCCGAGACAAGGGTAATCCCGCTGAGCAAGGCTGCGGCCACGAAGAACTTCGCGACCCCAGTCGGTTTCATTGCGATGAGGGACATGCTTTATTTCCTTTACCTTAGGAACAAATCGGTTGGGAATTCGTCAGTTGATCTCGAGGATGACCTTTGCCCTGGCCGGCGCGTAGTTCTTCGATGACGTCGAGGAGGTCGTCCCATGGGCGTAGCGCGACCCAGCCTTCTGCGGGGTAGTCACCTCTCGCCAAGCCCTTGATGACCTCGTCGAAATCGGCCTGCGTGTGGGCCATAGCACCGATGACACGCTTCTCATTAGGCTGCATTGCCCACAGATCGAGCGTCACCGGTTGGCCGTGGATCGCCACCACGACCAGTCGACCATAGGCACCGAGGAGGTGGACGCCCTGCGAAAAGGCGGACGCAACGCCAGCCGCGTCGAAGAAAGCATCCGCTCCGATTCCAGCGGAGAGATCGTGCACGATGGTGGCGAGGTTCTCTGTGGTCGGGTCCACGACACGTGCACCGAGCCGTTCGATGATGGCGCGTCGATCCGCGCTCGGTTCTGATACGACGACCTTCGAGATGCCACGGGCCCGAAGGTCCAGGAAGATGCCGATTCCAATTGGGCCGGCTCCGGCCACTACGACGGTGTCACTCGTCGAGAGTTCGGCTAGGTTCACCGCGTGGTGCGACACCGCCAGCGGCTCCACCATGGCGCCCTGCATGAGCGAGACGGAGTCGGGCAACTGGTGAACAAACCGCTCGCTCAGCGTCACGGACTGGCCAGCGCCCCCCGTTGCCCTCACTCAGGTTCGTGCAGGCGAACGATGGGGCCCCGGACTTGCACTTCGCACACTCGCCGCAGTTGGGGATGGGGTATACAGCCACCCGGTCGCCGACTTTGCAACGGTCAACCGCAGATCCGACCGCAACAATGGTCCCCGCGTACTTGTGCCCGACGCGCTTGGGGAGGATAGCTCCGGAGTCGTCGTAATCGAACTTCATCCCAGAGTGCTCGGGGTCGTAGAAGAGATGCAGATCGGTGCCACACACGCCGTTGTAGGCGACTTGGACCCTCACGTCGGTCTCACCCAACTCGGGTTCAAGGATGTCGTCGAACCTGAAATCCTGGGCCGCATGAAAACGTACTGCGCGCATCTCTCTCCCTTCTTGGCCACCAGGCGATGGCATGACGTGGGATGGGGGACGTGTTTCACGACTATGTAATCCACGTCTCTTATTTGCGAAACCCTATCTGCCACCTTGGCCTTTGTAAACCATATAGTTGGTAGGTTTTTACGCCTCAATCGACCAGAAGTGGGTAAGGGAGGCGACAAGGCAGACGTGATCCGCACTGGAACTGGTGGAGGGCATGATCTAACAAGGATTGGGAGAATCGGATGATGCCTGCAGCCGGGAAGTACGATGCGGAGGGACCCGGGCCCGTGCCGTGCGGATGTAGCAGGACCGCATCAGGGGACATTTCCCAGCCCAATGCCCGGATCGAGGTCGGTGACCTGCCGGGGATCAATGGGTCCGCGTTGCGGAACCGGATCCGCCGGGACCTGGGCGAGGGCGTGACCCCGCCGGCCGGTTGATGACGAAGTCGCCCGGCGGCGGAAGGAGAACGCGCAGCTGCGCCGGGCCGATGAGATCCTGCGGACCGCTGCGGCTTTTTTCGCCGCGGCGGAGCCCGGCCGCAAACCCGGACAGTAGCCGGATACATCCGGAAATATGCCGACGGGTTCGGGGCCGGTCTGCCTATTACGCCCACCGTTCCCGTGGCGTCGGACCACCGGGGCCGGGCTTCAGGATGCTTGTGCGGCCAACACCCTGAGGGATCTGCGGGTCCTGAACCGCAGCGTCTACGGGGTGCTCAAGCTCTGGTGTCAAGCCCCGGGTTTTTTGGAGGGTGTTTTAGCTGGAAATTGCGAGTGGTTCAGGTGCCGGGTGACCGGCGTGTGACTGCTCGTATTCGGCGACCTCCAGGTGGCCGATGTCCCGCCAGGGGCCCTTTGTTGCGCACGAGCTCGGCCTTGAACAGCGAGTTGAACGCCTCGGCCATGGCATTGTCGTAACTGTCTCCCCGGGACCCCACGGAGGCCACAGCCGCCGCCTCCGCGAGGCGTTCGGTGTAGCGGACGGCCCGATACTGACCCCCCGCGGTCGCTATGGTGGACCAGCCCGGGACAGGTCGGCCCCGTCCCGGATCCTGGACCGGAGGCCCATCTCCAGCGCGTCCGGCGCCAGCTCCATATAGCGACCCGTTGACACCTGCCAGCCCACGATCCGGCGGGAGAACACACCGGCACGAACGCGGAACAGGCCCGGCCGGCAAAGGTGCGCACATAGGTGATGCCGGCGACCCACAGCCGGTTCGGCGCCGGGGCGCTGAACCGGCGCCCGGCCGGGTCCGCCGGCCTGCCGGTCTCCGGCGCCGGCCTGGTGGTGCGCGGTCCCTTGGCCCGGGAGATCCCGCGCAGCCCCTCGGCGCGCATCAGCCGCTCGACCGTGCAGCGGGCCACCTGCCGGCCCTGCCGGCGCAGCTCGGCGCGGACCTTCCACACCCTGTAGACCCCGTAATTGTCCTTATGGGGCTTCACAGTTGAGGGTGTAGCCGGGGTGGGCGCGTCGGTAACCGGATAGAGGTCCAGGTCTTCCGATGATGGATGTTCCTACGCCGCCCATCCGAAAGACCTCGACATGGCTAACGCTACCTTCATTCGTCCTGACCTGACCACGTTCGCTCGTCTCGACGGGCTCGGCCTCGAAGTCGTCGGACAGCGCCTTGAGCCGGATCGGGCAGTGTTGGAGTGCCGTGGCAGGGCCGGATGATTGGTGCCGCCGGTGCGGGTGCCGGGGCGTCCCGCGGGACACGGTGACCAGGCGCCTGGCGCACGAACCGTTCGGGTGGCGTCCTGTGACGCTGCTGCTGCGGGTCCGCCGCTACCGGTGCACCGGATGCGGGCGCGTGTGGCGCCAGGACAGCACGAGGGCGGCCGAGCCACGGGCGAAGCTCTCGCGCCGCGGCCAAGGCCCGCACCGCCGCGGTCAACCAGATCAAGGGGCTTCTCCTCCCGGCCCCGGAGGCACTGCGCGCGAAATACCGGGGCACCGGGACCCAGGCGATGATCACAGCCCGCCAGCGGGCCCGGCCGTCCGGCCATGCCGCCGACCCGGAATACATCACCTTGCTGACGCTGAAGCCGCCGGCCGTCCGCTACCGGTCCCTGGCCGCCGAAATCGAGGCCGCGGACGCCGCGATCAGGGAAATCCCCGATACCTGCGCCCCGCTGCTCTGCGACCTGCCGGCAGCGGGCCCCGAAGTGGCCAGCCAGCTGCCGGTCATCCTCGGAGACAACCCGGACCGGATCGGCAGCGAAGCCCAATTCGCAGCCCCGGCCGGGGCCGCGCCCATCCCGGCATCATCGGGAAAGACGACCCGGCACCGGCTCAGCCGCGGCGGCGACCGCAACGCCAACCGGGCCCTGCACCAGGTCGTCCTGATCCGCATGTCCTCGTGCCCGCGCACCAGGGACTACGTGAACAAACGCACCGCCGAGGGCCGGAGCAAGCGGGAGATCATCCGCTGCCTCAAACGCTACCTTGCCCGTGAAATCTACCGCCGGATCACCGACCCCGGCCCGCTCCGGACAACACCGGCCTGCGCCAAGGACGCATGCAGCCCGGACCCACCATCAAGGCCGCCGCCGGCCACCTCGGCCAACGGCCCTCAGTCATCTCCCGCCTCGAGCGCGCACTCATCCGCAACGACGCCCTCGCAGCGACGTACCGGAAGTGGCTGTCAGCCCAGAACCCCCAAAAAGCGAATTGACAGCAATAGGAGCATCCCGGGACGGTTCAGTTCCAGGCGCTACCGGACCGCGAGCACCACCTGATCGCGGCCGGGCAGGTGATCGTCGGGGACAAGGGCTTCGCCGGGAAGGACTTCGAGGCCTTCATCGCAGGCCTCGGCGTCGTCCTGCTGCGCCCGGACCGGAAGGACGAGCCCGCCCGCTTCGGCAGCCTCGGGAGGGTCCGTCAATGGATCGAGTCGGTCTTCGACACCCTCAAGAGCCAGCTCACCCTCGAACAGCACGGCGGACAGACCCCTGCTGGCGTCTATGCCCGGATCGCAGCCCGGCTCTTCGCCCTGGCCGCGGGGATCTGGCACAACTGGCTCATCAACGCCCCGCGGAAACGATCCCTGACCGCCTACGACCACTAAACCCAAACGGACTCAATCATCATCATCTAGGCGGCAGGGCGATCTCTGCGAACGGGTGCGCCTTGGCGAACAGCCCTCGATCGCCTTCGTCCCAGCTGGACGTCAATCGACTCGACCATATCCGCCATCGCCCCTGACGCTTAACCAATCCGAACTCGTAATAGCCACCGATGGTCAGGATCTCGGTGACGCCATCGAGAGTCAGCACGTGCCTGGCCACCAGGTTCACGTCGACCATCGCATGGTTGGAGTCATCAAACCTCGTGACAGGGGTCGACATATTGTGCTGAGTGGCGGTGAAGCCTGTGATTGAAGCTCTCACAGTGTCTACCCAACTATCGGCCTGGGCCTACACCGAACCTGACTCCCCCATCGGGACCCTATAGGGGAGT
>NZ_JBNHHC010000064.1:0-16027 GCF_059091865.1 Arthrobacter sp. B0316-1-20 | reverse complement strand
GACACACCACAGGGGCGGCACGCCACGGCACTTCAACCAATAAATAATTGGTATCAACAAACTTGGCACACTATTGAGTTCTCAAACAACAGGAGCAAACGAATACTTCGCCAAAACAATTTCAATGAAATTCGCTTTGTTTTTCTTCGCTGCGATGTTTCTACTTTATTTCATCCTTTTTCTTTCTGTCAAATCGGCGTTTCCGCTTCATTTACTTTAGAAAAAGCATGGTCCCAGCAAAAAACTCCAGCTAATCTGCCTGCGCACTGGGCGCATGACCAACCGCTGTCGTTTTATCGAAGGGCTTTGTCGCGTTCCTGCCGGCTGTTTCACAACCAGCGGCGGCGACTCAGAAAACAATACACGGCACCAGCATGGCCTGCAAATCGCTGCCGAGTGATGCCCGCCACCGATGAGGAAGGGCCCGTCGTCGTCCTCCTGAATGGAGGAAAACGGCGGGCCCTTCGAAAAGCCGCGGGATTGGCGGCCGAGCGGCTTGGTTAGCCAGAAACTTCGACCATGGCGAGCGTGCGCTTACCGCGACGCATCAACAGGTACTTGCCGTGCAGCAGTTGATCAGTTCCAACGACGGTGTCCGGATCGGTGATTTTTCGGTTGTTCACGTAGGCACCGCCCTCTGCCACGGTCCGCCGGGCCGCGGAATTGCTGGCAGCCAGACCGGACTGGACCAACAACTCGATGATTCCGGTAGTTTCCGGGCCGGCAACAGCACTGGGCAGTTCTGCCGTGGCGGCGACCAGGGTCGACTCGTCCAACTCGGCCAACTCTC
Source organism: Arthrobacter sp. B0316-1-20 (assembly GCF_059091865.1). Classification (NCBI taxonomy): domain Bacteria; kingdom Bacillati; phylum Actinomycetota; class Actinomycetes; order Micrococcales; family Micrococcaceae; genus Arthrobacter; species Arthrobacter sp. B0316-1-20. The sequence continues at coordinate 15,237 of NZ_JBNHHC010000064.1, read as the reverse complement.
CCTGGCCAAACAATGCCGAGGAGGCAGCGATCACCTTGTCGGTTGACTCGGTTCCGTGCACAATCGACGTCACCTCGTAGGCCAAGGTCCGCTGGGCTTCACGGGTATGCGGCCGTTCGGCCACGGCTCGCTCGAGCTCTTCGATTTCCTCCCGCGAGCGGAAGGTGAAGACCTTGAGCCGCTGGACAACGTCGGCGTCGGCCGTGTTCAGCCAGAACTGGTACATGGCATAGGGGCTGCACATATCCGCGTCCAGCCAGATGGCGTTGCCCTCGCTCTTACCGAACTTGGTTCCGTCCGAGTTGGTTATCAAAGGCGTGCCGATCGCGTGGACAGCGCTGCCCTCCACCTTGCGGATCAGTTCGATGCCGCTGGTCAGGTTGCCCCACTGATCCGATCCGCCGGTCTGCAGGATGCAGCCGTACTGCCGGAACAGCTCAAGGTAGTCCATGCCCTGCAGGATCTGGTAGCTGAATTCCGCGTAGCTGATGCCCTCGTCGGAATTCAGCCTGGAGGCGACAATGTCCTTTTTGACCATGGTCCCGACGCGGTAGTGCTTTCCAATATCGCGCAGGAAATCCAGTACGGTCATCGGCTCGGTCCAGTCCAGGTTGTTGACCATGCGCGCGGCGTTATCGCCCTCGAAGTCGAGGAAGCGCTGGACCTGGCCCTTCAGCCGGTCGACCCATTCGGCGACCGTTTCCTTGGTGTTCATGGTGCGCTCGGCGGTCGGCCTGGGGTCGCCGACCAGCCCGGTGGAGCCGCCCACGAGTCCCAGCGGCTTGTGCCCGGCCAGCTGCAGCCGGCGCATGGTGAGCAACTGGACCAGATTGCCCAGGTGCAGGCTTGGCGCCGTCGGGTCAAAACCGCAGTAATACGTCACCGGGTCCCCCGCCAGCAGCTTCTCCAGTTCAGCCTCGTCGGTTGAAACGTGGACAAGTCCGCGCCACTTCAGTTCCTGCCAGACGTTGGCGAAACCAGGATCGTTGCGTTGGGAAGCAAGAAACGTATCATTCACGGATTCCAAAATATCAGCCTTCAATTCCTTCGGGGACCTCGCCCTCGGCCAGCAGCCGCAGCCGCTGGGTCGGACGGGTCATGGCCACGTAAAGGTCGCCGACGCGGCCGCCGGTGCGGTGCAGCAGTTCGCCGGGTTCGAGCACCACCACGGCGTCGAATTCAAGGCCCTTGGCCTCCTGCGGGCCAAGCACACTGATGTCCTGTTCCAGACCGCCCGCGCCGCCTCCTACCCGTTGGGCGTAGACCGCGGCCAGCGCGCTTCGGACCTCAGGCAGTCGGTGGTCAGCGGCGATGACCGCCAGCAGGCCGCCGCTGGCAGCGTCGAGTTCTTCGGGCATGATGTCCAGCAGATGTTCGATCATGCGGCCGGCCGGCACCCGGTCCACGATCGGCTGCCATCGCCCGTCGCGCACGGCTTTCGGGGCCGAGACGACCTGGCCTGCGGCATTCGCCATCCGGACCGCCGCCTGCGCAATCTGCGAGGGCGTGCGGTAGTTCACGGTCAGTTCTTCAAGCTGCCAGCGTGTGCCCGCGAACGGCTCAAGTGCCTGCTGCCAGGATTCCGCGCCGGCAGCAGAACTGGTTTGCGCGATATCGCCGACCACAGTGAACGACTTGAGCGGGCAGCGGCGCATCAGCAGGCGCCACTGCATGGCGGACAACTCCTGCGCCTCGTCGACAACGATGTGTCCGAAGGCCCACGTGCGGTCTCCGGCGGCACGCTCGGCGGCGGTGAGGCGGTTTTGCTGCGTTTGGTTGTAGCCCGCCAGTTCCTCGGCGCTGACCAACCCGTTGATGCCGATATCGCGCAGCGACTGGTCGACGTTCCGCAGTGACTGCTCCGCGTTGGCGATGTCGCGGGCACGGTCAGCGTCCTGCTGGGCCTTGTCGCGTCCGGCCGAGGCATCCATCTCGCCGAGCAGTTCGGCGGCTTCGTCGAGCAACGGCACATCGGACTCGGTCCACGGCGCGTCAGCGGGGCGCAACAGCACCTCGCGTTCCGCAGCGGTCAGCTCCGGGGCGGCTGCCTCAAGATGGGCCGGCTTGCTGAGCAATTCCCCGATCAGCTTTTCCGGCGTCAACGGCATCCAGGCCAGGTTGAGTGCTATCCGGACATCGCGCGACGTCCGTACGTCTTCCGCCAGATAGGCGCGGTCTGCGTTGTTGCCCGGTCCGGAGGACGCTTCCAGGGCTTCGCGCAGCTGGTCGGTCAGCTCGCGCAACAGGATCTTTACGAAGGTCACCCGGGCCGCGTTGTGGGGTTTGCCGGTGGCCCGTGCGCGGTCGCGCGCCCGTGCTACTTGGCGAGGCGTCAGGGTCAAGATGGTGCCCTCGACGTTGAGCTTGCGCGGTTCTGCTGGCAGCCGCTGGCGGTTCGCTACCGCATTGGCCACGACGTCGGCCATGGACAAACGGCCCTTGATCTCCGCCACGGCAGGGTTGGTTTCGGGCACCGTCCGGATTCCGGGCATCAGCCCTCCAAGCGTTGACATGACGACGCCGGTTTCACCCAGCGAGGGCAGCACACGCTCGATGTACTTCATGAAGGAGTTGGACGGTCCCACCAACAGCACGCCGGCGGACTTCAGCCGCTCGCGGTGCGAGTACAGCAGGTACGCCGCGCGGTGCAGGGCAACGGCGGTCTTGCCCGTTCCGGGACCGCCCTGCACCACTAGGATCCCCGGCATCGGAGCCCTGATGATGCGGTCCTGTTCGGCCTGGATAGTGCCAACGATGTCGGACATGGCACCGGTGCGCTTGGAGTTGAGCGCTGCCAGCAGCGCGCCTTCGCCCTGCAGCGACGCGCCGTCGGCAAGCATGGTCGAATCGAGCACGTCGTCTTCAATGCCCTTGACCTGATGCCCCTGCAGGATCAGATGCCGGCGCCGCCGAACGCCCAGCCGTTCGAATGCGGTGGCCTGGTAGAACGCTCCGGCTTCGGGCGCACGCCAGTCCACCATCAGCTGCTGCAGGTCAGCGGTGCTGAGCCCGATACGTCCGATGTAGCGCCGGTCGCCGTCGTCCAAATCGAGGCGGCCGAACACCAGGCGGTCATCAACAGCGTTAAGCTGGGCCAGCCGGTCCTCGTACATGGTGGCGAACGCATCACGTTCGGAAATATTCTGCATGCTGCCCACGGCGCCGCTGCTGCGGACACGGGACAGCTGCTCCTGTTTCTCGGCGCGCAGTTCCTCCAACCGGCGATACAGGCCGGCTACGTAGGAGCGCTCGTGTTCAAGCTCGGCGTGGGCCGAAAGCGATTCTGGCATGTGTGTTATCCCTCCCCAAAAGGCAGACCGTCCATTCTACTACCGCCACAGTGGATTTTCCTGAGAGCAGAACGACGGCGGGCAGACACCCCGCCTGTCAGCTCGCCGCGGGCGGTGCGATCGGCTACTCGCGCACCAGCGAACGGATCCGGTGTCCCGCCAAAGCGGACCTGCCCCGCAGTGCCGAGAGCTCGAGAACCACGCCGAACCCGGCCACCTGGACCCCGGCCCGTTCAAACAGGCGGCAGGCGGCACCGAGGGTCCCGCCGGTTGCCAGCACGTCGTCCAGGATCAGCACCCGCGACCCCGGCAACAGATCGTCCGCGTGGATTTCCAGCGTGGCCGTGCCGTACTCCAGCGCGTAATCCTCGGAGATGGTCTTCCGGGGCAACTTGCCCTTCTTGCGCACCGTGATGACGCCCGTGCCGGAGGCATAGGCTGCGGCGGCCGAAAGCAGGAAGCCGCGGGCCTCCACCCCCGCCACGGCGTCGAACTGGCCTTGGAACGGGTCGATCAAAGCCTGCACCACCGCATGCAGCGCTTCCCCGTCGGCGAACACAGGAGTCAGGTCCCGAAAGACGATACCGGGCTGGGGATAGTCCCGGACCGTTTCCGAAAGACGGTTGACCATGGTTTCAACTGATTCGCGAGGGCGTTCATTCACCCGTCCACCCTACCCGCTGCCGGCGCGGCGCCGCGGTTTCGCGGCCCGGTACGGTGAGACCGTCGGATCGCCTTCCAGCCAAAAGCGCCACGGGTAAGCATCGGTGCCGCCGTCGCCGCTGACGCCCACCCGCGGCCCGGTCCGCACATGCTGGTGCGACGCCTGCACCGCCGGCCGGGTCAGCGCCAATTCCCCGGCTGTGAAGGCACGCCCGTTGTCACCGAGCTCCAGCCCCAGGGCCACGGCCAGCCGGGCCGGCCCCCGCGCCAACTCAGCATCCCGCTTGGCCGAGGTCCGACGGCTGCGGGCCAACTCCAGCCCTTCGGTGACTTCGCCCGCGCGGAGCAAGGCACCGGTGGCCTGGCCTTCGTGCCCGCACACGATGTTCACACAGTGGTGCATCCCGTAGGTGAAGTAGACATAGATTCGCCCCGGCGGGCCAAACATCACCTTGTTGCGGTTGGTCAGGCCGCGGAAGGCATGCGATCCCGGATCGTGCTCCCCCATGTAGGCCTCCACCTCGGTGAGGCGCACCGCAACGGTCCCTTCCGGCGTCGTGTGCGCCAACCGGGCGCCGAGCAGCCCTGGAGCCACGTCAACGGCAGGCCGGCCCAGCCAGCGCAGCAGAGCTGCATCCACTAGGCGGATTGGAGTCGCTGGTAGAAGCGCGTCAGGGCTTCGCGCCGATGCGCCGAGTCATGTACCCGCCCGCCGTCGAGCACGGTGGCCAGCGCGTCCAGCCGCATGTGCCAGCTGGCCATCAGGGCACCCGCCACGGTCTCCCGGCCCAGGTTATGGACCAAGGTCAGACGGGTCTTGCCGTCCTCCGGTTCCAGCATCCAGTGCACGGTGCCGGTGCCCTCCGGAGCGGTCCACGTGTAGTCCAGCCTGCTGCCCGCGAGCACATACTGCACGTCTCCGCTGACGGTTCGTCCCGGCAGATTGAATTCGACGGCGCCTCCGGCCTGCAGCTCCACCCGGCCTGGCCCGAGCCAGGCCTCGAGCAGGTCCGGCTCGGTCAATGCAGCCCAGACCCGGTCCCGGTCTGCGTCGAGCAAGCGCTCGAAGCGCAGGCACGTATGCCCGGAATCACTTTCCACCGTGCCCATCGAGTGCGAAAGTTGGAACTGGCGGGAATACGCTTCGCGCAGCGGGGTCCACCGGTCGGTTTCCCAATTTGGCCGGCGCCCGGCGGCGACCTCGGCCAGCGCGTCCAGGATGGTCTGCCAGCCGGCGCTGCCTTCGGTCAGGAACTCGGGCCCCTCGGCGCGCGACCTGAACTGGAGCAGAGTTCCGCCATCGCTTTCCAGGACCCGCCATTCAATCACCGACTCCTGCCCGAGCTCGTCCTCCCAGCTGATCTGCAGGCTGAGCGGCGGGTTCAGCTGCAACACCGTGCCGCTGGAGATGCCCCCGCCCAGAAGCAGCTCGTAGGTGCGGCCGAGCTCCCAGTCGGCGTCCAGCGTGCCGAGCCATTTGGCGACGTTGTCCTTCTCCGCCAGGAGGCTCCAGATATAGCTGTGCGGGTAGTCGAGTTGGCGGTCGAAGGCCAACACGTAGTCCCCATCCACACGCTCGATCCGGCCCTCCGGAACCAGTTTTTCCTCGTCCTGGCTCAGCGTCGACATGCTCGCTCCCTCGGCTTAGTGGCTACACCCCCATCGCTTCACAAACTACCGCAGAGACATTTGCTACCGGTCGGTAACTTATTCCGGCGGTGGTGCGCAAAGGCTATCGGGAACTGTTGCCGACGTAGTCCCGCGCGCTGTCCAGGCCGGCCTGGAGCGCCTCGATTTGGGCTGCCACGGCGCTGGGTGCGGTGCCGCCCTGCGAACTGCGGCTGGCCAGCGAACCTTCGACGGTCAGCACCTCGCGCACCTGCGGGGTCAGCTGCGGCGAAATGGCAGCAAACTCCTCGTCCGTCAGGTCCCAGAGTTCGACGCCGCGGCTCTCGGCCTGTTTGACGGCGGCACCGGAGAGTTCATGCGCCTCGCGGAACGGCACGCCCTGCCGGACCAGCCATTCGGCGATATCGGTGGCCAGGGCAAAGCCCTGCGGAGCCAACGCTTCCAGCCGCGGGGTGTTGAAGACGAGTGTTTCGATCATGCCGGCGACGGCGGGCAGCAGCAGCTCCAGGGTGTCTGCGGCGTCGAAGACAGGTTCCTTGTCCTCCTGCAGATCACGGTTGTAGGCCAGCGGCAGGCCCTTGAGCGTGGCCAACAGACCGGTCAGGTTGCCGATCAGCCGGCCCGCCTTGCCGCGGGCCAACTCGGCGACGTCCGGGTTCTTCTTCTGCGGCATGATGGACGAGCCCGTGGAGTAGGCATCGTCCAGGGTCACAAAGGAGAACTCCTTGGTGGCCCAGAGGATGACTTCCTCGGAGATCCGCGACAGGTCCACGCCGATCATGGCAGCGACCCAGCTGAATTCGGCGAAGACATCTCGCGAGGCGGTCCCGTCGATCGAGTTCCAGGCAGCGGACTCGAAGCCTAAGTCGGCGGCGACGGCGTTCGGGTCCAACCCCAGCGAGGAACCGGCCAGCGCGCCGGATCCGTACGGCGAGACGGCGGCCCGCTTGTCCCAGTCGGCCAGGCGCTGCACGTCGCGCAGCAGTGCCCAGGCGTGGGCCAGCAGGTGATGCGACAGCAGCACCGGCTGGGCGTGCTGCAGGTGGGTGCGGCCGGGCATGGCCACGTCCGGATGCCGGCGGGCCTGCGCGAGGAGCGCGTCGATGGTTGCCAGCACTCCGCTGGCAATGATCCGGGCGTGGTCGCGCAGGTACATCCGGCCCAGGGTGGCGATCTGGTCGTTGCGCGAACGCCCGGCGCGGAGCTTGCCGCCCAGTTGGGCGCCGGCCCGTTCGATCAGTCCGCGCTCCAGCGAGCCGTGGACGTCTTCGTCGGACTCGGCCGCCACGTAGGCGCCGGAACGGACGTCGTCGTCGAGTTGGTCCAAGGCAGCGAGCATGCCCTCAAGTTCGGCGTCGTCCAGCAACCCGGCCTTGTGCAGCACCTTGGCGTGGGCGCGTGAACCGGCGATGTCGTAGTGCGCCAGCCGCCAGTCAAAGTGCGTCGACTTGCTCAGCGCGGCCAGCGCGTCGGCCGGGCCCCCGGCAAAACGGCCGCCCCAGAGGGCGCCTTCGTTGGTGTGCCCGGCTGCGCTGGTGTTCGGTTCCTGCGTCACGTCGTCTTCCCTTTCCGCCAGGTCGCCCTGGTGACGGTTCCGCGCGCTGCCGTGCCGGCCGGCGGAGATGGCTTGCCGCCATGGCGGCGGCCGTTGCTTGCGTTTTAGGTTATTGGGTTCAGGCGTTGCGGGACGAGTCGTCGGCGAACTGCAGGAACCGTGCCGCGAGGGCGGCACCTCCGGCCGGATCGCGCGTCACCAGCAGCACCGTGTCGTCTCCAGCGATGGTGCCCAGCACCGACGGCATGACCGAATGGTCGATGGCCAGCGCCAGGAAGTTGGCTGCCCCCGGCGGTGTGCGCAGCACCACCAGATTGGCGGAGGCTTCGGCCGTCACCAGCAAATCGGCGCAGAGCCGTGCCAGCCGGGCGTCCAGAATCTCCTGGGTGACACCGCTCTGCGGCGCTCGTTCGCCGCCCTCGCTGGGCACCGCATAGATCAGGCCGCCGTCCTGGCCGCGCACCCGGACCGCGCCCAGTTCCACCAAGTCGCGCGAGAGCGTGGCTTGGGTGACCTGCACCCCTTCATCACCCAACCGGGCCGCCAGCTCTGCCTGCGAGCGCACCGACTCGCCGGTGAGGATCGCGGTGATCTTTGCCTGGCGGGCGGTCTTGGTGGCCGGCATCGTGTTCATGGCTTGTCCGCCCTCAGGCCATGGCCAACGGCGCCAGCGACGACTTGTCCATCAGCCATGCCATCAGCGCCTTCTGTGCGTGCAACCGGTTCTCCGCTTCCTCCCACACCACCGACTGCGGGCCGTCGATGACTTCGGCTGCTATCTCGTAGCCGCGGTAGGCCGGCAGGCAATGCAGCACGATGGCGTCGTCGGCAGCCAGCTCCAAGGAGGCTTGGTTTACCGCATAATCCTTGAACAGCTGCAGCCGCTGCGCCTTCTCGTCTTCCTGTCCCATCGAGACCCAGGTGTCTGTGGCGATCACATCGGCCCCGGCCAGCGCCTGTGCCGGATCCGTAGTGACCAGCACGGAGCCGCCGGTTTCGGCAGCCCTGGCTTCGGCTTCGGCCACCACGGTATCCGCCGGCAGGTAGCCTTCCGGTCCGCCGATCCGCACATGCATGCCCGCCGTCGCACCGGCGAGCAGGTACGAGTTGGCCATGTTGTTGGCGGCATCGCCGAGGTAGGTCATGGTGAGCCCGGCCAGCCTGCCCTTGTGCTCCTGGACCGTCAGCAGGTCCGCCAGCAGTTGGCAGGGGTGGTAGTCGTCGGAGAGCGAGTTGATCACGGGCACTCGGGAAAGCGCCGCCATTTCCTCCAAGCCGGAGTGGGCGTAGGTCCGCCAGACCACCGTGGAGACCATCCGCTCCATCACCTTGATGGTGTCGGATACGGATTCCTTGTGGCCCAGCTGGGATTCACCCGGGTTGATGATGAGCGGGACACCGCCCAAGTCCGAGATCCCGCTGGCGAAGGACACCCGGGTGCGCGTCGAGGTCTTGTCGAAGATGACGGCCACGGTCTTCCGGCCGGCACCGTCGCCGGCGAACGGCTGATACCGGTATGGGAACTGTTTCATCTCCGCGGCCAACTGCAGCACCTCGGCTTGCTCGGCCGGGCTGAGGTCGGTGTCCTTGAGGAAGTGGCGGGTCATGAGGCGTCCTTGCTGGTGGCGGCGGTGCGGGCGGCCGCGGTGGTCAGGATGTCCGGCAGCGCGGCGGTGAACCGGGCGGCCTGCTCGGCGGTGAGGATCAGCGGCGGGGCCAGCCGCAGCGTGTGCGGGCCCGGGCTGTTGATGATGAAACCGGCGTCCAGCGCGGCCTCCACGGCGGCAGCGGCAATGTCGGCGTCCAGGTCGAACCCGATCAGCAGGCCTTCGCCGCGGACCTCCACAACGTGCTCGACGCCGGCCAGTTGCTCGCGCAGCTTCGCGCCGAGCGATGCAGCGTGGTCCAGCAGCCCGCGCGACTCGATGGCGTGGAGGGTGGCCAGCCCGGCCGCCGTGGCCACCGGGTTGCCGCCGAACGTGGTGCCGTGCTGGCCTGCGGTCAAGAGGCTTGAGGTTTCCGCGCCGAAAGTCAGCAGTGCACCGACCGGGAGTCCGCTGCCCAGGCCCTTGGCCAGCGTGATGGCGTCCGGAACGATCCGCTCGCCGCCGGCCACCTTGCCCTGGAAGGCGAACCAGTTGCCGGTCCGGCCGACGCCCGACTGCACCTCGTCCAGGATCAGCAGCGCACCGGCAGCCGTGGTGGCTTCCCGGGCGGCCTTCAGATATCCCTCCGGCAGCGGCCGGACGCCCACCTCGCCCTGGATCGGTTCCAGCACGACGGCGGCCACCGTCTCATCGACGGCGGCGCGCAGTGCGTCCTCATCACCGAAGGGAAGGTGGACCACGCCGCCCGGCATCGGTTCAAAGGGTTCGCGGTAGGCCTGCCTGGCCGTCAGCGCCAGGGCACCCATGGTACGGCCGTGGAAAGCGCCCTCCAGAGCAATGATCTTGGTCCGCGTCGGGCTGGAGTTGCGCCGGGCCAGTTTGAACGCCGCTTCGTTGGCTTCGGTGCCGGAGTTGGCGAAAAACACCTTGGAGCCGGCAGGAGCGCCGGCCAGTTCCAGCAACCGCTCGGCTAGCGCTATCTGTGCCGGACTGGTGAAGAAGTTCGAGACGTGGCCGAGGGTGGACAACTGGTCGGCCACGATCCCGGTCAGGAACTCGTCGGCGTGGCCCAGCGCGTTCACCGCGATGCCGCCGAGCAGGTCCAGGTATTCCCTGCCGTCGGCATCCCAGACGGTGCAGCCCTTGCCGCGCACCAGCACGCGCTGCGGGGTCCCGAAGACACCCATCAGCGATTCGCGGTACTTCTCCAGCAGCTGTTTGCTGTCCAGGCCCTCCAGGCCGGCCAAGCCGGCCGCGGTGGACACTGCATGGGCCGTGTTCATGATTCGTCTCCGTCCGGAACAATCTGGGTGCCGATGCCGGCAGCAGTAAAAATTTCCAGCAGGATGGAGTGCGGCATCCTGCCATCGACGACGGCGGCCCGCTCCACGCCCCCGTCAACCGCCTTCAGGCAGGCTTCCATCTTGGGAATCATGCCGGACTCCAACCCGGGCAGCAGCCCGCGCAGTTCCCCGGCCGTCAGTGACGATATCAACGACGACTTGTCCGGCCAGTTCGCGTACAGCCCCTCGACGTCGGTGAGGATGACCAGCCGCGAGGCGTGCAGGGCATCAGCGACCGCAGCGGCCGCGGTATCTGCATTGACGTTGAGCACCTGGTTGGTTCCCTCGCCGTCGCCGCCGATTTCGGGCGCCACGGTGGAGATCACCGGGATCCGACCGGCGTCGAGCAGATCCAGGATGGCTGAAGGATTGACCCCGACCACCTCGCCCACCAGACCCAGATCGACCTCCTCGCCGTCCACCACCGTGCCGGTGCGCACCGCCTGCAGCAGCCCGCCGTCTTCACCGGATAGTCCCACGGCGTACGGCCCGTGCGAATTGATCAGGCCCACCAGTTCCCGGCCCACCTGCCCGGTGAGCACCATGCGTACTACGTCCATGGCTTCAGGGGTGGTGACCCGCAGTCCGCCCTTGAACTCTGATTCGATGCCGAGCCGGGACAGCATGGCATTGATCTGCGGCCCGCCGCCGTGAACCACCACCGGCTTGATGCCCGCGTGGTGGAGGAAGACGATGTCCTCGGCGAATGCCTGCCGCAGTTCGTCGTTGACCATGGCGTTACCGCCGTACTTGATCACCATGGTGGTGCCGGCAAACCGTTGGATCCACGGCAGCGCTTCGATCAGCGTGGCTGCCTTGTCCTGCGCCATCAGCATTGTGTTCTTCATCGGTCCTCAGCTGGAGTAGGCGGAGTTCTCATGCACGTACTCGTGCGTGAGGTCGTTGGTCCAGATGGTTGCGCTCTCGCCGCCGGCCTGCAGGTCGATCACCACGGTTACGTCGCGGCCGCTCAGGTCGACCAGGTCGCGGGACTCGCCCACCCCGCCGTTGCGGCACACCTGCACACCGTTCATGCTGACGTTCAGCTGGTCCGGTTCGAAGACGGCATCGGTCGTGCCCACCGCGGAGAGCACCCGGCCCCAGTTGGGGTCGTTGCCGAAGATGGCCGTCTTGAACAGGTTGGAGCGGGCCACGGTTCGGCTGACCGTTTCCGCATCCCGCTCGGAAGCTGCGTTGATGGTGGTGACGGCGATGTCGTGGCTGGCGCCCTCGGCATCGGTGATCAGCTGCCGCGCCAGGTCGGCACACACCCCGGTCAGCCCAGCCGTGAAGTCTTCCGTCCGCGGAACCACGCCGGAGGCCCCCGAAGACAGCAGCACCACGGTGTCGTTGGTGGACATGCAGCCGTCCGAGTCGGTGCGGTCAAAGGTCACACGTGTTGCTTCGCGCAGTGCGGCCTGCAGCTCCGCCGGTGCCAGCTCGGCATCGGTGGTGATGACCACCAGCATGGTGGCCAGACCCGGAGCCAGCATGCCGGCGCCCTTGGCCATCCCGCCGATGCTGTAGCCGCCGCCGGCGAACACCGCCTGCTTCGAAACAGTATCGGTGGTCATGATCGCCACGGCCGCGTCGGCACCGCCGTCGTCGGACAGGGCCGCTGCAGCCGCTTCGACGCCGGGCAGCAGCTTGTCCATCGGCAGCTGCTCGCCGATCAGTCCGGTGGAGCAGACCACCACGTCGCCTGCGGAGATGCCGAGCAGGGCGGCGGTTTTCTCGGCGGTGGCGTGGGTGTTCTGGAAGCCCTCGGCGCCGGTGCAGGCATTCGCACCGCCGGAATTGAGCACGACGGCGTCGGCCCGGCCATCGCTGATCACTTGCCGTGACCAGTGCACCGGAGCGGCAGCCACACGGTTCGAGGTGAAGACAGCAGCCGCCGCCTGCAGCGGTCCGTCATTGACCACCAGGGCGACGTCCGGCTTGCCGGAGGCTTTCAGGCCGGCGGTGGCAGCGGCTGCCCGGAATCCTTTGGCTGCGGTAACACTCACGGTGCAATCCCCTGCTGGGTCAGGCCGGCGGTCTCGTCGAGGCCGAGGGCAATGTTCATGGACTGGATGGCGCCGCCGGCTGTTCCCTTGGTGAGGTTGTCGATGGCGCAGGTGACGACTACGCGGCCGGCGTGCTCGTCGAAGGCCAACTGCAGAACGGCATGATTGCTGCCCTGGACGGACTTGGTGTGCGGCCATTGGCCCTCGGGCAGCAGGTGCACGAACGGCTCATCGGCGTAGGCGGACGCCCAGGCGGCACGCAATTGTCCGGCGTCCGTACCCGGCTTGACCCGTGCGGTGGCGGTGGTCAGGATGCCGCGGCTCATCGGCGCCAGGGTCGGAGTGAAGGAGAGGGTGACCGATTCGCCGGCGGCTGCGGACAGCCCCTGTTCGATTTCCGGGGTGTGCCGGTGCCCGCCGCCGACGCCGTAGGGGCTCATGCCTCCCATGACCTCCGAACCAATCAGGTTGACCTTGGCGGATTTGCCCGCGCCGGAGGTGCCGGAGGCAGCAACGATCACCACATCTTCGGGCTCCAGCAGACCGGCGGCGAAACCGGGCGTGAGTGCCAGCAGCGAACTGGTGGGATAGCAACCCGGGACAGCGATCCGGCGGGCGCCCCGCAGCTTGTCCCGGTGGCCGGGCAGTTCCGGCAGTCCGTAGGGCCAGCTGCCCGCATGGGCCGAGCCATAGAACTTCTCCCAAGCCAGCGGATCGACCAGCCGGTGGTCCGCACCGGCGTCCACCACCAGCGTGTCCGCCGGCAGCGCCGCCGCAATCTCCGCGCTGGCGCCGTGCGGGAGGGCCAGGAACACCACATCGTGCCCGGTCAGGTTCTCCACCGTGGTGTCGACCAAGACCTGGTCCGCCAGCGAATGCAGGTGCGGCTGCAGTCCGCCCAACCGCGCGCCGGCATTGCTGTGCGCCGTGATCGCCCCAATCGAGACATCGGGATGGCCGGCCAGCAGGCGGAGAACCTCGCCGCCTGCGTAACCGCTGGCACCGGACACTGCAACCTTAATCGTCATGGCGACCAGCATACAGCAAAAGTATTCACAACAGAGGATATTTATGCAATGCCGGGCCAATGGCGGGTCCGTGGTGCTGGCCGCCGCGATACAGCTGGCACCCTCGGTGCTGAGCGCCTTCGCAACGGGCCGAGCGGGGCCGGCAAACGCCTACGATGGAATCAGAGCGGGCTGGTCCGTGACCAGTCTAGCTGCCGGCAACGACTCCCCCAGAGTGTTAAGGAGACCTGAAATGGCCAAGGCAATCGTGGCTACCGCTCCCGGCGGGCCGGAAGTACTGCAGCTGCAGGACGTCGATGTTCCGCAACCGGGCCCGGGCGAACTGCTGGTGAAGGTGGCAGCAGCCGGTGTGAACTTCGTCGAGACCTATGAGCGCAGCGGCGTCTACAATGTCCCGTTTCCCTACACGCCCGGCTCCGAGGCGGCCGGCACGGTCGAAGCCGTTGGCGCCGGCGTCGACGGCTTCGCCCCCGGCGACCGCGTCGCCTTCGCCGAAGGCGACCGCACCTACGCGGAGTACACCGTGGTCTCCGCCGAGGCCGCACTCCCGGTGCCAGAGGGCGTAGACGACGATGTGGCGGCCGCCATCCCGCTGCAGGGCATGACGGCGCATTACCTCATCAACTCCAGCTTCAGGGTCCAGCCGGGCCAGACGGTACTCACCCATGCGGGTGCCGGCGGCGTGGGCCTGATCCTGACGCAGCTGCTCAAGGCCAAGGGAACCCGGGTGATCACCACGGTTTCCACCGATGAAAAGGAAGAACTGGCCCGCAGCGCCGGCGCGGATGTAGTTCTGCGCTACGACGGATTTGACCGGCACGTGCGGGAACTGACCGCCGGCACCGGCGTGGACGTGGTCTACGACGGCGTCGGCAAGGACACGTTCGACGGCTCGCTGGCCAGCCTGCGCACCCGCGGCATGCTGGTGCTCTTCGGCGGCGCATCCGGCCAGGTGCCGCCGTTCGATCTTCAGCGGCTCAACCAGGGCGGATCGCTGTTCATCACCCGCCCCAAGCTGAACGACCATCTGCTGACGCCACAGGAACGGCGCTGGCGTTCCAGCGAATTGTTCGACGCCGTGCTGTCCGGCCAGCTGAAGCTGCGGGTGGGCCGCAAATACCCGTTGGCCGAAGCGGCGCAGGCACACGAGGACCTGCAGGCCCGCCGCACCACCGGCAAGCTGCTGCTGGTTCCGTAAGGGCGGCCGTCCCTGCGCCGGCTGCGCGTCACCCTACGCTGACCGGCGTGCCTCCGGCGGCAGGGCAGCCGGCCGGGCAGTTGCTGTCGCGCCGGCTGTTCAGCCGTCGACTACCGCGATGTCCCGGTAGGTGATCTTCGGGGCGGCCGAGCCACCAACCGCCAGTGCCGCGGCCAGTCCCGGCGGCACTGCCCCGCCGGCGTCCGTCAGGGCAAGGTCCAACAGTTGCAGGCCGGGCCGGTCCCCTGCTTCGCCGGGCCAGCTGGACAGCCGGGGTTCGCCGTCGGCGCCGGCAACGCCGATCGTGTCCGGAGCCAGCCGCAGCCCGTGGCCGGTGGACTTCAGCACGGCTTCTTTCCTGGTCCACAGTTGCGCCCTCAACCGGCGCGGATCTACAGCCTGTTCCACCAGCGGCCGCTCTGCAGCGGTAAGCATGACGGCGTCGATGTTGTCCTCGGGGCGGAAAGCGTCATCGCCGGCGTCTTCGATGTCGACACCGAGCAGCACGGGACGGAAGGACAGCGCGGCCAGCAGCCACCGCCCGGACCGAGCGTAGCTGAGGCGGGCGGCTGCCGGCGCACCGTCCAGCAGCAGCTGCGGCTGGCCATGCCGGCCATCGTTGCCCCGCTGGCAGTTGCGGCAGTCAAACGCCAGCCGCATCCGGTCGGCGTCAACGTCCAGTTCCTGCGCCGCCAGCAGGCGGACGGCTTCACGGGTGCGCGTGCGGATGCTGGGACGCCGGTCCGGCTCGCCGGCAGCCGCGAACCCGTCCTGCAGCTGCACCAACTGCAGTATCACCTGGGCCTTCATGCGTTCCTTTTCCCTTTCCCCACGACGGCGGGGCCCCCCTGGGTCGGGGGGCCCCGCCGGCGTTGTTGATGTAATTAGCCCGGCACCCCAGGAAGGCGCCACAGCGGG
>NZ_JBNHHC010000063.1:0-16247 GCF_059091865.1 Arthrobacter sp. B0316-1-20 | reverse complement strand
CGGTTTCCGGGACCAGGTTGAGATAGACCGGGTGGGCGAAGACCTGCCTGCGCGCTTCAATGCAGAACGGCAGGACCGCCAGCCGGCGGCGGTGGGCCTGCGCCAGCGCTTCGCGCACGAGCCGGCCGCCCAGGTCCGGGCCCCGGTACTCGGGGTCCACCACCACGCTTAGCAGCCACAGCCGGCCGTCCTCCACGCGGTAGTGCAGCGATCCGGCCAGGGAGCCGTCAACGTAGGCATCGAACCGGGAAGCGTCATAGTTGTCACGGATAACCTGCATGCTTCTCTCTCCTCACTCGGATCCCGCTTACAACGTAAGCTAAGCATGCTTAGTAAATTAGGGCAAAACCGGCCTCGGTCACGCCTGGCCGGCCAGGGTTTCGAGCCGGTCCAGCAGGTTTTCCAGGGACTCCTCGAATTCCTGTGCGGACCGGTCCTGGGACAGCAGCGGCTGCAGGCTCCCCAGCAGCGGGTACCCGTCCCGATCCGCCTCCTGCGGCGGACGCGGATCGGCATCCTCCGGGCCGACGTCCGCTCCCATCGCGGCCACCTCCAGCAGCAGATGGCCCAGCAGGAAGCTGCTGAAGGCCCGGTACGCAGCCACCGCCGACTCATCGGAGAATCCTGAGGATTTCAGCGCCCGGAGGAAGGATTCGACCCAGCGCAGGCTGCGCAGCGGCGGACGCACCCACGGCGCCTCGGCGGGCCGGGTGGCAATCAGCGGGAAGACCTGCGGATGCGCCAGGGCCAGGCGGCGCAAGCCGTGGGCCAGGCGGATCAGGTAGTCCTGCCAGCCGTGCCGCGGCTCCCCGTACACTTCCGGGTCGCCGTGCAGTTCATCGAGCACCATCTCGACGATCCCGTCCAGCAGATCCTCGCGCGAGGGAACGTAGCGGTAGAGCGACATCGCCTCCACCCCCAGCTCCGTACCCAGCCGGCGCATGGTCAGCCGGCGGACCCCATGCTCTTCGATGAAGTCCGCACCGGCCTGCAGGATGCGCCGCCGCTCCAGCCTGGGCTTATCCGCCCCCGTGCCACCCGCGCCGGTGTTGGACAGTGAATCGGTTCGGGCCATTGTCCACCCCTTTCTGGACCTGCCCTTCCACCCTACGCACCCGGGCCCGGGACAGTCTTCCGGCCCCTCGCAGCAGCGGAGGCCGGCCCGCCGATTTCATTCTGCGGGGCTTACATTGTAAATTTTCATGGCTCACGGTTCTTTCCGGAAAACACCATCCGGAACTCTGACCTGAGCGGCCTGCAGCAGCGCCGGGCCCGGACACGCAGAGCAGGAGCAAGATTGTGAACGACGAACTGAAGCAGGTATGGGTCGCTTCCGCCACAGTGGAAACACTGCAGGTGAAAATGGACCAGGCCGAAACCGCCTTGGCCGAAGCCATCGACGAAGCACTGAAAGCCGGAGAAAACCCGCACACGATCGGCGGAGCAGCCAACCTCACCCCCGCCGAACTCAGTGAACTGGTCCCTGACCTCCCCCAGACAGCAGGGCGGTGACCGGCAGTGCGCATTTCCTCCTTATCCGGCCGCGCCGCTGCCCCTATCCGCATGAACGGCCCCGCCCAGCCCTACTGCTTCACCTGCGGCACGGACGAATTCCTGCTCTTCGAGAGTTTCGCTCCGGCCGCAGACCCCGCCCGCCCGCAGCAGGACTTCGGCCAGGTCAGCTACTCCTGCAGCCGGTGCCGGGAATTCAGCGGCCACCCGGTCCCGGCCACCTGGACCCCGCCTGGATGGCATCCTGCCCCCGGCAACCGCCCCCAACAGCGGCCCTGAAGCCCTTTCCTGCTCCCGGACAGCCGGCCGGCACGGCAAAAACAGTGGGCATGCCGGCACCCCCGGCCCCGGGCGGACAGGCCGCGGGAAGGACCCGACAGGAGGCCGACAAACGCTTCAGCCAACAGTTTCCCCGGCACGAACCGGCCCGGCCCGGCCGGGTACGGGGCAGGCCGGCCGATGGCATCCCACAGATTCACAGAAACACGGAGATACAGGACAGCCGATAACAGCGCATATGTCTCGGGATGAGGCCATGACGGCCCCGCCGTCCCACGACGGCGGAAACACCGATTATGGAGCCGGAACTATTGCCCGGGACCGGGAACGGGCCTAGCATGGATCAACATTGCCGCAGCCTTTGTGCTGCGACATTTTGGGGGACATCTCGGGGGGAGGTGTAATGGCAGGCGGAAACCGGCGTTGGTGCATGGCACCTCTGGTTCGGCGCGTCCTGCTGGCCGGGCTCGCAGTTCTGGCCTGGATGGTCCTTGGCGCCGCCGCCGCCCATGCCCTTACCCCGGCTTTGACCGAGCAGGATCTCACCGGTGCACCCCTGGCCCCAGTCGCCGCCCCCGTGGCGGAAACAACGGTAACTGACCGCGGCGTGGCCGGGGCTGCAGCTGCTGCCGTACCCGCTCCAACGCCCGCCGCACCGCCGGCCACGGCCGCTGGTCCTGCCGCCGCGCCGGTTCCGGATCTCGTCCCGGCGGTCACGGGTGCTGTCCCTGCCTTGGCGGATCCTGCTGTTCAGGCCCTCACACGTGCGGTGCCGGCAGCTGCTGATGCCGTTCAGGCTGTGGCGCCGGTATCCGGCATCGTTGAACCCGTTATTGCACCTGTTGCCCAGGTCGTTGAGCCGGTCCTTGAGGCGGCCGAGCCCGTGCTGGATGTCGCAGAACCGGTACTGGACGCCACAGAGCCGGTAATGGATGCGGGCGAGCCCGTCCTAAACGTGGCCGAACCTGTCCTGGACATGGCGGCCCCGGTCGTGTCACCGGTAACTGCTGTGCAGCCGTCCGTGCCTGGCGCCCCGCTTCCGCCGATACCGGCCGGCACCGAGGGCCCGGATGTTTCCGGCGTTGACGCTCCCGGTCCCGCGCACGCCTCCGGCCCTGCAGACATTTCCCTGCCCGGTGGCGCGCCTGCCGATTCAGCGGCCGTCCCGCCCGTGGCTGAGAACCGGGCCGCTGCGGCCGGACAGGTCCACCATCGGGCCGCTGAAGCCGGCGCCCGTGAAGCTGTCAGCCGGGTACCGGCAACAACTTCAGGAACAGCTGCCGGACCCGCAGCTGCCAGCCCCGAAGCGCCCGTACACGCAGCCGCCCAACCCGGAATTCCTCCCGGTTCCGGCACCCCGTCCGGCCCGTACCCGGCGGTTCCGGCGCCCTCGCCGTCGTTGCCTCCGGCTGCCTCCGCGCAGGGCGGGTCCGGCTCCGTCGCGGCTGATCTGGCGGACCTGCTGTCCCGGCCCGTACCGCAGGGGGCGGCGCTGAGCGACGCCGGTTGGACCCTGCACGCCTGCCTTTCTCCGGAACCGGGTTCCTCGCCCGACTGAGCAGGGCTGCGCTGCCCGGGGCCCGGGCTGCACCCCCAGCTGCCCCTTCCGGCGGACTGCCGGCACTCCTGCCGGCGACCGCCACGTCACGGGCACTGGCTTACAGCCTGCCGCACCCGGATGCCGGCCCTTCCGGCCGGACCCCGGGCAGCGATGAACACCCCCGGCCATCGGCGGTATCCGGCCCCCTTCCGGTACCCGCGCCAAGGACACTGCACGAAGCGGACGGCCCCCCGTGCCGTCCCGCCCGCCGGTGTCCGCACCGCCGGCTTCCGGTGCTGACCCGATGAACCTCTGGCCATCGGCTCCGCCGGATATTCCGGCCCACGCTTCCCCTGCCCGTCCCGGGCAGGCCAGACACCACCCCTGCACCGCAGGTATGCCGAGAAAGGCAACCGCAATGTCACCCACACGGATTCTTATTGTCGATAACCACGCACGGTTCGCACGGCTGCTCATGGGCGCGCTGAACCGGGAACGGGATATCGACTGCATCGGCTACGCCACCGGCGTCGACGCCGCCCTCCGGCTGTGCCGGGAGCTGAAGCCCGACGTCGTCCTGATGGACCACGATCTGGGCGACGGCACCGGACTGGACGCCGCACAGCGCATCCTGGCCCGCACCCCGTTAGCCCGCATCGTGCTGCTCACCGCCCAGCCCTCCGCCACGCTGCGGCAGCAGGGCAGGGCCCTGGGCATCCGCGCGGTCCTGGCCAAGGGCGGATCCCTGACCACCCTGCTGGACGCCCTCCGGCAGGCCGCCCGCCCGGTGCTCCACAGCCGGCGGTCCCCCTCGGCCGCCTAGGGAAGCACTCCCCCCGCGCTCACACCAGAGAACAGAGGAACGGGAACCGCACACGCGGTCAAGCGCCCAAGGGGCCTGCCGCCGCCATGATGATGGTCCTCGATCCCAGACCCCGCGCCTACGGAAGGAATACAGTGACCAACGTCTTCAGCCTCAACCCGCGGATCCGCGACCTGTTCGCCCTGCGCCCCGGCGATCGGATCGAAGCCCGGCGCAACGGTGCCATCCACTATTTCGGCCAAGTCGAACAGGCTTTCCCCGAAGAGGGCACCGTGCTGATCATCGAGGGGGTGGGCGGCCGCCCCAAGCTGCTGCCCAGTGACGAATACGACCTGCACCGCAGTCCCCGCTGACCGGCCGGGCGGGTACTGCCCATGCGGCCGCCCGCCTAGGCAGGGCCGCAGTCCGGAGACCGGTTCAGTGGCCCTGATATCCGGCGGCGGCTGCCTGTCCCTGGCGCAGGGGCGGAATGGCCAGGGCCAGTTGGGTGTTCTGCTGCGGGTCGGTGAAGTCGATGGAGAATTCGGTGGCCTCGGCCGGTGCGAGGTAGCTGATCCAGACCGGTTCGCTGGTGCCGGCCGGGATCAGGCCGGCGCCGCGGCTGGCGTCGCGCGGGGTGACTGTGGGTCCGTTCGCGCCGACCTTCAGCCGCAGCTGGCCGGGTGAGAACAGCCTGGGCGCCCTGCCGGTGTTGGTAACTTCCGCTTCGATGAGGATCACATCGGCCCAGGTCTCGTTCACCGGCCCCCCGGACGGTGCCCCGTGGCCGTGGGCGCCGGCTTGGGGCACCGGACCGGCATTGCTGAGGGCTGCAGCATGGGTGATCCGGCTGAAGTCCGCTGCCCCGGGGGTTCTGCTGAACACGGGGGACCCGGCCGCGGTGAACCGCGGGGAGCGTCCGGCGCGGATGATCCGCACCGCTGCGAAGGACGCCGGTGCCGTCAGGGGTGCGGTGCGTGCTCCGGTGGAGGTCATGGCGTAGGCGGTCGCGGCCGCCAGGGCGGCCGTTCCGGCCGCAACGGTGAAGGTGCGCCGCGTGATCGCGGGGGTTTTCAGTTCCCAGGAGGTCCCCGGTACTGCCCCCGGTGCTGTGCCCGGGTTGTGCACGGTCATTGGATGGTCATCCCCTTTATGGATGTCTGGCCCCCGGCGGGCCGGGCCCCTTCGGCCCGCCCGGGTGGATGGTGGGTTGGTGCTCTTATGCGGCGGTGACGGTAACGGTGCGGGTGGCCCTCACGGCCCGCGGACGCCAGGTCAAAAAGTCCACATGGATCTGGTAGCGGCCCGGGGCCGGCGGGCGGAGCAGGACGTCGTACTTCTCCGCCGCTCCGGAGGCAATGGTGCTGGTCATCAGCCGGTTGCCCGTTGCCCCTACCGGAAGGGCCGGCCCGGCCGGATTGGCGGTATTGCGCAGCGGGCGCCCGTCCTGGGAAATGATCTCGGCCATCGGCACCGGAGCCCCGGCCGCATCGGTAAAGCGGATCAGGGTGGGGAAGTAATCCACATTGAAGAACCGGACCAGCGTGGGGGCGCGGCCGTTGCCTTCCACATTGGCCCGCATTTCGGAGATGCTCCAGACATGCTCACCGGCCGGCCGTTCCGGAATCACGCCGCCGAGCAGGTAGAAATGGTCCGCCTCGAACCGGTTCAGGCCCACGTCCTCACCGGAGAGCCCGGCGGCATGGTTCATCTCGTGCCAGCGGGCGTCCAGGGAGTAGGGCCCGATCAGGGTTTCGGTGGCAATGTCGTATTCGGGCCCGTCCACAAACGACCGCCGGGCCCCGGGAAGCGTCACGTCATCGTGGTTGGGCGGGTCGATGATGATGGGCCCGAACATGCCGTACTGCACGTGCAGCGGGGTGTTGACGTGGCAGTGGTAGAAATAGGTTCCCGCGGTGCCCTCGTTCGGGCTGCCGGCGACGGCGGGCTCGGGCCGCCACTGGTAGGTGTAGTGGCCGGACACCTCGAAGGAGGTGTGGCCGACCCCGTCATTGCGCGGGTCCGGTTCGATCCCGTGCCAGTGGATGGTGTGCACCTTCTTGCTGGGCTTGAGCGTGGCGTGGATGATCTGTCCTTCGGTGGCCCGCATCAGGGTTCCGGGCAGCGCCCGGCCGGCGTCGGCGGCCTCGAAGCTCCACACCTCGTGTTCGGAGCCGTCCGGAAATTCCAGCTTCCGGTTGAAGAAATCAAACTCCAGGGACACATCCGGCCGCTGCGGAAACTCCGTTTCCGGGCTGCCCTCATGCGGCTGGTTGGCCGCGAAGTCCACCTGGCTGGGATAGAGCCCGTGTTCCTCCGGCTCCGGGTGCGCGGCCAGGACCCAGTCCGCGACCAGCCCGCCCGGATACAGGCCCCCGGCGGCCGTCTGGGACGGCTCGGCGTGGCAGTGCATCGGGTACTTCCAGTCCTTCGTCCGCGCCTCCCAGACCGCATCGGTCACTTCCGGCGGACGCCGGCACGGCAGCAGGGCCTCCTTGCGCTCCATCGGATTGACAAAGACCGTATCCTCCCACCGCTGCAGCACCGGCCGGCCGGCGGGATGGACGAATCCGGGCCCGCGCGGGAAGTCGAACCCGTTGGCCCGCACCACCCAGACATGGTTGCCGTGGAAGTGCAGCTGGTGGTCCACGATCCCGGTATTGACCATCCGGATCATCTGCCCGGTACGCACCGTGCCCGGGAACCGGGAGGCACTCAGATCCCGGACATCACCCTGCCGGGGAAAACCGGACGGGAGGGTGTCCTCGTGCCGGCGCTCGTTCAGCTCCTTGTCGGTGCTCACCGCCAGGGACTGGAAACCCGCGTAGTTGTTCAGGGTGAAGTAGCGGACATAGGCCGGTTGGGCGTCCGGGTCCACCGTGCCGCCCCGGGACGCGACCGCGGCCCACTCGGGCACGATATCGTGGCAGATCCACAGCCACTGCCGCTCGAACTCCAGCCGGCCCGGCGCCAGCCGCCACGCATCGGCCGGATCGATCACCACCAGCGCACCGTGCAGCCCCAGCACCCGCTCGACCGGTTCGTTGCCCGGATCCGAAAAAATGTAGGTGCCCGGCTCCGGGGCGTCCAGCACCACCTCCCCGACCGCCCCCGGGGCAATCGGCCCGGTGCCCACGTCCACACCGCGCGGCTCCAGCTCATTGCCGCCGGGACCCACATCATGGAAGACCAGCTGGTGCGGCTGGGCCAGGGTGTTGTGCACCCGCAGCCGGATAGTGGAGCCGGTCTCGGCAATCAGGGTCCGGGGCGGGAAGAAACTGGCCCAGTACGCCCGCCGGACCAGGTAATGGTGCGGATTCTCCGGATCCGGACCCAAAGGCAGGGGCCGCCCGTGCGGCGGCAAAGCCGCCTCCAGCGGATAATGCCGGCTGGCCACGACCTGGCCGGTTGCGGTGAAGACATGCGGGGCCAGCCGCAGCGCCGCCTCCGGGTCATTGGCCGCCGCCGGACGGTCACCGAAACCGCGGTGATAGACCAGGGACCCGTCCACCATCGGCAGGAAACCCTCGTTGATATAGACATCGAGCACACCCGGCGCGGAAGGCACCGCGGCCGCGCGCTGACCTGCCGCCGTCCCGAAACCCAGGAAATTCCGGCGGTCGATACTGCTGTTGGCCATTTGGCCCACCCCGCACTGCGAGAAAAACTTCCGCGCACCCGGTAACGGCACACAACCGATCGGACGGATGAACGGGACGACGCAACCCCAACCAAGGACAACCCAGCCGTGATTCCTTCTTCTTAGCGTCGGAAGTTTAATTCCATCACCCCGGCACCCAGCAGAAAAACACCCACATGGGGGGTCGGCCACCCCCAAATCAGGGGGTGCCCTCCGGATCCCAACCGGCACGCGGACCACAGCCCGGGGATAATTCCGGCGTGTGCCGGCCCACCCCGTCCCCGGACGCCGATAACAGCGCATCTTCCGTTGCCGGTCGGGATCAACCGGTGCCCTGCAGGTCCGCTGCCGTCCCGGCCTGAAGCTGCGGACGGCGGAACCGGCGTCCGGATGCCCGCGGCAGGGGCATGGCGGCGACACGCCGGTACGCAGTGGGATGAAACGATATGTCGTTGCTCCCGCCCAGCGGCGGGAGTACAAGGGACAACGTAGGGGCCAAAACCGGGACTGTGGACGTGACTGGGCCTCACGTTCACCGATTCCCTGATGTGCCCTTAGGGATGATCAAATGTCTGTTACCCGTCGCGACGTGCTCACGTTCGGCGCACTCGGGGCCCTGGGCGCGGCAGGTCTTGCCGTGCCGCTGTCCTCGATCGCCGCGGAATCGGCCAGCGACCTGGCCCCGTCCAAAATGCCCAGGCCGTTCGAGGCCGCGTTCCGGATACCGCCGGTGCTGCAGCCGGTCAAAACCGATACGGACCCGGCGGACGGGCTGCCCGTCAACCACTATGTGATCACCGAACGGGCGGGCCTGGAGAACTTTCTGCCCGGCATGAGCACCACGGTCCTTGGCTACGAGGGGATCTTCCCGGGCCCGACGATCAGCATCGACCGGGGCACGCATGCGGTGGTCACCATGCGCAACCAGCTGCCCTCGACCCACCCGTTCCGCGGCACACCGACGGCCACCTCGACCCACCTGCACGGCATGGCCTCGCTGCCGCAGTTTGACGGCTACGCGTCCGACACCACCCTGCCCGGGTTCCGGAAGGACTACCACTACCCGAACCTGCAGGCGGCCGCCTCATTCTGGTACCACGACCACGGGGTGCACTTCACGGCCCAGAATGTCTATTCCGGGCTGGCCGGCATGTACATCCTGCATGACCCGGCCGAGCGGGAACTGCTGCCCCAGGGCGAATTCGACGTTCCCCTGATCATCAACGACATCATGTTCACCGCCGACGGGCAGGCCGCCTACAACGACCACTCGCACTCGGGCCTGTGGGGCGATGTGATCATGGCCAACGGCCGGCCCTGGCCGCTGATGCAGGTCAAACGCCGCGTCTACCGCTTCCGCTGCCTCAACGCCTCCATCGCCCGCTCCATCCGCCCCACCCTGAGCACCGGCGAACCCCTGGTCATCGTGGCCACCGACAACGGCCTGATGGGCCGGCCCCAGGCGGTGGACTCCTACCGGCACGCCAACTCCGAACGCTACGAGTTCCTCATCGACTTCTCCAAGTACCGGGCCGGCACCCGGGTTGAACTGCGCAACCTGTCGAATCCGCACAACATCGACTACGACCTCACCGACCGGATCATGGCCTTCGACGTCACCGACGAACCCTTCGACACCGCCGACTCCACCAACCGCATCCCCAACCTGCTCGAAGAACACCCCACCATGCGCCTGGAGCCGGAGCAGGCCGTGCGGACCAACCGCCTCCGCCTCGAACGCCAGGACGGTTCCTGGACCATCAACGGGGAAACCTGGCAGGACGTCATCGAGAGCAACTTCCAGCGCGTGGTCGCCACCCCCGACCTGGGCGACACCGAAATATGGGAGATCGAGAACAAGTCCGGCGGCTGGTTCCACCCGGTGCATATCCACCTGGTCGACTTCCGCATCCTGGCCCGCAACGGACAGCCCCCGTTCCCCTGGGAACTCGGGCCCAAGGACGTGGCCTACATCGGCGAAAATGAAACAGTCCGCCTGATCACCCACTACGCGAAAAACCGCGGCCGCTACATGGTGCACTGCCATAACCTGCCCCATGAGGACCACGACATGATGGTCCAGTTCCGGGTCGGCCTCAAGGACGGCGATCCGGACCCCAACGACCCCATTAAGGCCGCACCCCCGGTCTTCGACACCCCCGCCTCCTAGACCGGCGGCTGTTCCGGAACAGCCGCTGCGGCCAACGCATGCTGCCCGGTCGGCTGCTTCCGTACCGGAACCCAACGCTGCCGCGGTTCCCTTGCCTAGTCCTGGGCCCGCACGGAATACGGACCCTGGATCAACCAGGGCTGGAACTGGGTGGTGCACGAACGCAGCCGCCCGCCTGCCCTCCGACGCCGCAGTGCACAGGCTTGTCACGGTCGCCGTGATCGGATTACGCGCCCGAGCATAAGTCCAAGGAGGCTCTATCCCCGAAGCTGCCTCACGCCATCCCAAATGCCGATAACAGCGCATACGATGTCCGTCCCGCGGAACAAGACGGTTCACGCTGGAGGGCGGGAACCGTGCTCCGGGATCCGGCTCGGTCCGTGCTGTTGCTGGGTCTGTTCAGGCGGCAGCCGTTTGATAGTACGCCTGGGTAACCTGGCCGGAATGGGACCGGTGGCGGAAATACTGTAGCCGTTGGCCTGCGCCCACTGGCGGACTGCCCGGACCCTTGGGACCAGTCCTCCTGGTACCGGTCCTCCTGTTTCGGGGAGTCTGCGTCCTGCGGCCGGCCCGGACGTAGGGGGCAAAGGCCTCGCGCAGGGCCGCCTCTTCGCCGGTCAGGTCGATGTCGTAGCGGATGCCGTCAACACTGAAGCGGACCGACCGGCCGGCCGGGCAGGCGCTGAGGTCGGAGACGAGTTCAATCTGAACCCTGCGGGCCATGGGCAGTGACTCCTGATGAAAAAGAAGAAGGACATAAAACAGGGGATCAGGCTGCTGTTGGCCTGATCCCCCGCGGTTCGGGCAGGAACCCATCGACCAAGAGTTTATCCCGCCTCCGGCCCCTCACCAGACAGATCGGTCCACCCCGGCCGGGAGTCTGCGGAACCGGTGGGGGTGCGGGTTTGTCCAGTTGCTGGAGACCGAACGTCCGGTTAAATTCGGTGGGTCATCTGGGCTTCCCCCAAGGTTCAGATGGAGCGATGCACGGGCCCCTTGCCCTCCTGAGTGGAGGACAAGGGGCCCGTTTGCTGTTGCCTGCTTGAACCGGCCGTCTGTTCAGTGCTGGTGTTCGGTGCGGTGCTGTTCCCCGGGAAGGCTGCGCCGTCCGGTACGTAGTGCCCTGGCGGCCACGGGGTCCCATTTTTTGCCGCCGTTGTATTTGCGCTGCAGCCGGCGCACCTCCCGCAGCACGGCCGCCTCGATCAGGTCGGTCACGGCGGCCTAGCCTTCCGTGCCGCCGGCGGCCAGGAACGCGGCGCGGATCTGATCGGCATCCTCGATACGGAAGTAGGGGCGAAGGCGGGGCCTCGCGGATCAGGCTCCAGGATGAACCTGAGGTCTTGGTGCGGTGGCCGGTTCGATGGCCAGGAGGGTCACGTTGATGTTGCCGGCGGTGAGGCCGGTGCGGCTGATTCCTTCATGGACCGCGGTTTGGAGGCTGTGGGCGACGTCGAGGGCCGGGTGGGCCATGTCGGTGGCGATGTCGATGTCGGCGTACACGATCCCGTCCCGGATGATCACCGAGATGCCGTCCGGGCGTGGGTCACCGGAGGTTTTCTCACCCGGATGCAGGCTGTCCACGGTTGCCCCGCCCAGGCCCCTGAGGGCGTTTTTCAGGGTAGGTTCGAGGCGGATGACCCCGGGGGTTTCACGGGCGGTGCGGGCGATGATCCGGGCGAGGACCCCGGCGGTGATGAGGCGACCCTCGACGGGTTCAGACATCGTGCAGGTCCTCTACCAGCACGTCGATGGTCCGGGCCCGCACGCCCACGTGTTTGGCCAGGGCGCTGGTCACCCGTTCGCGGAGCACAGCAGCTGCCTCGGGTATGGGGGTGCCTGTCGCGACGGAAATCCGCACGTTCACAGCGACGTCGAGCGGATCGGGGTCCGGTTCCGGCACCCCGGTGACCAGTGGGCCGGGAGACTGGAAAAGTTCGATGTGGCAGCGCCGTGCGTTGACGCCGGGGATCCCGGCGGCAGCCCATCGGATGAGAGAAGCAATGGCCTGTTCACTGATGGCAATGTCCCCGAGGCTGTCTCGGCGGACGGGCAGGCGGCTGCCGCGGCGGACTTCGGCCCTAACGAGGGTCATGATGGTCTCCTTTACCCTGGTGCGGGGACGGAGCGCAGGATCCGTAGTGTCGTTATGCCGCAGGCTCCGGGTGGCTTCGGCCAGACTGCGCAGGCTCGCCCGAGCTGTTTGACATTGCCGGCAGCTGCGCTCATGGGCATTCGGGGGGCGGTCGACGGTCCGCCAAACCTCGTCGATGGGTCGTCCGCAGCCCAGGCGGGGGATCTGATCATCTAGCGCCATGGGTTCATCCTCTCCGCCAGGTGCTGGCGTGCCCTGGCCAGCCGGCCCCGGACGGTGGTTTCGGTGATTTTAAGAATGGCCGCAATTTCGGTATAGCTGTGCCCGTGCATTTCGCGCAGCAGCCACGTGGCTCTCAGATTAGGGGACAACGTTTCCAGAGCGGATGCAAGGTCATGCAGCTGGGCGGACATCTCGGCTTCGTACCCTGGGTCCCCTCTGAGAGTGCGGCTGCCTGGCCGGGCGTCGGCACAGCGTTGAAGTTCCCCGGCTTCCGTGGGTTCCTCGGGGTGGGTGGACCGTTTGCGCAGAATATCCAGGCACTGGTTCGTGGCCACTTGGTACAGCCACCCGCTGAAAGCGCCGGGGCTGGCCAGCAGCGGGAGTTTGCGCCACATCGCCACCAGGGTCTCCTGCACCACGTCTTCGGCCTGGGCACGGTCGCCGAGCAGCCGGCAGGCCAGCCGGAACAGTCTGTGCTGGTAGGCGTCGACAAGGTATTCGAAGGCTTCGGTGTCCCCGTCCTGTGCACGGGCGATGATGGTGCCTTCATCCAGGCCGTCAAGAGTGGTCCGGGCATGTTCCCTGTAGGGGTCCATATGCTTCCTCACAGAACTGCTGCCCGTCCGTGGGCATGCTCGCTACCCCTGACGGTAACAAGCGGAGCCCCAGGTCCGCAGCAGGGCCGAAGAAAAGAAAGTTCCGGTATTTCCGTGAGCTACAGGGGCGCAGCACGTCTCTAGTGGTGTCCGCAGCATAATGCCACTACCCCCGGAGATGGTCCTGATGGCAGATACCCAAGACCCTTCCAGTGTCCTGGCCACCCCTGAAGAGGGCCAGCGCAATGATTCCGACAAGCAGCTTCAGAAAACCGGGCCGCTGCACACGGACTTCGGTGATACCACCATCGCTGAAACCGTGGTGCAGAAAATAGCAGGAATAGCCACCCGCGAGGTGCCGGGAGTCTACGCCATGGGCACCGCGGCACGCCGGGCCTTCAGCCACCTGACCGAACGCATCCCCGGTGCGCAGACCAACGTCAGCGGCGGCGTGAGCGTGGAGAAGGGCGAGCGTCAGGCGGCGATTGATCTGAGCATCATTGTGGAGTACGGCGTCTCCATCGTGGACGTCAGCCGCTCCATCCGCCGCAACGTCATCCAGTCGGTGGAAAACGCCACCGGCCTTGAGGTGCTCGAGGTGAACATCCACGTCACCGATGTCCACCTTCCCGAGGAAGACCAGGAAGAGAAGTCCACCGAGCTGGCCTGAGCGGCCCATCACCTGTAGTCCGTCCTCACCCTGGCTGCAGGGTCAGGACCGGCCATGAAAGGGGACCCCGATGTCACCGACGCACATCAGTCTGGCCGTCGCTCTCACTCTGGGTATTGTTCTGGCGTTTGGCGGGTTCACCGCGTTCGCGGTGGTGGCACTGTTCGGTGTTATCGGCTTCATTATCGGCCGTGTCCTGGAAGGCAAACTGGACCTGCAGGCCATGCTCGGCAGAGCCTCCGAGCGGCGGTGAGAACAATGTCCGGGAACACCCTCACCCGTTCTCCCGGACCCGGCGGGAGTCCGGGTCCGCCCGATGATCCCGGCTCCCGCGGCGCACTGGTGCTCCATGAAAAGGTCGTCAAGAAAATTGCCGCTCAGGCGGCCGGGGAGGCCAGCGTCACCGGAGGCTCCTCGGGAGGATTCCTCGGCATCGGCTCCCGCCCCGATTTTTCGGCCCGCCCCCGCGCGGAGGTGGAACTCTCCGGCAACATCGCAACCCTGTCGGTAACCGTGGGGCTGCGCTATCCGGTGCCGCTGCGGCAGGCCACCGAAGAGCTGCGCCAGCGGATCATGGACCGCGTCACAGCCCTGACCGGGCTCGACGTGCGCCAGGTCGACATCACCGTCTCCTGGCTCACCGCCTCCGAGGACGGCAGCGGGCCCAGGAGGCTGTTATGAGCAGGACCGACGCCCGGTCCACGCCCCTGCGCCACCGGCCCAGCCGCGCCATCCCGGCTCTCATCATCGGACTGCTGATGCTGGGGGCGGGCATCACCCTGACCTGGCTCTCGATCGCTCGCCTGGCCGAGGGCATGTGGCCCCCGTTCCTGGCCGGCCTGCGGGACTGGGCGGCCGCCCTGAGATGGAATGATCCTGCGGTGTGGGTCAGCGGCACGGTGCTGCTGCTGGCCGGACTCACACTGCTGCTGCTGGCCCTGCTGCCCGGCAGCTTCAACGCCGTCGGGCTCCGGAGCGCCGCTCCGGACACCGCCGCTCCGGCTCAGCCGCCCCCCAGCCGCGAGATCGTCATGACCCGCAGCGCGGTCGCCCGCCTGGCCTGCGCGCACTGTGCCCATATCGACGGCGTCGGCACCGCCTCCGCCACCGTCACCGGGCGCAGGGTCCACCTCACCATAAACACCCCCCTGCACGAAACCGATGAACTGCGCACCAGGGTCATCACCAAAGTACAGGAACGGCTTGAATCCACAGGCCTGGAACCGATGCCACGGGTCAGCGCGGCAGTCCGCTCCAGGAAAACCTGACATGGCTGCCGCCCTCCCCGCACCGTGGAAAGCCCTCCCCGCACCGCGGAAAGAAGGATCATGATGCGCCAGACCGCCGGAGTCCTCAACCGCACCTGGCTGCTCATCCTTGGCCTGCTCAGCCTGCTCGCCGGCGCCCTGCTCCTGCTGCTCGCCAGCGGGCAGCTCGCCGGAATCCTCAACGCCCCCGGCCTGCTGCCGGCCTCACCGGACGAGCCGGTGATCACCGGTGACCTCCGGTCCATCTTCGACCCGCCGTATATTGCCGCGATCACCCTGGTGCTCGGCATAGTCACCGGGCTTCTCGGGCTGCTGTGGATCATCGCCCAGATCCCCCGCAAAAACGAGGCACGCCCGTACCGGCTGCACGATGACCCCGCCCGCGGCTACACGCTCTGCGACCCCGGCGTCCTCGCCACGGCGCTGGAACACCAGATTAATGCCCTGCCCGGCGTCACCGGCTCCTCGGCCCTGCTGCGCGGAACCGCGAACCGGCCCGAACTCACCGCCAGGGTCACCGTCAACAACCGCGCCGACATCCAGGACATCATCGACCGCATCCAAAACTCAACCGTCCGGGACCTCACCACCACCCTGGAAGCACCACTGCAGCACCTCGCTCTGCGGATCGAGGTCAGTTCCCACGGCAAAACCGCCAGGGAAAGCCAAACCGCAGTACGATCCCCGATGCATGACCGATACGCTCGCCCCGACCTTACAGGAGTCATCATGACAACACCCCGCAACGAGCACACCCCACACCACCGCCTGGCCGAGACCAAGGCCGCGCTGAAGACCACCGAACTCATCGTTTACCTCGCCGCGGTCCTGGGCACGATCATCACCGCGATAGTGGTGGGCGAGAACGGCGACGAGAATGCCGGCGATCCGTTCGACGCCAACCAGGCGATGCAGTACATCACCTGGCTGACCATCGGCTACATGATCGCCCGCGGCCTGGCCAAATCCGGCAGCCGGCACGAGTCCGACACCTAACCACGGCATCCGGGCCCGTTCCTGACCGGCCGGTCCCGAGGACGGGCGGAGGATCACGACGGACGGCGGCGGCATACCTGAAAAACGGGAAGCCGCCGCCGTCCAATGCACGTCCCGGTAATCACCATGAATCCGCACGCACTGCCGGCCAGGATCAGCCGTAGCATGCAGGCCGCCGGGATCAAGCAGTGGATCCGGCGGCCTGGCCGTTTAAGAAGTGCCGGCAGATCTTTGGAAGGCCTGCCGGAAAGCCGCAGAACCATCCCCGCGTGCAGACGCTGCGTGATGCCGCAAACCATCGGGGACCCGGTCCGGAGCACCCTGTCGTTACACAACGGCGATTGGCTTTAGCGCCGATAACAGCGCATATGTCACCGCTGCACAGGCAGTTCCGCGAGGCTGAACGACACGCATCATAGCCGGACCCCTCCGGTCCGTGGGGGATCGGCCCGTGTCC
>NZ_JBNHHC010000062.1:0-16399 GCF_059091865.1 Arthrobacter sp. B0316-1-20 | reverse complement strand
ACGGGTGCCTGCGCGAACGGCACTGCAGCTACCGGGCAACCTACAGCGGCAACAGCCGGACCGGCCCCGGACCCGGACGGTGACCCGGGATTGAGCCGGTCCGTAACGGCAATAAACCTAGCTTCCCCATACCACCCAAAGCCCCTTTAGGGAGTGGTTTCCATGGCGACCGAACCCGCCGAGCCCGCATCCAGGATCGATCTTCCAGAATCAGCAGGCGAGACCGCCCTGTCGACCTTTGAGGTCACCGTGCGCATCCGCCGTTTCAACCCCGAACTGTCCGACCAGGCGCACTGGGAGGACTTTCCTCTGACCATGCAGGGGACGGACCGGGTGCTGGATGCCCTGCACAAAATCAAGTGGGAGCACGACGGCTCCCTGTCCTTCCGCCGCTCCTGCGCCCACGGCGTCTGCGGCTCCGATGCCATGCGCATCAACGGCCGCAACCGCCTGGCCTGCAAGGTGCTGCTCAAGGACCTCAACCTCAGTAAACCCGTCACCGTCGAACCGCTTCAGGGCCTGCCGGTGGAAAAGGACCTGATCGTGGACATGGAACCGTTTTTCCAGTCCTACCGGGAAATCATGCCGTTTCTGGTCACCAACGGACACGAGCCGACGAGGGAACGGCTGCAGTCCCCGCAGGACCGCGAACGTTTCGATGACACCACCAAGTGCATTCTGTGCGCAGCCTGCACCTCCTCATGCCCGGTCTTCTGGACCGACGGCCAGTACTTCGGCCCGGCAGCGATCGTCAATGCGCACCGGTTCATCTTCGACTCCCGCGATGATGCCGCCGATATGCGCCTGGAAATCCTCAACGACAAGGAAGGCGTCTGGCGGTGCCGCACGGTCTTCAACTGCTCCGAGGCCTGCCCCCGCGGCATCAGGATCACCCACGCCATCAAGGAGGTCAGCCAGGCCATCCTCAGCCGCCACATATGAGGCCAAGGCGGCCCGGGAACAGTGAGCGAACAGCCGCCTCATCCTGAGCGATGCACCCGGCTGTCATGGGCATGCTGAGCACAGTCAATGGCATCCTTACGTTGTTACCGGTACCGGGTAGGCTGAAAAGCCCCGGCCGGATCCTCAGCCGTACCGGCGGCAGGCTGAAGAACGGAAAAACCGGTCAGTGGTGACAATGAATCCCGCACACTGCCCGACAGGATCAGCCGTATCAGGTAGGAACTGAAACCGGAATCGGCCAGTCTGCCCCCGGCCGGCCATGCCGACCGGTTCGGCCAGCACCTGAGCGGCATGGCCGGGTTCAACCGCAGTGAACTGCCTGCGATGGCCCGAAGACCTCAAACCTTCCGCAGCGGTCCCGGACGCCGCAGATAATGAACTCCAGCGGGTGCCCGGGCCGGAAGAACAACCGGACCTCCGTGCCCGAATACGCCGCCGTATTTGGATGCGTTCGGATCTTCGCTTCGCCCTGCCCCGGGCCGGTGGGACGATGGGGGTATGCGCGATGAAGCATCCGAGGCCACTCATACCGGCCCGACCCGACTGCCGGACACCGCCAAGGCCGGATCCGACTCCAACAAGGATCTGCGGGCCCTGTGGCGCCGCCGCGACGAGGCCGAGGAAAAACTCCGGCAGCGCGTGGAAGCGGCCAGAAGAAAACCTGGCCGGTAAGGCACCGCCGCCAACCCACTCTCCCCAGAGAGCCCAGGCCCCACCGTTCAATATCGGCTCCAACTTCCAGGGAACAGTCCACTCAAGGCCCCCTCGAGTCTCTTCTGCCACCCAATCGCCGATAACAGCGCATATGTACTAATCAGCTGTAAAGGGAACCTCTACGCCCTCGTCCGTCTGACCCTCCCGCCGGGACGGCGGGAACAGCAACTGCACAAGAACTCCCCGCACTGGCCCTCCCATCGACCGGCAGTCAGCGCTAACCTGATTCGAGGGGGCAATCAGAGAAACCGCTGCCGGTTCGGGAGGTACTCAAGGTGAACGGTGATACCAGCACAGATTCCCCTCTTGAGCGGCTGCAGGATCTGCTGCTGGAGCGTCGGGATCTGACCGAGTTCCTCGAGGAATTCACCCGTCTCATGGCCGAGAACCTGGCCCAGGGACAGGAGGAAGTGTGGTGTGCTGTCACGCTGCTTCGTGATAAATCGGCCGCCACGGTGGCCAGCAGCAGCGAGCGTGCCGCGGCACTAGATGAGATCCAGTACCGGTTTGGAGACGGGCCGTGCCTGACGGCGGCCCGCGAACACAGACTGGTCCACGTCCCCGACATGCGCCGGGAATTCCGCTGGCCCGAATACCAGGAAGCGGCGGCCGCCAACGGCATCATCTCGGTCCTGGGCGTGCCCTTCGAACTCGAAGGCGAAGCCTCGGCCGGCCTCGATGTCTATTCCGATCAGCCAAACAAATACGATGATGCCGCAATCCGGAATGTGCAGCGGCACGTGCTGATGGCCTCGAAGGCACTGCGGATCGCCGTACGGTTCGCCCAACATCAGGACACCGAGGCACACCTGGAATCAGCCATGCAGTCCCGAACCACCATCGACCTGGCCGTCGGCATCATCATGGCCCAAAACACCTGCAGCCAGGACCAGGCCTTCAACATCCTGAAATCCGCTTCCAACAACCGCAACGTCAAACTCCGCGACCTCGCCGCCCAAGTCATCGCCACAGTCCATCAGGGCGCCACCCAAACACATTTCGACCGCTGACCACCCGCTCCCAAGCCGAGCAGATCACGCTGGCCACTCGGGCCTTCTGCCGTCCCGGCCGGCGTCCGCCCCGACCGCGCTGCAGTGTCCTGGACCGGATCCGGCCGACCGCGAAACCTAAGAGCCGACACTGATGAACAAGGCCCACGGCGCCGTCTGCCACGGACAACCTCACCAACGGTCCGGTCCGAACGCCGATAACGGCGCATACGTTATGGCTGGCTGAAGGCCGGCCCGGTGTTTCTAGCCGACCAGAGTATCGCGCCGGAGATACTCCCGGCCTGCAGGCGTCCGGGTCTTCCTGGTTCCGGTGCCGGATATCCGGGGAAGGTTCTGCAGCCATGGCCGGCTGGGCGGACGAAGCAGAAGCGCCCCTCCAGCGGCGATAACCACCAGTCCGCTTCCGAGCACGGCCAAGCCGAAGAGATAATCCATCACACTCATGCCTGCAAACCCCTCTCATCGTTATCCTGCCGGTTCCTGCCGGGACAAGACCTGCCCGTGCAGGAAGCCGCCTCCGGAGCCACGCCGCAGCCCCGATCATCAGCAAACTTACTATACCCGCAGGGCCGGCGGATCCCCGCCCGGCCGATGGGCAGCTGCACGGGCGCAGGTACCGCGCTATCCTAGATCGCTAGACGGACTAGCTATACCTTCTGGGGGTTTTACATGCAGGATCCGGCCTTGTCTGGCTATTGGTACACGAGGGACTGCGCCGCCGCGGCGGAGGTTCTCGATGCCCTGCGGGACTACCGGGCCTCGGAAGCGGCCATGCGCCGGCGCACGCGCTCCTCCATGGGCATGGGGGAAAGCGATCTGCTGGCCCTGCGGTATCTGCTGCAGGCCGAGGCCGCCGGCCAAACGATAGGGCCGAAGGAACTGGCTGCCCGACTCGGCATCACCTCAGCGTCGGTGACCACGCTGATCGACCGACTGGCCCAAAGCGGCCACCTCCGGCGGGAACGGCATCCGACCGATGGCCGGGCCCTGATCCTGCGGGCCACCGCCGGCTCGGACCGCGAGGTGAGAGCCACTGTGGGGCGGATGCATGCCCGCATGCTCAAGGCCGCCCAATCCCTGTCACAGGAAGAAGCCCGTACCGTAATCACCTTCCTGCACCGCATGCGCAATGCCGTCGATGCCATCGACCCCCACTGATCTCCCCTGCCTCGCGTGATGTCACAGCCGCAGTCCCGGTCGCCCCTCGGGGCTGGACACAAGAGCCGGCTTCTGCTTATAACTAGCTAGTCTAGTTAGTTAGTTTTCGGATCAGGAGGACCCCGTGACTGCTGTTGCAGCCAGGCTTCAGTCCCGCACCGCCCGGGACTTTACAGACAACATCACCTTCTCCCTGCCTGTGGTTCCGGCTCCGGCATTTCCCCCGCAGAAGACTCCGGTGCAGGAGCCTCCCCTGGCGGATGCTCCGGTGCACTGCGGTCAGGCCATGACCCTTGCCGATGTGTCGCTACGGCTGCCGATCGTCACCTTCGCGGCGGAAGAACCCCGCCCGGCATCCAGGCGGGAATGGGTCTGCGGCTGCGGCTTCCGCCAGGATCCGGTCCCCGGCCGGCAGGCGTCGGTGCGGCGGGTATGGCTGGCCGCCGCGCAGGTCGAAGACCGGCAGTGGGCCCTGGACCGGGCCACCGAGAACCTGAATACCAGCATCCGCGCCGCCGTCGGTGAGGGTTGCCCGCTGGAATCAGTTGCCTCCGCGGCAGGCCTGACCGTCCAGGAAGTCTGGGACATCCTGCGGCAGGATGCAGGAATGAACGCAGCCTAAAGGCCCGCAACGCCGACGCCCCCGATAAGCTCTTCCCCGGCCCGGCTTTCGGCTTTGGTCAGGTACCCGGCCGGGGGCCGGTGCGCAGCACCCAAGCTGGACGGGCCTCGAGGGCAACCGAAATCTGCCCCGACTCGGACATACGCCGATAACAACGCATGCGACGGCGTATTAAAGCCGGGAGGAGAATGCTGCATTCCCCTCCCGGGTTGTTTGCCCTCAGTAAGATCTCTGACCTGAATGGCATCAGTGATCTTCGCTGAATCAGGCCACAGCCTTTTGATATGCCTCAGCGACTTCGGAGGATATCCGGCCCCGCCCGGAAACGTCATAACCGTGTTCCCTGGCCCATTCACGGATTTTCCGGGTATCCCCACGGCCGGCCCCGGCCCGGGCCTTGCCGCGGGTTGACCCAACCGCAGGGACCTTGCGGCCGGCCTTCACATACTGCCTGAAGGCCTTACGCAGTGCAGCAGCGTCCCCTGTGGACAGGTCAATTTCATAGTTCGTGCCGTCCATGCCGAAATGCACCGTTTCGTCCGCCGGGCCCCCGTCCAAATCAGAGACCAGGACGATTTCCACCTTTTGTGCCATGCGAAGCGACTCCTCAATAACGGGGACAATTTCCCCAGATAAATATTACGTATCCCGGCCGCGCTTTTGACAGCACAGAACGGCCACCAACCGGCCACCGCGACCGGTTCAGGAACGGCCGGTTCAAGTAAGCGCCGTCACCGGCGGCGGGGTATTTATGCCCACCCGGGAGCCGGTCCGCCGTTGTCCGGTATCTGTAAAGAATCAGGTCCGGACGAATGTTATTGACGCGCTGACACCCTCGGCCCTGCTGCCCTTCAGGGACGTGCTGCCGCAGGTTCCGGGCCGGCATGATAACCGGTCCTCCACTCCGGGCGACGGAACTCTGAGGCGGCACAGGACAGGCAGCCCCATCTCCCTGAGCACAGCCCATATCAGCGCACATGTATCGGCGGCGGCGGACCCGGGGCCCTTCGCTCATCCCGATTGACTGACGGATTACCAGGCTCTTTCGCTGGCCCCGGTATCGCCTTCGGTCCAAGCCTGCGCCGGCCCACTGTCAGGGGTCTCGTGCAGCCCTGGCTGCTTTCCTGCCGAGGTGCCGGTGAACCGGCAGGCACCGGTGTGTGGATGGGGCAGGTCGCAGATTCGTGTATTCGGCCGCATACACCCTGCTGAGCGGCGTCGGAATCGACCAAAACGCTGTGCTCACGGGGTGGCCCGGACGGACCGGCCCCGGAATCAGCGCTCATTGGTGTGGGATTAGGCTGGGGCAGACCCATGATGAGATCCGTATGGTAAGAGCCGGAACCGTGGTGGTTCCGGCTGACCTCCTGTCCCTGCCGCTTTACTGCACCAGGAACTGTACCCATATTTTTTTCCCATCAACGGTGCCGAAGGAAGAGCCCGCCGGGACCGGGCCGCCCACCCCTGACACACCCCAACCCGAGACCGATAACTAGCGCATGTGACACC
Source organism: Arthrobacter sp. B0316-1-20 (assembly GCF_059091865.1). Lineage (NCBI taxonomy): Bacteria > Bacillati > Actinomycetota > Actinomycetes > Micrococcales > Micrococcaceae > Arthrobacter > Arthrobacter sp. B0316-1-20. Next base: position 10,423 of record NZ_JBNHHC010000062.1, on the reverse strand, counting down.
GGGTATCCCTTCGGCGGCGGACCGTCAGGTACCGCCAGCCCATTCGGTCGGTCATGGGTAGTGTTCCCTGCCCGGGCGGGGCTAGAGATACCCGAACCCGCTGCACTGTCCGCCCCGGCCGCCCGCCGCGGGGCCCATAGTGCTGTGAATAGGTGCGGGATCCCCGTCCTCGGCGGTCCCGGTGCCGGCGGCCGGGCGGGCGGGCGCAATGTGGCGCAGTTGCTGCTGCGCCGCCAGGGTCTGGTTCGCGATTTCCTGCACCGCCAGGGCTGTCTGGATGCCCCGGAACAACCCTTCCAGCCAGCCCACCAGCTGGGCCTGGGCCACCCGCAGCTCGGCTTCGGAGGGAGCGGAATCGGCTGGGAAGGGCAGGCTGATCCGGTCCAGTTCCCGGGCCAGTTCAGGGGCGATTCTGTCCTGAATCTCGAGAACGGATTGTTAATAGATGCTCGCCAGCCGGTACCGCGCACCCTCATCCAGGGGTCCATTGCGCACCTCCTCCAGCAGCTGCCCGACCGTCCTGCCGATCCGGACGACTTTAGCGGGCTCATCCACCGGCATGCCGCGCCCAGCCGGCTCTGAACCTGCAGCATCGGCCGGGTCGCATTGGGCGGTCTTCGGGCTGCCCTGCCCGGGCTGCCGCGGCTGCGCATCTTCCGAACGCCCGGCAGCGGTCGGGGAGCCTTCCGCCGCCATGTCTACGGTCCGCACAGTCTCCGCCGCCATGGTCCCCAGCCCGGGACGGCAGTCACCTGCTGCCACCGGAAACGAATCGAATCCGGCTGCCACTATCACCGTCTCCTCCACAGTCCTAAAGTTGAGCCATATCGACTCAACTACGCCAAAATGATACCGCTCCCCCGCTCTGGCCGTTCCAGAGGAAGAACGCCTTTAGCAGATGCCGCAGAGGCGGCCGGCTCATTCCATGTGCCCGCGCCGGCGCTTCTGCCCCGTCTGAACGGTGGAACCATATTGAGGCAGGCTAGGTGGGGCGGTCCGGGCAGACCAACGCCTGACTGGACCTCCCCCGCTTCGCCAAATGATGCCAAGACAGGGCAGCCGCTGTCTTAAACAGATCGGGGGTCTGGCGTTCTTGCCGCCAAGGCTCGGGCCGCTGCAGAACAAGGCCCAGTTCGACATCGTCTCCAAGCTGGTGCAGGCGGCCAAGGACTCCGGTGCCCGCGTCCTGGTGGGCGGCGAGCCGGAGACGGACCAGGCCGGCTACTTCTACCCGACCACCCTGGTGGCGGACATCGATAACGACAACCCGCTGGTCGCCGAGGAGCAATTCGGTCCGGCGCTGCCGATCAGCAAGTACTCCAGCGTGGACGAGGCCGTTGAGATGGCCAACTCGCTCGAGGTCGGCCTGGGCGCCTCGGTCTGGTCTTCGGATCCGGCGACGGCCCCGAGGTCGCGCCCCGGATCGAGGCCGGCACGGTGTGGATCAACAAGCACGGCGCCATCGATCCGCGCATTCCGTTCGGCGGCGCCAAGCAGTCCGGCTACGGCCTGGAGTTCGGCGTCGAAGGGCTCAAGCAACTCGGCGCCCCGCAGGTCATCGCCGGCTGGAAACCACCATAATGGGCAGCGCCAGGCAACACCCCTGACGCTGCCCATCATGCAGTTCGATTGGTCCTGTTCCACCCCCGGATACAGCCCGCGTCAGGCACATAAATGCCAATAACTGCGCATATGACGGGGTCGTCGGGTGGAGGGGCGGCTGCGCTGTGAGTCCACTGCTTTAGCGTCTTCCGGCGTGAAGTGCGAGTTCGAGTTCGAACCGTGCTTGCGGGTCTTGCAGCTGTTCGCCGAAAAGTTCGCGCAGCTGGGCTATCCGGTAGCCGACAGTCTGGGGGTGGATTTTGAGTTCTGCTGCTATCGGGGCTCTTTGGCCCCAATGCCGCAGCCATGAGTGCAGGGTTTCGGTGAGCCTGGCGCGTTGAGCCGGACGCAGGGTCTCCAGCGGTGCGAGTCGGCGCCGGGCCAGTTCGGTGATGGCGGTTGGTTCTGCGCCGAGGATCACCTGCACCAGGTGGTCCTCGGCCCAGAGCGGAGGGTCGTGGGGGTCCTGCCGGGGCGGCAGCACCGAGGCGGCCAGCATGGCCAGCCGCAGTGAGTCGGGTACCCGTTGCCAGCCTACGGCCGGTCCGACGGCAGCGGACCGGCCGTGTAGGACGGTCTCCAGTTCCTTCCGTGCGGCAGCAGTCGGCGGGGCCGGGACGAGGGCGACGGCATCGGTTTCGCGTTCAACGACCAGGGTTCTGGGACCCAGGCGCAGCCGCAGGCCGGCGGCACAGTCCAGCGGCAGCATGACCGCCGCGAGCCGTGGCGGCAGTGCCCAGTCGGCCATGGAAGCTGCCCGGCGCAGGGCCGCCTCGTCGGCCTGGCCCATCAGCAGCAGTTCCAGCAGCTCGGTACGGCGCCGTTCCATTGCTCCGGCGCGTTCAGACTGTTCGAAGGCGTAGGCCTCGGCGCTGACCGCGGAGAGCTCCTCGATGTAGGCCAGGATGGATTCGCCCAGATTCACGACAACGTTCGGGCCCAGCCCCTGCTCCATGGAGGCCCGGGACATCTCGCGCAGCGTCACCCGCGCTCCGATCCGGTATGCGCTCAGCAGGGCATCCATGCTGCGGCCCTGCCGGAACTCACCGCTGCCCAGACCGGCTACCACCTGCCGGCTCTCATCGGACAGGGCCGGCAGGCGGGTGCCGGGCAACTGGAGGAAACGGTCCAGCGCTTCGGCCACCCCGCGGTGCAGCCCGCGGCCGAACCGGCCCTCAAGGGGCAGGGCGTAGGCGGGCACCAGCTTCGGAACGGCGTCGATAATGGCTTCCACAACCCCGGGAACCATGGGCCGCAAAAGATCGCCCACTTCCTTCGGCAGCGCCAGCCAGGGCGGCCCGTATCCCTGTTGGGTTGGGGTGCTGAGCGGTCCGGACTCCACGGAGAACCCCCTAAATTGTTTCGCAATGATAGTTTTGCACATGTGATCGTATCCGGGACTAGGAGAAATACGGTCCCAGAAGCCATAGGCTTAAGGCATGATCCGGCTCCGCAGGCTGGCACGTGCCGCATCTGTTCTGACCACTCCACTGGCCCCGGAAGATTTTGCGTCCCTGTTCAACCCCGTGTCCTCCACCCGTCAGCTGCGCGGCGTGGTGACCCGCGTGGTTCCCCAGACTGCCGGCTCCGCAACCATTTTCTTCCGGCCCGGACGCGGCTGGCAGGCGCACAAGGCCGGCCAGTGGGCGCGGATCGGCGTCGAGATGGACGGGGTGTGGCACTGGCGCTCGTATTCGCTCAGCACAGCGGCAGGCCAGGATCCCGCCATTACCGTGACCGACGTCGGTGCGGTCTCCCATGCCCTGGTCCGCAACACCCGCCCCGGGGATGTGCTGTTCCTGGCACCTCCGCAGGGGGATTTCGTGCTGCCCGAGCAGCCCCGGCCGCTGCTCATGCTTACCGCCGGCAGCGGCATCACCCCGGTCATGTCCATGGTCCGAACCCTCATACCCCGCCGTCCCGATGCAGACGTGGTACTCATCCATTCCGCCCGCACGCCGGAAGAGAGCATCTTTCGCGAGGAACTCTCCGAACTGGCCGATCAGTTCCGCAACCTGCGCGTGACGCATTGGTTCACCAACGAAAGCGGCCGGCTGGACTTCGGATCCCCTGCAGCGTTGGAACGGCTCTGCCCCGACTGGCGCGCCCGCGCCGCCTACGCCTGCGGGCCCGAGGAATTCCTCACCGACGCCGAGGCGCTGTGGGCGGCGGAGGCAGCATCGGCCGGCAGAAACAGCGCGGGCAGCCTGACGATTGAGCGATTCAGTACCGATCTGTCCGGCGGGACCGGGCACGAGGGCGGACCGGTCACCTTCGAGACCTCCGACCGGGAGGTTGCGGCGGACGGGGATACTCCGCTGCTGGACGTCGGCGAAGACGCCGGCCTGCTGCTTCCCAGCGGCTGCCGCATGGGCATCTGCCACAGCTGCCTGGTGCCGCTGCGGGCAGGCCGCGTCCGCGACCTGCGCACCGGGGAAGTACACGGCGAACCCGGCCAACTCATCCAGACCTGTGTTTCGGCAGCAGCCGGACCCGTCAACCTCGAACTCTGAGGAGCATCGTTCCATGACCCTTACTTCCAACCCCCCGGAACCGGCTACGGCCGCCGGCACGACCTCCCCGGAGCAGCCGAAGACATCCGCGGCCGCGTCTGCGGCGGCAGCCGCACCCAAACCCCGGCCCGGGGCCCTGGCCGCCTCCGGCGGGCCCGTCGTCCGTCCGCCGACGGCCGCGCACCTGACCGACGAACAGGTCGCCGAACTGGGCCGCGAGCTGGATGCGATCCGCGACGACATTCTGGCAAAACGCGGCGCCTCCGACGCCGCCTACATCCGGCGCATGATCAAGATCCAGCGCGTCCTGGAGATCTCCGGCCGCGCCGCGCTGCTGGTCAGCAAGAACAAAACGGCGTGGGTCGCCGGCACCACCATGCTGACTCTCGCGAAGATCCTGGAGAACATGGAGATCGGGCACAACGTGCTGCACGGCCAGTGGGACTGGATGCGGGACCCGGACATTCACTCCACCACGTGGGAATGGGACTTCGTCACTCCGGCCCGGTCCTGGCAGCACACCCACAACGACCTGCACCACCGCTGGACCAACGTCGTGGGTAAGGACCGCGATGTGGGATACAACCTGCTGCGCATGGATCCGGACCAGCCCTGGAAACCGTTCAACCTGGGCAACCCCCTGTACAACGCGCTGCTGGCCCCCGTCTTCGAATGGGGAATAGCGATCTACGACCTGGAAATCCCGGAATACAAGGAAGGCAGAAAGAGCAAAGCCGCGCTTATCAGGGACCTGAAGGCCATGGGACGCAAGGCCGCCAAGCAGCTCACCAAGGACTACGCGGCAACCCCGGCACTGGCCCTGCTCACCGGCTCCGGCAAACAAGCCCTTTACGGGACCCTGGCAGCCAACGCGGTCCGCAACCTCTGGGCCCACGCGGTCATCTTCTGCGGACACTTCCCCGACGGCGCCGACACCTTCACCGAGGACATGGCCGACGGTGAAACCCGCGGAGACTGGTACGTGCGCCAGATGATCGGCTCGGCCAACATTTCCGGATCCAGGCTCATGCACCTGATGACCGGCAACCTCTCCCACCAGATCGAGCACCACCTCTTCCCGGACCTGCCCTCCAACCGGTACGCGGAGATCGCCCCCCAGGTCCGCGAAATCTGCCGCCGCTACGGGCTGCCCTACACCTCCGGGCCGCTGCTCAAACAGGTCGGATCCTCATGGGCCAAAGTCCTCCGGCTCGCCCTCCCGGACGAAAAACCATCCCGACGCCGGGATCCGGCCACCGTCTGATCCTCCCGGGAAGGACCGCCCCAACGACCGGTGCAGGGCAGGAAAATACCGGCAAACCGGTGCAGGGCAGGAAAATACCGGCAAACCGGCGCACGGCTACACCACACACCGGCCCGCACCGTTTCACCCTGCCCCGCGGCTCCTGCCGGTGCTCTTAAGGGGTGCGCCGGTTCACCGTGGCCCCTAGGATGAAGCTGACCGGCCGGCATTTCTGCCGACGGGCACCAACCGCAGGGAGAACGACCATGGGTATGGGCGACAGGATCAGAAACGCCGCGCAAAAACTGGGCGGCACAGGCAGAACGGCCTCCAGACACGCCTCCACCGGCGGGCGGACCACAGCAGGCACGGGAAGCAACCCGGAGCTCAGGAACATCGGCGCAAGAATTCTGGGGGTCTTCAGGAAAAAGCGCTAAGCACAGGTCCGGAGGGCCGCCTGACCCGAAGACCGCCAGCACGGCCAACGGTGCTTAACTGCTCAACGCCATGCCGCCGCCGATAACAGCGCATATGACACCCACAGTTTGGGTGGAGCCGCCGGTCTTCCGAGCCGGGTGCTCCAGCCGGCGGCCCTCGCCTGTCAGGCCGGTCCGGGCTGGGTTTGGGTTCCCTTTCGCGGCGCCGGTCTGCCGGCCCGGGGTTTCAGGGCCCTGCGCGGGCTGCTGCCGGCTTCCAGTACCTGCAGGCCGATGTAGATCAGCGCGACGGCCTGGACTGCGGCCGCCAAAGTCGGGAAGAGAGCGCCGTAGGGCAAAAAGACCGGCAGCGCCATGCCGGTGAACATCACCGCGGCCGGCCACCAGGACACGACACCGCTGCGCCACAGCGCCAGCAGGAAGACAGGGATCGCCACGAGGGTGATGAAAACGGCGGGGCGGTAGATCGCGGTCTGTGCCAGCTCCCCCGGGTATTCCCCCGCGATGGCGGCCAGCTGCGCGGAGGAGACCGCAGCACTGTCGGCGGCGCGCAGGAACCAGAAGATCTGCGCCGACGGCAGGAAACCGACCACTCCGATAAAGGCCAGCACCCCGGCAATGTGCCCCCAGACTGCCGGGCCGGGCCGCAGCATTTCCAGCAGCCCCAGCAGGCCGGCCGCCAGCGCCACGAAACCGTAATGCAGCAGCAAAGGCCCGAGCTGACCGGCCGAGGAGCTGCCCGTGACGGCCTCGACGAAGGCCTCCTGGGTGCCGTCCCGGCCCCAGGGCCACACGGCGAACGCGACGGTGTTGAAGATACCGGCAACGATGAGCGCGGCTGCGGTGGTGTACCGGCGAAGACGGACTGGGTTGGCGGGCATGACAGGCTCCCTTGGCGCCGGACGGCCCCGACTGCAGGATGACCGTCCTGATACCACCATCGTGGCACCACAGCCCCGCGGGCGACATCCTCAAACTTAGGCCGCCCGTACGGGGGGGTTCTCCTTTATCCCCGGGATGGGGGTGTGCCGCCTAGAGGGAAGAGGGCACCATGGGTACATGGGCTTGTTAATCAGGGTCAGGACGCGGCGGCGGCTGCCGGGCACGGGACGGAACCGGAACCCCTGACGGCCGGCGGGGGCAGCGGCGGCACCGGACGCGGGGCCTTTGACTCCGGGGACCGGCGCTCCGGGTTGCCGGCGCCGCCGGTGCGCCTGGCCGAAGGCGAACCGGTGCCCGTGACCCTGCAGGACTGCCGCACGGTCCGCACCGTCCCCTGGCCGGACGCCGGCAGCGGGCACGCACGGCCGGTGACCTCCTTCGAGGCTGCCCGCCGCCGCCCCGGCCGGTGGGTCCCCGAACCCGGCATCCCGGGGGACCCGGACACCGGCACCGCCGGCACCTATTTCTACCGCTGCCGCCCCGGCCCGCCCGGCGGCCCGGATACCCTCGGGGCGCTGGTGATCGATCCGGTCCCCCACCCCGACTTCCCCGTCAGTGAAGAATCCCGGCGGGCCTTCGTGGACGGGCCCGAATACGACCCCGGCACCGAAGCCATCCTGATCACCGCCCCGCAGGACGCCGTTAAGACAAACACCGGGACGGAAAACACCGGCACGGAAACGGCCGGTCCGCAGGAACTGCTGCGCGTTTATGCCTGGCAGCCGGCCGACTCCCCCGAAAACCTCAAGCCCCTGCCGCCGGCCCTGGACGCCAACCTCGTCCCGGGGCCGAAGAAGCCGACGCTGCTGCGCCTGCTCAACGCCTGCACCCGCCCGGTGACCGCCCGTTTCACCGGCCCCGCCGCCGCCCCGGCGCCCATCGCGCAGCTGATCGCCCATGACAGCCGGCCCCTGCGCGACACCTCCGACCCGGCCGGGCCCGCCCCGCCCACCTGGGCCACCGCCCATCCGCTGGTCACCGCCGTCGTTGAAGTGCCTCCCGGCGGCCGCTGCGACCTGCTGCTTGAACCGCCCGCCCCGGGAACCTACCTGCTCACCGCCGGACCATCCAGCCCCGGCGGCCACAGCACCACCGCCGCCGCGCACCTCACCGTCACCGCCGCCTAGAACCGGGCCCCGGGCATCGGATCCCCGCAGGGCAGGGCTGTCCGCGTGCCGCCGCGGAACCGACGAGACAGGCCGAGGGAGGCAGACGGAGGGAGGCAGGCGGAGGGCGTTACCGTCCGGCCGGGGAACCGCAGAATCCGGCAGTGCTGATCGCGGCAATGATCCTGCGGGCCTGGTCATCGGAGACCGGATCCGCGCCCGGGCCGGTGAATCTGATTTTCGTGACGGTCAGCAGGTCCTCGGCGCCGCCGGCAATGCCGGAGCAGGTTGCCCGCACCTTCGAAAGGGCATCACCGCTGAGCAGCAGCGGATCGATCGCCGCCAGTTCCGCCAGCACCGCCTGCTGCGCTCCGGTGCCCTCCGTGGAGACAGCACGGTTCACCACCGGGGCTTGGGCCACCGGGGTCTGGGCCGCGCGCGTCTGGGCCGGCGGGGTCTGGGCCGACGGGGTCTGGGCTGCCGGGTCCGCGGCGGTGCCGCAGCCGGCGAGCAGCGCTGCGGACAGCAGCGCCGGAAGGGCTGTTTTCTGCATGTGCTCCTCCTGCCCGTCCGCCGCCACGTGCCGTCCGGGACAAGGCCCGGGGCGGTCCTGCGGTTGCGGTGCCGGTCCCGACCGGCCCGCTACTGTCCAGGATCCGCCTTTCAGGCCTGGTTGCGGCCCGGACTGCACCCCAGTGATCGGATGCTGGGGTGGGAACCGGCGGCCTGCGCACTCCTGACACTGCGGGAGGAGCCGCCCGGCAACCGGATCGGTCGGACGGGTGCAGTCCCCTGCCGTCCGGTACCGTCCGGTCCCCGCGGGCCAGGGCGGGTCAGGGCGGTCAGGGCGGGTGCCGGATGGATTAGGATGAGGGGCGTCGAAGGGGAGTAGTTCCCACCGCCCGCCAAGCGCGGGCGCAGCGGCGCATCGACATACTGGTTTCCCGGACGGGAGGCCGGTGCGCCACCCGCCACAAATGGCGGGCGAGCGAGACCTTCGATCAGATTCTGCTCTGATCGAAGCCGCGCCCGCCGCCGCATTCCGGTCAGTGCGCAGCCGTGAGGACAGTCATGACCGATGTGCCTGACCGGAATCAGCCGGCCACCTGGCCAATGAACGGGCAGAAGCCGCAGTGTACCGGGATCTGGCCGGCCGGCGTTCCGGCGAGGAACGGGCGATTCTGCTGGCCCTGGCCGAGGCCGAAAGCCGGCACGAACAGCACTGGGAGAACCTGCACGGCGACAACATCGGCCGCCCGCGGCGCGGTGATCTCAGGACCCGGCTGCTGGACCTGCTGGCCCGCCGGTTCGGTTCGGTCTTCGTCCTGGCCCTGGCCCAGCGGGCCGAATCCCGCTCCCCGTACGAGCGGGACGCCGATGCGACCGCGGCCATGGCCGCGGACGAAAAGATCCACGAGGAGGTGGTCCGGGCCCTGGCCGCCCGCGGACGCAACCGGCTCTCGGGAACCTTCCGTGCGGCGGTTTTCGGCGCCAACGACGGGCTGGTCAGCAACCTGTCGCTGGTCCTGGGCGTCGGAGCCAGCGGGGTGCCCAACCGGGTCGTGCTGCTGACCGGAATCGCCGGTCTGCTCGCCGGTGCCCTCTCGATGGGAGCCGGCGAATTCGTCTCCGTCCGCTCCCAGCGCGAACTGCTGGAAGCCTCCATCCCGGACCCCGAAGCCCGCCGGGCTCTGCAGCGCCTGGACCAGGAAGCCAATGAACTGGCCCTGATCTACCGGGCCCGCGGCATGAGTGCCCGGCAGGCTGTTGACCGGGCGGCCGAGCTCTGGCCGATCCGGGCTCCGTCGGGGCGGAAGAGCCCCGGACCGCGGACCGTGATGAGCACGAGGCCATCGGCACCGGCATGGGCGCGGCGCTGTCCAGTTTCGGCTTTTTCGCCTCCGGCGCCATTATCCCGGTGCTTCCCTACCTGGTCGGCCTGCAGGGGCTGGCCGCTGTCATCGTCGCGGGGGTCATCGTCGGACTGGCCCGGCTGATCACCGGGGCCATCACGGGCCTGCTCTCGGGCGCCCCGCCGCTCAAACGGGCCCTGCGCCAGCTGGCCATCGGCTACGGCGCCGCGGCGGTGACCTACGCGCTCGGCCTGCTCTTCGGCACCGGCGCCCTCTGACGCCCCGGGTGCCGGCGGGCCCAAGGTAAATGCAACAGCCCGTCCCTGCACTGGCCGTAGTGGATCGGTTTTAATGACCCCAATTATTAGAACCGCGGCTCCCGCCCCGCATCCCGGGACGGGAGCCGTGCTCCGGGGTGTTACTGCACCCCGTCAGCACAGCGGGGTCAGCACAGCGGGGCCAGAACCCCGGAACCGGGCAGCAGGCATTCCTGCGGATCCGCCGCGGACTTCACGGCCGTCGCCTCCCGCCGGCAGGACAGCCCGGCCATGGCCGGCCCTGGACTGCGTGGACATCCTCATGCGAATAAGCCCCACCGGGCTTCAGACCCGCACACATCCTGCAACCGGCGCCTGATGTACCGGCGGACCTGCGGTTTCCGCAGCTGCCATGACCAGGAATACAACAGCTATCGGTGCTTATCCCCGCAGCACATATAACGGCCGGG